>NZ_JAHNZW010000004.1:0-375452 GCF_026931025.1 Sporosarcina sp. G11-34 | reverse complement strand
AAAAAGTGATATCGAATTGTATATTCATTACTATAATAACAAACGAATCAAACAGAAATTGGCGGGCATGAGTCCGGTACAATACCGTCTTCACACCAGCCAACAAGCTGCTTAATATAAAACTCTAACTTTAAGGGGTCACATCATTATTTGGGAGTTAGTCGTCTTTTTTATTTGAGTTTGCAAAGTCTAAACACTACTCATATGATAAAGGTTAAAGACTAATCTGGAAAAGTATGTAGCATTATATAGTTGTAGAATTAGCGACAAGAAAACTATTTCATCAAAAAAGGATAAACAAAGAGGAGGACTTATTATGAAAGTTAAAATTGCAGAAGCATCGGATGCACCATTAATTTACGACTTAATGATTAAAGCATTTATGGAATATAAAGACGAAGTACCTCCTTCAAGTGCTTTGGAGGAAACGGTACAAACTATATCAACAGCGTTAGAAGATGGTGAACAGGCTTTAATTAGTTATATTGGTGATGAACCAGTAGGGATGGTTCGTTTTCGATTAACAGATAATGGTGTTTATTTTTATAGGTTATCTGTTATTCCAGAAAAACAGGGGCAAGGCATTGCTAAGGGAATATTAAAGTCTTTAGATGACTATGCAAAACAAAATGAAAAAACTAAGATGCTGTGTAAAGTTCGAATGACTGTGCCTAAAAACATAAAATTATATAGTTCGATAGGATATCGTATCCATGATGAGGAAATTGTACATAAACCAAACGGTATAAATATAAAAGTTGTTTCCATGGAGAAAAAACTTCTATAACTTTTATTCCTCAGTCAACAGGATATCGTCTATTGAAGGTCTTTTACTTTCAATACCGACGAAACGAAAGGCGACTACCCAAAATTCAAGAGTAGTCGCCCTAAATGTTATTTATCAAGTGTATCTTTAACTTCCCCAATTGTATTTTTTATCGAACCTTTTGCTTTATCGATTTTACCTTCAATTTGTTTACCTTTGTCATTCGTTAATTTCCCGAACTGGTCTTTTACCTCGCCCTTCACTTTATCAACCGCACCTTCAATTTTGTCTTTAAATCCGCTCATAATATATTCCTCCCTTTATTTCTATAATAGTTGTATACCCCTCGTTATATTTCAGTAAACATAAGTTTGAAAATTATAAGTAACAAAAGTATGAATGTTGAACAACAGAAGATTATCTATTGACAGTCTTTATTTACTTGAAAACCGAATGTCTCTTGCTAAAAATATCAACGGGTAGACGAAAGCGGAGAGTATATTAATGGTGCGAGTAATTTCGATTGGCAAAAGGAAGATATATTGGATTTACTAGAAAATGGGTTTGAACCTAATGAATGAGCATCATAACTGGTGCTTTTTCTGTCATTCTTTAAAATCATCTGACCCCCCGATTATGATCCTCCCAGCAACATGAGCCTTTAAGTTTATTCAGCTCGCTTGTTAAATAGTTAATTTGCGCTTTCATTTCATTAATTTCATTGTTTTCTTGTGATGTTTCGAATTCAAGAACAGTTGACAAAGTGGATATCACAACGCCTAAAGCAGTAATCACTTCACCGATTACTGCGAGCTTGGCGGCTTGGTTTCTTTTATTGGAAGTAAGATCATTTTGGGGAAAATAATCATTGGTTTTATTCAATTGCTTACCCTCCAGTACTTAATTATCTTCAATTTATTCTATGCATTAGCTGCTGTTGGGTGCTTAGCATAAAAAACGCTAATCATCATTCAATCAGCAGTCACAATCGGTTTCCTTTTTGTTCCTCGCTATTTTCTAGGACGGATTTCCTGCCCAGCAAGTACACTACGAGCATTCTAAACGGTGCGTACCGCCGGAAATTAGCGTCACAAGGCTGTGCATTTGGTTATACGATGAATGGATGGAAGGGAAAGTTTTAGCCGGGGATTCATATTTTGTGAAAGGCGATGCATTGCGTAGAATTTCCAAACACTATGCACTTGCATTTGAGGAGCATAAAGGGTCAACCTACATTCGGTAAACCTAGATTGGGGATAGAAGCATTTCTAACTAATAGCATCAAAGGGGAGAAGAAATGAAAGAATCAGTCAGTAGTGCGGATATGTTTTGGGAACGGGCGGAACCTCATACCGCAAATGGTCATTCAACCTTTCCCGTTCCATGCGGTTGGGTACCTGTTTACAGTATAGTGTGCCAACCGTTTATGCATCCGGGAGCGATTCAACATATGCCTATGCCGCATGGCGGATTTAATGTTGAACAGTTAAAACAACCCGCAGGGCACCATGCTGGCATCCAGTGCAAGTGTAATCCGTGTATGTGTACACGGTATGCCCATTGTGGTTGCGGTGGATCCCATTCAATGCGGATGCCGGCCGAAAAAAGTTATTGCAATGTTTGCAGCCAATCAATTCAGCTGACCCCTTAATAGATAATGGAAAATCTACCTTGCGAATAGTTTTGGGTAAATTAGTACCAGACGTGAAAGGTGCCAGAAGCATAATGCTTCTGGCACCTTTCACGTCTTATTGTCTTTCTATATCAAAACGATTTGAGAAGACTGTGATTCATGCTTCTGTTGAAGAAGTGTTTGACCCATTGTCTTTAAAAGGCCTTGAACAAGGCGTATACAAGTGTAATACGGTAACTAAAATGCCGGAAGCTGATCTTGTTTTCCTGGATAAGATATTTAAAGCTAACTTTGCTATCTACAGCGGGATCATTCGCCAGAGGCTGTGTAAGTTGTATGGAGATATGTAAAACGCAAACACCACCCCTTGCAGTTATGGAAGATGGGCACCCTGTAGCCTGTTATTTGTATAGTTAAATATAGGAGCACTGACAATACAACTAACTGAATACTTTGTATTGACTAAGTAAAAAGACTAATGTATGCTTTAATTGCCCTTGGCGGAACTAGATTCCGTTGGTGAAGGGAAATCGGAATGCCTGCTTTATAAGATTACTAACATAGTTTTGCTCGTGTCGGTCGGAAAGTCAGTACTAACGGGCGTATATATGGAACAAATGTCAAGTCGAAAGATGGATGACATGTTCTTTTATACATCGGCGGCATCTACTGAAGGTGAAAATTATTTGACTTTCTTTTTCTCACCTACTGGAGTCTACCGTTGGCGTAATAATCCAGAACTATTAAACGAGATTCAAGAAAGCTTCGGCGAATTCGACCAAGAAAAGCGTCAACAGAATTTTACCGATATTCAGCATCGCTTAAATGATGAAGCGGTTATTATTCCACTTTGGCTTGGGGAAGACATCTGGGGAGCGCGAAAAGATATTGATTTTAAACCACGTTACGATGAATCGATGGAAGTCGTTGGAATTAAACTAGGGAAAACTCATAATGGATACACAACGCTTATTGGTGCACATACAAGGTACTTCTGAAATTCAAAGGAACATTATCGCAGGCGAATTAAAACGTGAATATGGAGGTAAGGCATAATGCGGGAGGCTTATATTGTTGAATCGGTAAGGACTGCGATTGGTCGAATGGGTGGTTCGTTAAAAGACGTTACTGTCGACCAGTTGGCGGAAAAAGTAATAAGAGAGTTGATGGATAGAACAAATAAAGAAATCGAAGTCGATGAAGTCATTTTGGGTCAGGCAAAACAAAGCGCAGACACGTCAAACTTGGCTCGTTTAGCAACTCTTAGAGCAGAACTACCAGTGACCGTTCCAGGATATACAGTGCATCGTCAATGTGGATCTGGTTTACAAGCGATTAACAATGCGGATCAGCAAATTAGGCTCGGGTTATCAGATGTTGTTATTGCGGGTGGTGCAGAAAGTATGAGTACAGCACCGTATTATATCCGAAATGCACGTTACGGTTTTGGTGCAGGAAATGGACTACTATTGGATCCGAACACCGAAAGTCAACCATGCTCACAACCTGCTGAAAAGTATGGGGATTTGACTATGGGGTATACGGCTGAAAATTTGGCTGACCAATATAAGATTTCACGGGAAGAGCAAGATGAATTTGCAATGAGAAGTCAACTTCTTGCGGAAAATGCAATTAGTGAAGGTCGTTTTAAAGATGAAATCGTTCCGTTCGAAGTAAAAGATAGGGGTAACAGCCTTTCATTTGAAGTTGACGAACACCCACGAAAATCTACGAAAGAGCAGATGGCGAAACTTCGTACAGTTTTCAAAGAAGGTGGTTCTGTCACTGCGGGAAATGCGAGTGGAAGAAATGACGGTGCATCAGCCGTTCTTATGATGTCGGGAAAAAAGTTAGAAGAATATGGATTGAAACCGAAAGCGAAAATTATTGCTCAAGCAGTGAGTGGTGTTTCTCCAGAGGTAATGGGGATTGGTCCGGTCAGTTCTACACAAAAAGCTTTGGCACAATGTGGTTTAACAATAGATGATATTGATTTGATTGAATTGAACGAAGCATTCTCTGCACAAGCGTTGTCCGTCATCAAAGAGGCTGGAATGGATATTGATAAAGTGAATGTGAATGGTGGAGCAATAGCACTTGGTCACCCAATTGGGGCTACGGGGGCAATCTTAATGACTAAATTACTTCACGAGATGGCGCGAAGAGATGTGAAATACGGTCTTGTCACTCTTTGCATTGGTGGGGGACAAGGGATCACGACAGTTGTCGAAAATTTACAATGAATAGTTGAAATAGTGAATGTGAAGAGTTTGACCAGGGCGTCCGCATCTTATTATATATACGATGACAATAAACTCCTTATGATGTCCTGCCATGGGATTGGAACGGGAATGAAGGAAAAACGAAGTCATCAATCCAAAAGAATCCTATTTGTGTGTGATTTCTATATTTGAAAAGTGAGATATTCTTTATGCGAAGTCGATTAAGAAAAGGAGAAGATGGAAGTATGAGGATAAATAAACAGAAAACCATTTCTGCCGTCGTTGGGAATATAAAGTCAGGGCAGACAATTATGGTAGGCGGCTTCGGATTAATCGGATGTCCGCTATCGGTCATCGAGTACTTAAAGGAACATGATGTATCAGAACTCACAGTGATTAGCAATAACGTGGGCGAATCAGGAGAAGGGTTAGGAATTCTTTTAAGACAAGGCAAATTTAAGAAAGCGATAGGTTCTTATTTTACAAGTAATCGTGATGTTGCGAAATATTACAATGCTGGAGAGCTTGAAATCGAACTCTTACCTCAAGGGACAATGTCTGAAGCGATAAGAGCCGGCGGAGCTGGAATTGGCGGGTTTTATACTAAAACAGCAGTAGGAACAGATTTAGCAATTGGTAAAGAATTAAAAGAAATTGACGGTGAGAAATATTTATTGCAAAAAAGTTTAAAAGCGGATGTTGCCATCATTAAAGCGTGGAAAGCAGATCGAATGGGCAACCTAGTTTATTATAAGACGGCTCGCAATTTTAATCCCAACATGGCTACGGCTGCTTCTTATGTCATTGCTGAAGTCGATGAAATTGTGGAAGTAGGGGAGTTATCGCCTGACGACATTGTGACTCCTCATTTGTATGTAGATGCTATAGTGAAAAGCGAATGGATATTAACAAAAGAAGGGGTGAAGAAAGTATGAGGGAGTTAATCGCGAAGCGTGCGGCGAAGGAGCTTACCCCTTATTCTATTATTAATCTTGGAATAGGAATCCCGACATTGGTCGCTAATTATATAGATGACGAATTTCATATACTTCATACTGAAAATGGAATGCTTGGTGTTACTTCTGTAGAAGAGGAAAATATAGATCCATTAGTCGTAAATGCAGGTAAGATGCCTGTCAAGGAAGCATTGGGCGCGTCTTACTTCAGCAGTGCCGATTCTTTTGCGATGATTCGCGGGGGGCACATAGACGTAGCTGTTCTTGGGGCTTTACAAATTGATTCTATGGGAAGGATAGCGAACTGGGCGATTCCTGGGAAAGACATTATCGGTGTCGGCGGAGCGATGGATTTATTGGAAGGTGCAAAGGAAATAATAATTACGACAAGTCATGTCTCTGCGGACGGTTCACCAAAAATTGTAGACGAATGTACATTTCCAATTACATCCCAACGTGTGGCAGATACGATTATTACTGAATTAGCTGTATTTAAATGGAAAGAAGGTCAATACGAGCTAGTTGAACTCATGGGCAATGCAACGTTAGAAGAAGTTAAATCAAAAACAACAGCAAAATATTCGATAAATGAACAATTAACATTGGAGAAGGAAAAAGTTTGACTTGAGAAGCAGTTTTGATTGACGCAATCTGAACTTCAATCGTTGGGTACAGAGAAAGAACCACAGACATAAAAAATTGCACCTCCAATTATTAGTGTATCTAACAATTGAAGGTGCAATTTTTTTTATAGACCCTTATACCTTATATTTTAAGGCCAATCCTTTTAAGAAGTTCCGAGCGTATCGATCCCCGCACTCTTTATAATTCCTATGTCCTTCTTTTCTTAATACAGCGCCTAGTTCGCCTTTTGTTATAGTGATCCCGGCTTCTTCCAATATCCCAAGCATGTCTTCGCTTGTTAATGTGAGCGCTATTTTCACTTTTTTCAGAAGGATGTTATTGGTGTTTTCGGTAATCTTTGTAGCAGATGCCGGTTTTTCAGCTTGTCCTGGTTTTGGCTCTTGTTTACCCCTTTTAAAAATAATAAAACCATTTAAAAATGAATCCAACATACTGTCTGTACAAATCATATATTCCTCATCATCAGTGGAACTGTCATCTACTTTTGTTAGTATCTTCAGTACTTCTGCTTTTGTTACTTCAATGTCACCAAGTTTAAATATTTCCACCATCTGTGAATTTTTTATATCTAGAGCGTATCTTAGTCTAATTAACAAATCATTATTATTCATGTTTTTATATAACCTCCTATAAAAATGTACGTAACAGCTTCATTGATTTCAACTTATAATAGCATAAAAGAAGTTTTTTTACTGTTATTCGTAATGTTAGCCATTGGAAAAGAAGAATATGGAATGTTCTACTAACACCAATCTTCTAATAGCTACGATGTACATTGGGAATTATCATCTTGTAGGCAGAGTGTTAACAGGTGAACTATGTACGATGAGCAACTGGAACGATACGAATACAGTCCAGATAAAGAATTTCACATTTGGTTTTTCAAAAGAATTAGAACTTGTTCCAAATGGTTTTCAAAATCCGGTGCTTCAATTGGATTTTGAAGCGCATATTCCTTGGGTGCTTGATGAAACAAGCGATTGAATGCAGATACAGATGGTAGTATGATAATGTATTAATAGAATAGTGTGTAGTATTCTGATTAGCGTCGATATTTAATTTAAAGGGGGAATAAAAAACATGAAAACCTCTTATGAAAGAGAACAAGAAATATACAAAGAAAAGACTCCACAATCAGAGCAGACCTACGAAATGGCAAAGCAATATATGCCTGGTGGAGATACAAGAACTATCGCATTTTTTCAACCTTATCCGCCAACGATTGAGCGTGCCGAAGGTGCTTATTTATTCGACTTGGATGGAAATAAGTACATCGATTTTGTGAATAACTACACATCTATGATTCATGGACATGCACACCCTTATATAGTTGAAAAAGTGCGGGAGGCACTTCCGTTGGGAACGGCTTATGCAGCCTCGATACCCGAACAAACGACATTAGCCAAAATTCTTTGTGAACGGATTCCAAGTATGCAGAAGGTCCGTTTTTGTAACTCCGGAACAGAAGCAACTATGTTCGCTATTCGGGCTGCACGCGCTTTTACAAAGAAGACTGCAATCATTAAGATGGAGGGCGGTTACCATGGAACCCACGATCTTGTTGAGTATTCAACCAAACCTTTAATCACAGAGAAATCTCACCAAGACCCTTGGAAACCAATTCCCGATTGCGCGGGGCTTTCTGAAAACGTTGCGAAAGACATCTTTATCGCACCATTCAATAATGCACGCGCAGTTGAAGAGATTCTATTGCAAAAACAGGATGAAGTCGCAGCCATTCTCGTCGAACCTGTCATGGGCGTAGCGGGCGTCATTGCGCCTGAACCTGGCTTTTTGGAACAGTTGCGTAAGTTGGCAAACCAATATCACGTGCTACTAATATTTGACGAGGTTCAAACCCTTCG
Source organism: Sporosarcina sp. G11-34 (assembly GCF_026931025.1). Taxonomy (NCBI): domain Bacteria; kingdom Bacillati; phylum Bacillota; class Bacilli; order Caryophanales; family Caryophanaceae; genus Sporosarcina; species Sporosarcina sp. G11-34. The sequence continues at coordinate 367,365 of NZ_JAHNZW010000004.1, read as the reverse complement.
TTTAAGCACAGGTGGTGCACAAAAGAAGTTTGGAGTCATTCCTGACTTAACAGCAATTGCTAAAATTATTGGCGGTGGGTTTCCAATCGGCGCCTTTGGTGGGAAAGATGATATTATGAAGGGATTCGATCCTTATCAGGAGCATGCAATCCCACACGGTGGTACGTTTAACGGCAATAAAATGTCAATGGTCGCGGGTATCGCAGCAATGGAGTTATTAACAGAAAATGTAATACAATGTATGAAGAAGTTATCCGAATTACTGGAACTGAAAATCAATGAGGCCATTCAGAAAAACGAAATACCTGTATCTATTTCAAGGGTGGGCTCGATGCTCAATCTTCATTTTACTGAAAAAGTGCCGACAAACTATGCCGAAACTGCTAATCAATATGGCGATTTAATGAAAGTTCTACATCTGAAAATGATCAACAACGGAATCTTCATCGCACCACGGGGAATGATGAATCTTTCAACGGTTATGACTGCTGAAGACATCGAGAGCACAGCGACTGCTTTTTCAAAAGCTTTCGAAGAAATTGCGGAACTGTTTGAAAAAGTAAATTAAGCGAACCGCAAGGCAACACACCAAAGTGTTGTTTGCGGTCATTGGAATCTCTCGTTCTATAAGTGAGGTATTCTTATATTTGAACGACGTCTGCCAATGGTTTAATCATTGGCAGACGTCGCAAATAATTTATTAATCGTTTAAATAATCCGGTGTGCCCAGGCGTGATTGGGGATACCGGATTATTTGTCGATACGTTTTTCACTCATCAGGTCACTAACGGTTCCTAGGTAATATCCTTTCGTTTTAATTTCAGTTATCATAGTTTCTAGCCCTTCAGCAACCGGTTTTGTAGGATGCATAAGAACCATTGAACCATTGGCCACTCCTGCCACAACACGACTAACCATTTCTGACGTCGCAGGTTTTCTCCAGTCGACTGTATCGACCGTCCATAAAATAGTTTTCATTCCGAGCCTATCGGCAACATGAATGGTTTCCTGATTAAAACTTCCGCTTGGTGGTGCAAACCACTTTGGTTTTGTCCCAACAGTTGCTTCAATAATATGATTGGTCTTTTTCAATTCCTCTGTTGTTTCAGCTATGGAACGGTGCTTTAAATCAGGATGACTATAGGCATGGTTGCCTATTTCATGACCTTCGAGATGAATCGTCATAGCTAAATCGGGATTCTTTTTAACCCAGCTCCCATCAAAAAAGAATGTTGCCTTAACTTGGGAATCACTTAGGACTTTAAGAATCCTTGGGATGTATTCGTTCCCCCAAGCTACATTTATTAATAGGGATACCATTGGTTTTTCGGGATTTCCACGATAAATAGGTGAAGGGTCTAAGTCGTCTAGATGGATTGTCGGAGATACTTCTTTGAAGATGATTTTGTTTGTATCCATACTAGTGCCAGGCTTCATGTTTTTATAACTGGCTTCAATGTCTACTTCCAACCCATTATATCCTGGTATTGCTTTCCAAACCCTGTCAATTATTGCATCAATCGGCTCAATTTTATGTTGGTTACTATACGTACTAATCTTTTTATATAAGTCCTCTTTATTAATTTCTGAGAAAGTCGAGATAGGGCTTTCGGCGCCAGACCCCGAAGAAATAGCTGGCAATACCTTATTGGAGACTATTGGAATTGAGATGAACAAAACAAAAATTAGGGTGATATAAATGACTTTTCTCAATGGCATTCTTTTTCCACTTGTACAAAAAAGGTAATTGAATGTAGATGCTCAGGTAAATTTATTGTAGCTTTACTTCTTTGTATCATGGGTAATCCTCCATTCATATCTTGATATAGTAGGTTTCCCATTTACAGTTGGACTATACTTTTCTTTATCCAGCAAGTATTACAGACCTAACAAATAGAAAATTAGCGCTCGACAAGCACGAGAAAATGAAACACTGTTTTTACATATACTTTATATTGACATCCAACGGATTTCGTTATAACATAATCAGTGAGATTGAGAATCATTTTCAATCGAAAATCAAATGTCTGGGGATGGAAAAATATGAAGAAGAGTTTGATCTTACTAGTTGTTGCCATGATGCTCGTACTTGCTGCATGTGGAAATACGACTAAAAAGGAAAGTGGCACTGATACAGGTGCAAAGAAAACGGGGAAATCGGAAGTGAATTTGTATACAAGCCGCCATTATGATGTTGATGATGGATTATATAAGAAGTTTGAAGAAGAAACGGGCATTAAAGTTAATGTTATCAAAGATGAAGCAGATGTACTGATCGAACGTATTAAACGTGAAGGAACGGCAACGAAAGCGGACTTATTACTGACTGCCGATGTTGGCAGACTGTACCGCGCGAAAGAAGAAGGAATTCTCCAAGCCGTGTCAAGTGACATATTATCGAAACAAATACCTGAAAATTTACGGGATGTTGACGATATGTGGGTTGGTTTGACGAAACGTGCGAGAATTCTAGTGTATAATAAAGATAAGGTAAAACCTGAAGAGCTTTCCACATACGAAGCGCTTACAGAAGACAAGTGGAAAAGCCGTGTTCTTGTCCGGTCATCTGAAAGCGTCTATAACCAATCCCTTCTTGCTTCATTCATCGAGCTAAATGGTGAAGAAAAAGCTAAGGAATGGGCTCAAGGTATCGTAGATAACTTTGCTCAAACCCCCGGGGGCGGAGATCGGGATCAGGCAAAAGCAATTGCTGCGGGCATCGGTGACGTCGCGATTATGAATTCGTACTATTTCGGCCAAATGCTAAATTCACAAGAACCGGAAGAAGTGAAAGTAGCAGAAGACCTCGGTGTCTTCTTTCCAAACCAAGAAACAACTGGCACACATATAAATATTAGTGGGGCTGGAGTCATTAAAGACGCGAAAAATGCGGAGAACGCACTTAAATTACTTGAATTCCTTACGAGGGAAGAAGCACAAGGCGTGTTTGCCTCTGCAAACTATGAATTCCCTGTGAATGAAAATGTAGAACCTTCGGAGCTTCTCAAATCTTGGGGAGACTTTAAAGAACAAGATATACCATTATCGATACTCGGAGAAAATAACGCGAAAGCGATTATGATTTTTAACGAAGTCGGCTGGAAATAAAAACTAAGCCCCCTACCGAATTTTCGGTAAGGGGGTTATTGCGGAAAAGGTAAAGGATGGGTTTTGTCATGAACAAGCATTTAGCTAATGTGAACGGGTGGACGATTGGTGCAGTACTTATCATCATCTTGCTGTTTTTACCGAATGTGTCGATTGTTTCGGGCATTTTTTCCCCGACAAGTGAAAATTGGGCGCATATAAAAGAATTCATGCTCTTTGATTATATAAAGACTTCGCTCACACTCGTTTTCTTTACAGCGTTGTTCACGATTGCGATTGGGCTCAGCTTAGCTTGGCTCATAGCTCAATATAATTTTCCACTAAGGAATTTTATGAAGTGGGCACTTATTCTTCCTTTATCGATTCCGCCTTTTATAGGTGCTTATACGTATCATGGCATTATTAATTACACGGGTGTTATTCAAAAGACACTTCGTAATCATTTTGATATCACCCCAAATCCGGCGTATTTTGACATTATGACTGTCCCGGGTGCGATTTTCATTTATACACTATTTCTTTATCCATACGTCTATATGATTACAAGAATTTTTCTTTCCCAACAAGCGGCATCTTTAATTGAAAGTGCGCGAACACTTGGTAAGGGCCCTTGGGAAATTTTTTTCAAGATTGTACTGCCGATTTCCCGAGTGTCCATCATCGGCGGAGCGAGTCTAGTCATATTGGAAGTGCTGAATGATTATGGCGTAGTAAAATATTTTGGAATCCAGACGTTTAGTACGGCCATTTTTCAAACATGGTTCGGACTTGGTGATTTGGAGTCTTCAATCAAACTAGCTGCCTCACTTATGGGAATCGTTATTTTCATGCTAATCATTGAACGTTTACTGCGCGGTGGAAAACAATATAGTTATTCCACGACAAAAGTCAGACCACTTCCACCTGTAAAACTAAAAGGGAAGAAAGCAGTATTTGCGACGCTGTACACAGTTGTTATTTTTAGTGTGGCGTTTCTTGTCCCAGTCCTTCAGTTAGTTGACTGGGTCATTCTTACGCTCGGTAAAGTACCGATGCAGGAAGTACTATTCTATACAAAAAACTCGGTTATTGTGGCGGGTCTCGGTGCTTTTCTGATCATTATATTTTCATTGGTTGTTGGTAACTTTAGTCGAGTGGTCAATCATAAGTATGCGAAAGTGTTGCCGAAATTGACGGTCCTTGGCTATTCGATACCCGGGGTAGTTGTTGCTGTAGCTGTTATTACAACATTCATCGCGCTTGACCGATTCCTTGCGCCTGTATACCAATTCATCGGTATCGATTCGGAGCTCGTTTTAAGCGTCAGTCTGTTTATGCTTATAAGCGCCTATGTCATACGATTTTTTGCAATCGGTTATAATTCGATTGAATCAGGTTTCGATAAAATCGGGACAGATTTCCGTGATGCATCCCGTATGCTTGGGGCAAACAGCCTTCGGACATTTTTTAAAGTAGATATTCCGATGATGAAGGGCGCTATTATTAGTGGTTTTATCCTAGTGTTTGTTGATATACTAAAAGAAATTCCGTTAACATTAATTTTACGACCATTTAATTACGACACATTGGCCACGAAGGCCTTTCAATATGCAAGTGATGAAAAGATTATGGAAGCATCCCAAGCTTCGTTATTGATTGTCGGGGTGAGTACGATTGCGATTTTCGTTTTCCATAAGTTACTCAGAGAGGAGCCAGAATAATATGTATATGGAAATTAAAGGTTTAGAATTCTCCTATCCGAATTCCCCTTCAAAAACGGTGGATAATTTTTGCTTCACGGTAGAAAAAGGAGAGGTTATTTCAATGCTTGGTCGCAGTGGAAGTGGAAAAAGTACATTTTTACGCTTAATTGCAGGGCTTGAAATGCCTTTAGGGGGTTCATTTACTCTTAACGGCAAGAAAATGTTTTGCCAAAAGACATTCCTTCAGCCTGAAAAGCGTGGGATTGGTATGGTTTTCCAGGACTACGCGCTGTTTCCTCATATGACTGTTAAAGACAATATACTATTCGGGCTTCCTAAAATGAGTCGAAAAGACAAAAACAAACGAGCGCAAGAAGTGCTTGAACTTGTTGAACTTACGGGATTTGAAAAACGTTATCCACACCAGTTAAGCGGAGGTCAGCAGCAACGAGTTGCACTTGCGCGAGCAATGGCACCGGAGCCTGAACTAATCCTTCTTGATGAGCCATTCAGTAACTTAGATACGGATTTGCAAGTGAAAATTCGTGGCGATCTCAGACGGATTTTAAAGAAAGCAAAAACAACTGCGATATTTGTCACGCATAATCAAAACGATGCCCATGCACTTGCAGACCGCATCATAAAAGTTAAAGATGGAAAAATCGACAAAATTGGACGCCCTTGCGACTTGCTTGGCGTATCCCCGACAGAAATTCCGGGTATGATTGAGATCACTTACGAAGAACTCGTCGGTGTTTGATACAAGAAAAAATATAGTATGGCTTCATCCGGTTCTTCAGGATGAAGCTTTTTTGTTTCAAAAAGTATAGAAATACATAGGTCAAACTAAAGCATATGCCACCTAGTTGATTTCCGTTCCGAGCGTCCGCTCGGAACGAAAATCAACGGCTCGGTAAAGTTATCATCATTGGAGTTTTTCGGGTTTGAATATTTAATTCAACATAAATAGAAGAACTTGGAGGGTAAGAACATAGACGACTAACAAGTTGGGTTGTGTATAGACCTGTGGTGAATGGGAATCCTTCTATTATCTTACTATTGAAATGGAGGATATATTGTGACCCCAAATAATGAAAACGGAAAGTTGCCGCAGCATCCCGAGTCTTACTGGAGGACGGGTATTGAATTTCCCGAGTTTCCAAGTTTAGAGGAGGATTTACATGTCGATGTCGTTATCGTCGGAGCGGGTATTACAGGAATTACATCCGCTTATCTTTTAGTTAACGAAGGTTTGAAAGTCGCTGTTATAGAAGCGGGTAAAGTGTTAAATGGAACAACGGGCCACACAACCGCCAAAATCACAGCACAACATGATTTAATATATGACGAATTCATTCATAATATAGGAAGAAGTAAAGCGCGCTTGTATTATGAAGCGAATGCGGAGGCGCTAAAATTTATTAAAGAAACAGTGGACCAACATACAATCGATTGCGATTTTAGCACGCAAGACGCGTACATATACGCTACTACTGAGAAATACGCACGCAAAATTGAAAAAGAAGCAGAAGCCTATGAAAAAATTGGTATTGAAGGGGGATTGGTCGATAGTATTCCATTTGACATTGAAGTACAAAAAGTACTTGTTATGAAAAACCAAGCGCAGTTCCACCCAACGAAATATCTAGTGCACTTAATTCAACTTATCAAGGAAAAAGGTGGACTGATCTTTGAGAACACGACGGCAGTAAATATTGAAACAGGGGAGCAACCGACCGTTCTAACTGTTGGGGATCATCGTGTTACCGCCAAACATGTACTTGCTTGCTCGCATTTCCCCTTTTATGAGGGATTAGGGTTATATTCTACGAGATTGTATGCCAATCGATCTTATGCTCTTGCAGTCAAAGCGAAAAAGAAATTTCCGGGTGGAATTTATATTAGTGCGGATGAGCCAACACGTTCACTTCGATCTGTAACGGTTGACGGGGAAGAAGTGGTGCTTATTGTTGGTGAAAATCATAAGACTGGTCAAGGAATCGAGACGATGGAACATTACAAGGCGTTGGAGGCTTTCGGTGAGGACGTTTTTGGACTGGAAGAGATTGTCTACCGGTGGTCGGCCCAGGATTTAGTGACGCTAGACAAATTGCCCTATATCGGTGAATTGACATCGGGACAACCAAATATTTTGATCGCTACGGGTTTTCGGAAATGGGGCATGTCCAATGGAACGGCCGCTGCACTGTTATTTCGGGATATGATTTCAGGAAAAAAAAATACATTTCAGAAGTTATATACACCTTCTCGATTTTATGTACATCCAAGTCTAAAAAACTTCTTAGTGGAGAACGCTAATGTTGTCGGTCAGCTAATAAAAGGAAAGTTGGATTCACCACAAACAAACCCTGATGACTTATCGAACGGGGAAGGTGCAGTGATTACGATGGATGGGCATAGAAAAGGTGCCTATAAAGACGATGAGGGAAAACTACATATTGTAGATACAACTTGTACCCACATCGGATGCGAAGTCGAATGGAACAATGGTGACCGGACCTGGGATTGTCCATGCCACGGTTCTAGATTTTCATTTACTGGAGAAGTGATTGAAGGCCCGGCCGAAAAACCATTACAAAAGTATGACTATAAAATGATTGATAATTTAACATCAAAGGATTCGGGTTATTAACGATAATTAATTTTATTCAGCAATTGTTTTTGTAACGAAAATGAAGTATTTAGTTTATTCCTGTCTATGGATAGGTCCTTTTATTGGATTTGTACAGGAACTTTCCGTATAAATCATTATAAAGGACCTTTTGTTTTTTTGAAGGGTATATGTGTTTCATATATTGCAATGTATTTCATTGACAAGGCGATTGAATATAAGATATGGTTAGCAGGCTAATTAATTTTAAGGGATTGATAATATGTTGGAAGATGATATTCGGATATTATTCGCGAAAACGTCGGCAAAGACAAGAAAAGATTATGCAGATTCGTTAAGAGAGATTAAAATCTATGTGGGGCAAGATCATTTACTTTGGCAATTGTGGAGAAAAGATGGGGCAACCCAAACAGAATTGTGTGAACTGATGGGGTGTGAGCCTCCAACTTTAACGAATATGGTGAAAAAGTTGGAGGAGTATGGACTTGTGACAAGAAGAAGGGATACTTCGGATGCACGTGTAACGAGAGTCTATTTAACAGCTGAAGGACGTGCACTTGAAAATCCAATAGGTGAAATCTGGAGAAACCATCAAGATAAAATGTTAAAGGGTATAAGCATAGAGGATCGATTAATATTGAAGCGACTCCTGCAAAAAATTGAAACAAATTTACAAGGATAATTATTTTAATTAATTACTTAGCATGCTAAATAGTATGTTTGAAGAGGGAGTTCATTTAATTGAAAGAACAAGAAATAAATCAGTTTAAAACTGGACCGATTTTAACAGTACTTTTAATCGGGGCAATTGCGGCGATTTTAAATCAAACGGTACTAAACGTTGCATTACCAACATTAACGGAGGAATTTAACGTCTTTACTGCAACGGCACAATGGTTGATAACATTGTATATGCTCGTTAACGGTATTTTCATTCCAATTACGGCATTTTTAATGGCTCGTTTTTCAACGCGTCAGCTCTTCTTTACATCGATGATTGTTTTCTCAATCGGTACGATAATATGTGGAGTAGCACCGAACTTCGGGATTCTTTTGACAGGACGGGTTGTGCAAGCGGTTGGGGCTGGAATCGTCATGCCGCTTTTAATCAGTGTTGTGTTTCGTCTTTTCCCAATGGAGAAGCGCGGCGCGGCAATGGGAATTGTTGGAGTTGCGATTATGTTCGCACCAGCAGTTGGTCCAACGCTTTCGGGGTTTTTAATTACGATTTTATCATGGCGCTATATCTTTTTCGCTATTTTGCCATTTTCGCTAGCGGCTCTAATCGGATCGTTTTTTGTGCTGAAGAATGTCTCGGAACCGAGACCTGCTAGGCTTGATATCCCGGGGGTTATTACTTCTACATTTGGTTTCGGAGGTATTTTATACGGGTTTGGTATTGCAGGTAAAGCGGGTTGGGGTAGTATGACCGCCATCATTTCGCTAGCGGTTGGTGTTATCTCACTAATTTTATTTGTCATTCGACAACTGAATACAAAAGAACCGCTTATTAATTTAAAAATATTTAAATCAATCGAATTTACATTTTCAATTATTATTAGCTTCTTCGTAAATGGTGTTACGTATGCGGCAATGATCTTAATACCGATTTATTTACAAAGTAATCGTGGAATGACTGCATTGGAATCGGGTTTGTTCCTTTTACCGGGAAGTATTGCCATGGCGATTATGTCAATGATTGCTGGAAGAATGTATGACCGATATGGCATCAAATGGATAGGGATTTTTGGGACCATCTTGCTTGTTGTAACGACCGCGGCCTACACCAATTTGACGTATACATCTGGAATTGTATTACTCGCATTTATTTATATCGTTCGGTCGATTGGGCTTACATTCTTAACGATGCCACTCACGACTGCGGGACTAAATTCATTGCCTAGTAAATTACACGGCGATGGCACTGCAATGCAAAACACGCTCCAGGCGATTGCAGGAGCAATTGGTACAGCCGTCATGACAACGATCATGACCACCCAAACGAATTTATTCGTGTCGAAAGAAATTGCGAATAAGGCAGGTGGTAATCCGACACCCGAACAGTTAAACGTTATTTCATCGGATGGATTACTCCACGGTATTAACTTTGCCTTTTTAGCCGCTACAATATTTGCGGTTGTTAGCTTAATTGCCATGATTTTGTTGGCGATTTCGATTACGAAGAAAAATAAAAAAGTAGCTGTAGTGTAGAAGCTAAAGCCTTCAGCGGATGCGATAGATTTTGAAAGGAATCAACCCGGTCAGGGGGTCCGAATTCTGAATGCAACTGATGAAGTGCACTGTTTTAAACAATCAAAAAACCATCGTCAATTTTCAATCGACGATGGTTTTTTTGGGGATGAATTACAATTTTTGGGGGGCATTTTGGGTTTTGAGGTGGTAGTCTTCTCTTCTGGTTTCTCCATTGTTTGTAACCTTGACCGCCACTGTTATTTCGTATACTGTTTGCAGTAGCATACAATTAGAATTTTTGTATTGATATAACTTGAAATAAAATTATTTCATGCCCTTTAAATGGAGGAAAGGAGAACGAAAAATGCGAAGGAAATATGGTCGTCTCAGAAAGAAAGAAAATATAGTCGTCTTTCCTGGTACATTTGAAAAACTTGTTGAACAAGGTACAACTTATGTAGAAACTGGGGATTACGAAAAAGCTGTTGAAGAGTTTGACCAAGCAATCCTTTATGAGCCTGATTATCCAGAATTTCTCGTTCCTTATGCAATTGCTCTATACGAGATAAAAGAGTTTGAACGTGCAAAGGAAATAGCATCCCAACTTCTTCACAGTGGTACAGCGAATTACATTGAAGCAATGGAATTATATATAACAATTAGTATTCAGCTTCAAGAGTACGAAGAAGTAGAACTGACTATAGAAGCATTAATGGATGAAAAAATAGTACCGGAAGAACTGGTAAACAAATTTACATATTTACGCGATTTGAATAATAGGATGTGGGGACGTTACGGAAAAGACATGTCAACAGGTGCGGAAGTAGAACTTACAATTGAAGAATTCGATGAAATGGACGTAATGACGCAACAACATACACTCGCTTCACTTGAAGACGCCAATCTAATCCCTTTAATACCTCTTTTAAAAGAAGTTTCGGAACGTCGTGAAGGTTCGCCGCTCGTTAAAACCTTTGCCCTTACACTTTTGGGGCAGGCTAGTTACACGGATGAAATAGTAGTTCGGAAATTCGATTTTGAAACAACTGTTGTTCCGGCAGAGATGACACTTCCCGGGGCAGACGAGAAAACACAAGCCGTTCTTTTTGCAATGGAACAATTATTAGAAAAAGATCCATCCCGCCTAAGTCTTGCAACGGGGCTTATTGAAAAGTTTGCGATTACTGCATTTCCATTCAGTTGGGGAAATTGGAGTCCGGAAGAGATAGCTAGTGCCTATGATGAGTACATAGAAAGTTTATTTGCGAATAATATTTTGGCTAATAATCAACTTAATATACTTATCAAAAGGGTAGATCTTGTATCGGAGCTGGAGAAGGGATAAAATTTGTTGTAAGATGAAGAGAGTATGATATACTAAGATGGTTGTCAATCGGGTATATAAGTACGAAAAATATATCGATCAAAAGATTCGGAGGTTTTTTAAAAATGTCAGTTCAATGGGAAAAAAACGAAGGTAACACAGGTACGTTAACAGTAGAAGTTTCAGTAGCAGAAGTGAATGCAGGTATTGATAAAGCGTTCAAAAAAGTTGTTAAAGACGTTCAAGCTCCAGGATTCCGTAAAGGGAAAATGCCACGTCCGATGTTCGAAAAAATGTACGGTGTGGAATCACTTTATAATGATGCACTAGATTTCATTCTTCCAGAAGCGTACTCAGCCGCACTAGATGAAGCAGGTGTTGAACCAATCGATCGTCCAGAAATCGACATCGAGCAATTGGAAAAAGGGAAAACACTTATTTTTAAAGCGGTTGTTACTCTTAAACCAGAAGTGAAACTTGGTGAATATAAAGGTCTTGAAGTAGCTCGTCAACAAACAGAAGTTACTGATGAAGAAATCGAAGCACAATTAAAAGATAGCCAAACAGCTTTCGCAGAACTTGTTGTTAAAGAAGATGGAGAAATCGAAAACGGTGACTCTGTTAAACTTGATTTCAAAGGATTTGCTGATGGAGAAGCATTTGAAGGCGGAGAGGCTGAAGGCTTTGATCTTGAAATTGGATCAGGTTCATTCATCCCGGGCTTTGAAGAGCAAATGGTAGGTATGAAAGTTGGAGAAGAAAAAGAAATTGAAATTACTTTCCCAGAAGAATACCACGCTGCAGAACTTGCAGGAAAACCAGCTACATTTGAAGTGAAAGTTCAAGAAATTAAATCGAAAGAAATTCCTGAGCTTGACGATGAGCTTGCGAAAGAAATCGATGAAGAAGTAGAAAGCCTTGAAGCACTTCGCACGAAGCTTAAAGAAAAAACAGCTGCAGAAAAACTAAGCGCATCTGAAACAGCACTTCGTGATGACCTTGTTGAAGCAGCTGCGGGCAATGTAGAAGTAGACATTCCTGAAGTTATGATTACTACTGAAGTAGATCGTATGATGGAAGAGTTTGGACAACGCCTACAATCACAAGGCATGAACTTGGACCTTTACTTCCAGTTCTCAGGCCAAGATGAAGAAGCGCTACGTGCACAAATGACCGAAGACGCACAAAAACGTGTTCGTGTTTCATTGACACTTGAAGCAATCGGTGCGGCTGAAAACATTGAAGTTACTGAAGAAGAAGTAACTGAAGAACTTCAAAAAATGTCTGATCAGTTCGGTATGGACATTGAACAAATCAGAACAACACTTGGTGGAACAACGGTGCTAGAAAACGACCTACGTTTCAACAAAACAGTTGAATTCCTCGTTGAAAATGCGAAGGTTACTGAATAATAAAAAGATATAAGGACAAGGTACGGTTACCGTACCTTGTTTTACATAGCAAAAATTAAATAAGCTTAAAAATACAAGTTAAATCTTAATTAGTTGATAAAAGTCGATGAATCTTGTAAGATTGTCACGTGAATAGGGGTGTGCATAATGTTCAAATTTAATGATGAAAAAGATAATTTAAATTGTTCCTTCTGTGGGAAAACTCAAGACCAAGTCCGTAAACTTGTTGCGGGTCAAGGTGTTTATATTTGTGATGAGTGTGTAGAACTTTGTGCTGAAATCGTAGAAGAGGAAGTCGGGCTTGAAGAAGGATTTGAGCTTAAAGACGTTCCGAAACCAAAAGATATACAAAGTATACTTGATGAATATTTAATAGGGCAAAACCGTGCCAAAAAAGCACTTTCAGTAGCTGTTTATAATCATTATAAGCGTGTGAATTCGGGTAGTAAAATTGACGACGTTGAACTGTCTAAGTCAAACATCGTTCTAATAGGACCTACTGGTAGTGGTAAAACGTTATTGGCTCAAACGCTTGCTCGTATTTTGGATGTGCCTTTCGCAATAGCGGATGCAACGTCTTTAACGGAAGCGGGATATGTTGGGGAAGACGTTGAAAATATTCTGTTGAAACTTATTCAAGCTGCCGACTACGATGTAGAACGCGCTGAAAAAGGGATTATTTATATCGATGAAATCGATAAAGTCGCACGTAAATCTGAAAATGCTTCGATTACACGAGACGTTTCAGGTGAGGGTGTTCAACAAGCACTTCTTAAAATTCTTGAAGGTACGGTTGCGAGCGTTCCACCACAAGGCGGACGGAAGCATCCTCATCAAGAATTTATCCAAATAGATACAACGAATATACTCTTTATCGTCGGCGGAGCGTTTGACGGAATTGACGATATTATTAAACGTCGTATCGGGCAAAAAGTAATTGGATTTGGATCTGATCCGAATACAATTACTGAAGATGAATCCGTACTTTCAAGACTAATCCCTGAAGATTTACAACGCTTTGGGCTTATTCCGGAGTTTATCGGGCGTTTGCCTGTACTTGCTAGTCTTGAACCGCTAAGTGAAGATACGCTCTTCAAGATATTGACGTTACCGAAAAATGCGATTGTTAAGCAATATCAAAAGATGCTTGAACTTGACGATGTTGCGCTTAGATTTGAACAAGACGCATTGATTGAAATTGCGAAAGAAGCGATTGAGCGAAAAACAGGTGCTCGAGGACTTCGATCAATCATCGAGAATATTATGCTCGATGTAATGTACGAACTTCCTTCTCTTGAAGAAGTAAAAGAATGTATCATTACACAAGATTCTGTTCTAGGTGTATCGAGCCCAATTTTACTGACAGCAGATGGTGTGGAAGTTAAGATTGAAAAAGATAAAAACTCGGCGTAACGTCTAAAGGATGAAGCTGACTCGGATTGCGCGCGTACATCTGCGCTTTTCGGTTGTCGGCTTTTTCTACATTATTTGTAACGTGAAAATGGAAAATTAAATGGAGGTGATTTCGACATGACCAAAGTTAAAATTGAAGGGGTACCACTATTACCACTGCGTGGACTACTTATCTATCCGACAATGACATTACATATTGAAGTGCTGCGGGAACAGTCTGTTTTTGCGATTGAACATGCAATTGCAAAAGATCATTTGATCTTTCTGGCAACACAACGAGATACAAAGGTTGAAGATCCGAATGCGGATGATTTCTATAACATAGGAACACTAGCTTTAGTTAAGTCAATGGAAAAGCTGCCAAATGGCGCCTATCGCATTCTTCTTGAAAGTGTAGAGCGTGCGGAATGGACGGAGTACAGAGAAGCGGATCTATTTCCGGTTGTCGATGTAATCGGTTCACCGGATAGTTTAGATACAGATCCGAATACAGAAGCCCTTAAGAGAACACTTCTTACATATTTCGAAAAGTATTCTGAGACTTCAAAAAGAGTGACTGAAGACACATATAAAGCTGTAGCCGATGTAAACGAACCGGGAAGGTTTGCGGATATGGTCGCTACTCATTTACCACTTAAAATGGTAGCAAAGCAAGAAGTGTTGGAATTATTTGATGTAAATGAGCGGCTTGAGTGGTTAATAAGTCGATTATATAATGAGCAGGAAATTTTGGATTTAGAACAAAAAATTAATGAACGAGTTAAAAGAGCAATGGAAAGAACACAAAAAGAATTTTATTTACGTGAACAAATGAAGGCAATTCAAACCGAGCTTGGCGATAAAGACGGTAAAGGTATAGAAATTGTGGAACTTTTGGAGCAACTTGAACGAGCGGGATTACCGGCGGCGGCTAAAGAAGCTGCAGAGCGTGAAATCGAACGGTATGAAAAAATTCCGTCCCTATCGGCAGAAAGCGGAATCATTCGTAACTACATCGAGTGGCTTGTTACGCTTCCATGGTCGGATGCAACAAAAGACCAACTAGATATTAAGCAATCTGAAGAAATTTTAAACCGCGACCATGATGGACTTGAATTAGTGAAAGAACGAATTCTTGAATATTTGGCAGTACGTCAGTTAACACAATCATTACGCGGACCTATTTTATGTCTTGAAGGGCCGCCGGGCGTCGGGAAAACATCGCTCGCTCGATCAATTGCCGAATCGCTTGGACGTACATTTGTCCGCGTCTCACTTGGCGGCGTGCGGGACGAATCTGAAATTAGAGGGCATAGACGTACATATGTCGGTGCGATGCCGGGACGAATTATTCAGGGCATGAAAAAGGCTGGAAAAGTCAATCCCGTATTCCTTTTAGATGAAATCGATAAAATGTCGAATGATTTCCGCGGCGATCCATCTTCAGCAATGCTTGAAGTACTTGACCCGGAACAAAATGCGACATTTAGCGATCACTATATTGAAGAGGCATATGATCTTTCAAATGTGCTGTTCATAGCAACGGCAAATGATTTAAGTTCAATCCCCAGACCACTATTAGATCGTATGGAAATCATTTCGATCGCGGGTTACACGGAACAAGAAAAGCAATTGATAGCAAAAAATCATTTAATTCCGAAACAGTTAAAAGAACATGGGCTTACAAAGTCACAAGTTAGGTTTCGAGATGATGCGATTCTTGATGTGATACGTTATTACACAAGAGAAGCTGGTGTTCGGGGACTGGAGCGACAAATTGCGGGAATTTGTCGTAAGGTGGCAAAGCAGCTTGTTGCTGGTGAGAAGAAAAGCATGACGGTAAGTTCAAAGACGCTTGAATCGATTATCGGTAAAAAAAGATTTAGATATGGACAAGCAGAAACAACAAACCAAGTTGGAGTGGCGACGGGGCTTGCATACACTCAAGTTGGTGGGGATACGCTGCAAATAGAAGTTTCGCTATCTCCTGGAAAAGGTACTCTTAACCTTACTGGTAAGCTTGGCGATGTGATGAAGGAATCCGCACAGACGGCACTGTCATATGTTCGTTCGAAAACGCTTGAATTTGGTATCGATCCAAATTTCCATGAATCGAATGATATTCATATTCACGTTCCTGAAGGTGCGACTCCGAAAGATGGTCCATCCGCGGGAATTACAATTGCAACGGCTCTTGTTTCTGCGCTTACTGAGCGAAAGGTACGTAGGGAAGTCGGTATGACAGGTGAGATTACACTTAGGGGCCGTGTGCTACCAATTGGTGGTTTAAAAGAGAAAGCGTTAAGTGCACACCGTGCCGGATTAACAACGATTATCTTGCCGAGTGATAATGAGCGAGACATTGAAGATATTCCAGAAAGTATCCGTGAAGAATTAACATTTAAGCTTGTTTCGGACGCGGAAGAAGTCCTTGAAATTGCATTGGAGGCAATTATTGAATGAAAGTACACAACGTTGAAATGATTATGAGTGCCGTTCGAACAGAGCAATACCCGACAGAAGGGTATCCGGAGTTTGCACTTGCCGGACGATCGAATGTAGGGAAATCATCATTTATTAACAAAATGATTGGTAGAAAAAGTCTTGCACGGACTTCTTCTAAACCTGGAAAAACACAAACATTAAATTTCTATAAAATAGAAGAACAATTATTTTTTGTGGACGTACCAGGATATGGGTATGCTCAAATTTCAAAAACTGAGCGTGCGAAGTGGGGACCAATGATTGAAGAGTATATTACAAGTCGTGAAGAGCTACGTGCGGTTATTCAAATTGTCGACTTGCGTCACGCACCGTCAGCAGACGATTGTGGTATGTATGACTTTTTAGTCGATTTTGATATCCCTGCAATTGTTATTGCAACGAAAGCAGATAAAATACCTCGTGGTCAATGGGAAAAGCATAAGAAAATTGTGCGCGAACGATTGCAAATGCGTATTGACGATCCATTAGTCGCTTTTTCATCGGAAAAAGGGACGGGTATGGACGAAGCTTGGAAGTTAATCGAAGAAAGAATGTGAAAAAGGGTCTAGTTGATGTACATACATCAATTGGACCTTTTTATCGAATGGGCCACTTATTCGAAGTGCGAAATGATTGCCAGAACGCTCGCATATTGATAATATTAGTTTATAATCATTATTGTTCAGCAAATGAACTGTGGACATATGTTAGTCATAAATGCAACTATAAATGCAATAGGAATATGATATAATTGAAATTATGAAATAGAATGTGAGAGGTGTGTCTACCCAATGCATACAATCGTAGTCGGTGTGAATCATCGAACGGCACCCGTTGAAATAAGAGAGAAATTATCGTTTGTAGAAACGGAATTGCCACAAGCGATGCAAACTTTACAACAACAAAAAAGTATTTTAGAAAATATAATAATATCTACATGCAACCGTACGGAAGTATACGCAGTTGTCGACCAGTTACATACGGGACGATACTATGTTAAACGATTTCTGGCGGATTGGTTCGATGTGCCGATTGAGTCCTTTGAAGCGCATCTTGTTATAAATGAAAATGATGATGCACTTGAGCATTTGATGAAAGTTTCCGCGGGTATCGATTCAATGGTACTTGGCGAAACACAAATTTTGGGACAAGTAAGAGACAGTTTTCTAGAAGCACAAGAGTTTGGTACAACAGGAACTGTTTTCAACGAACTATTTAAACAAGCAGTGACGTTCGCTAAAAGAGCGCATACGGAAACAGCGATTGGAGAAAATGCAGTATCTGTATCTTATGCCGCAGTAGAACTCGGTAAGAAGATTTTTGGAACGTTAACGAACAAACATATCGCAATACTTGGCGCCGGAGAAATGGGCGAGCTTGCTCTTCAAAACTTGCAAGGTAGCGGTGCAAGTAAAGTTACTGTTATTAACCGTACACTTTCAACTGCCGAGAAACTTGCGGAAAAGTTTGGTGGAGTTGCCAAGTCAATGGGCGAGCTTCAATGTTCGCTTTTAGAGGCTGACGTTCTTATTAGCTCAACAGGAGCAAACGAATTCGTTATAGACTATGAAATGATGCAAGATGTTGAACGAATTCGTAAAGGAAAACCGATTTTTATGGTTGATATTGCAGTTCCACGTGATTTGGATCCACGGATTGCTGAACTACCAAACGTATTTCTATACGATATCGATGACTTACAAGGGATTGTGGATGCGAATTTAGCTGAGCGGCAACGTGCGGCGGAGGAAATCAGTCAGATGATCAATGGTGAAATCGTAAACTTTAAAGAGTGGCTTGCGACATTAGGTGTTGTACCTGTCATATCGGCACTTCGTCAAAAAGCACAACGGATTCAAGAAGAGACGATGGAAAGTATTTTAAACAAAATACCGGACTTAACAGAACGCGAGAAAAAAGTATTAAGCAAGCATACAAAATCGATTGTGAACCAACTTTTAAAAGATCCACTTCAACAAGTGAAAGAACTTGCAACGGAATCTAAATCATCCGAAAAGCTAGCGTTGTTTCAGCAGATTTTCGCAATTGACGAGGACGTTGCCAAAGAAAAAGAAGTTTTAAAAAGCTTGGCGAAGGAACGATTGAAGGTCAGGGCGGAAAG
This sequence comes from Sporosarcina sp. G11-34, assembly GCF_026931025.1. NCBI lineage: Bacteria > Bacillati > Bacillota > Bacilli > Caryophanales > Caryophanaceae > Sporosarcina > Sporosarcina sp. G11-34. Next base: position 349,016 of record NZ_JAHNZW010000004.1, on the reverse strand, counting down.
AAACGCAACGGTGAAAATCGAATTGACAGTTTGATCGTTTGTCCTATAGGGCGTTTTCGTATCTGTATAGTGAACTATAGATGCAAAACGCTCTTTTTTATTGAGAGGGTAGAGATGTTATGGCAGATATGACTATGACAAGGCTACAGGAATTAATGGTTGTCTTGTATGCAATCGGCCTTGTCTTCTATTTTATAGATTATTTAAATAAAGATAAAATCGCGCATCGTAGTGCATTTTGGATTCTGTCAGCGGTTTATATAATGCAGACAGGATTTCTTTTTATGTTTATTATTGAAACAAAAAGATTTCCAGTGCTAAGTTTGTTCGAAGGCATTTACTTTTACGCGTGGTTGCTTATTACATTATCAATATTGTTACATATATTTTTCAAAGTTGGTCATGCCGTCTTTTTCTTAAATGTCATTAGTTTCATATTTATAACGATTCATACGTTTGCACCCGCACAAATACAAACTTCACCTGTTGGGGAAGCGCTCATATCGGAATTACTATTCATCCACATTACATTTGCGATTTTGTCTTATACAGCATTTGCAATGTCATTCGTTTTTGCTATCCTTTATCTCCTTGTTTACAAAATTTTAAAACAGAGAAAATGGTCAAAACAATTTGGAAGGTTGCCGTCGCTTCAACAAGCAATGACTGGAATGAAAGTATCTTTACTAACTGGAATTCCATTTTTGCTTGTCAGCTTGATTTTAGGAGTGCAGTGGGCACATGTTGTATTAGATGAATGGTCGGTTTTTGATATGAAAATCATGGGATCTTTCCTTCTGCTTGTTGTATATGGATCGGTATTGTTTTTCCATCAAAGTGGCAGGCTAAGAGGGAATGATTACGCATGGGCGAATGTGTTTGCATTTTTATTTGTTATTATTAATTTCTTCCTTGGTGGAAGACTTTCAGAATTCCATTTCTGGATTTAAGCACCCAAACGAAAGGTCGGATTATTTTGAGGAAAATTATTGTAGGTTCAAGAAGAAGTAAGCTCGCACTCACACAAACAAATCAATTTATAGAGGATATGAAAGCAGCTGGAGCGCCATTTGAATTTGAAGTAAAGGAAATTGTAACAAAAGGCGATCAGATTCTAGATGTGATGTTATCTAAAGTGGGCGGTAAAGGGCTTTTTGTAAAAGAAATCCAACATGCATTATTCAATAAAGAAATCGATTTCGCAGTACACAGTATGAAAGATATGCCATCTGAGTTGCCAGAAGGACTTGTCATTGGTTGCATTCCGCCACGTCAAGACGCTAGGGATGCGTTCATTTCAAACGACCATGTGAAATTTATGGAACTACCTGTCGGAGCGGTTGTTGGGACGTCAAGTTTACGTAGAAGTTCACAACTTCTGTTACTACGTCCAGATCTCGAAATTAAATGGATTCGCGGAAATATCGACACACGTTTGCAAAAGTTATACGACGGCGAATACGATGCGATTTTACTCGCGGCTGCGGGCATGAAGCGAATGGGTTGGGGAGAGGACGTTATTACGGAATATATGTCTGTAGAAGACTGTATCCCTGCGGTCGGCCAAGGTGCGCTTGCAATTGAATGTCGTTCGGATGACACAGAATTACTTGCAGAACTTGCAAAAATGACTGATGAAAAAACGTGGAATGAAGTCGAAGCGGAAAGAACATTTTTATTTGAAATGGATGGTTCTTGCCAAGTTCCAATTGCAGGATTTGCAAAACAAGATGGAAATGATATTGAATTTACGGGGTATATTGCTTCTCCAGATGCAACAGAAGTTTTCAAACATGTTGTTACTTCAACGGATGCTGTGACAGCCGGGAAAGAAGTCGCAAAAGTATTACGCGCTCAAGGAGCTTCTGCCGTGATCGAGAAAGTAAAGGCTGAGATGGATGCATAACGGTCAATCACTAGACGAAGAAACAATCATTTTCACGGGAACTCCGAAATCACAAGATGTCTTTGAGCTTGTTAAACAGTACAGGGGAAACCCAGTTTCACTACCGCTTATTCAAGTGGCGGAGTTGTCTGAACCGACGGACGAATTACGGTTGAATGCATGTCATACATATGACTGGCTTATCTTCACAAGCCAAAGTGCGGTCACGGCATTTGGAGCGAAATTGGAGCGTTATGGCGTTTCTGCTGATTCAATCCCTTCGAAAATAGCCGCAATTGGCACTCGAACTGCAGCTGCGCTTGAAAAGATTGGCTTTACCGTCGAATTCATCCCGACAATATTCAGTGCGGATGTATTTGTAAAAGAATTCAAACCGTCTCAAAATGAACCTTTACGTTTATTGTTTTTAAAAGGTTCAATAGCAGGTATTACAATCCCTGAAGAATTGCCTTTTGAAGTGGATGAATGGACAGTTTATTCGACTGAAAAAGCGACGCAAAATATAGGTTCGCTCACAAAGCTATTGCAACAAGAAAAACAAAAAACAGTCTTATTTGCAAGCCCTTCAGCGGTAGAGATATTTTCTAAGGAAATCGCCTCGCAGATTGGATGGAGTGGATATAAGATTGGTGCAATTGGTCATGTGACGGAACGTGCACTTGTTGAAGCAGGTGCGACAGTTCATGTCAGGCCTAATGTTTATACATTGAAAGATCTTGTTCTTGAGTTGGTAAAATAAAAAGGTGGGTTTATTTTGGACAATTTAAATTTCAGACGTAACAGACGTTTACGCAATACGAGCGGACTGCGTTCAATGGTTCAAGAAACGGTATTGCGTAAAGAAGACTTCATCTATCCGATTTTCGTTGTTGAAGGCGAAGATGTGAAAAACCCGATTGCTTCCATGCCAGGTGTGTTTCAACTATCGCTCGACCATTTTGCGGCAGAGCTCGATGAAGTCGTTTCTCTTGGTATTCCATCGGTTATTTTGTTTGGTATTCCAAACGTGAAAGATGCGGTAGGTTCCCAGGCGTATGCAAGTGAAGGAATTGTACAACAAGCAACTCGTTTTGCTAAAGAGCGTCATCCCGGTCTTGTTGTCATTGCAGATACATGTCTTTGTCAGTACACAGACCAAGGACATTGCGGAATTATCGAAAATGGCAATGTGTTAAATGACCCATCCCTTGAGCTTCTGACGCGTACCGCGGTGAGTCAAGCGGAAGCCGGGGCTGATATTATTGCACCATCTAATATGATGGATGGCTTTGTTGCTGCAATTCGTCAAGGACTTGACGAAGCTGGTTTTGAAAGTATTCCAATTATGTCTTATGCTGTAAAATACTCTTCAGCTTATTACGGGCCATTTCGTGATGCAGCACATTCATCTCCGCAATCTGGTGACCGAAAAACGTATCAGATGGATCCGGCGAATCGTATTGAAGCAATGCGTGAGGCGGAATCAGACGTTGCTGAAGGTGCAGATTTCTTAATCGTTAAACCAGCACTTTCATATTTAGATATTATTCGTGATGTAAAAGATAATTTTACGTTGCCAGTTGTTGCGTATAATGTAAGTGGAGAATATTCAATGGTGAAAGCAGCTGCCCAAAACGGTTGGGTAAATGAAAAAGATATCGTAATTGAAACGTTGACAAGTATAAAGCGTGCGGGTGCAGATATGATTATGACGTACCATGCAAAAGATGCAGCGCGCTGGTTGGAGGAGAAATAATTGGGGAAAAGATATGAGAATTCAGAAAAAGCATTTAAAGAAGCGGTAAACCTTATGCCGGGTGGTGTAAACTCACCTGTTCGTGCATTTAAATCGGTCAATATGGATCCGATTTTTATGGCAAGTGGAAAAGGTGCCGACATTACCGATATCGATGGCAATGAATACATCGATTACGTTTTGTCATGGGGACCTCTAATTCTTGGTCACACAGATCCAGACGTTGTTGAAGGATTGAAACGTGTTGCTGAAACAGGAACAAGTTTTGGTACTTCTACACTTGCGGAAAATGACCTAGCAAAGCTTGTTATCGAACGGGTACCTTCCATCGAAATGGTTCGAATGGTTTCATCTGGAACGGAAGCAACAATGAGTGCGTTACGTCTAGCGCGTGGTGTTACAGGTCGCGATAAAATCTTGAAGTTTGAAGGATGTTATCACGGTCATGCTGACTCATTGCTCATTAAAGCGGGATCAGGAGTTGCGACATTAGGTCTTCCAGATAGCCCAGGCGTATCTGAATCTGTTGCTAAAAATACGATTACGGTTCCTTATAACGACTTAGAAAGTGTTCAAGTCGCGATAAACGAATTCGGTGCCGACCTCGCTGCAATTATTGTAGAACCTGTTGCTGGGAATATGGGAGTTGTCCCACCAGTGCCGGGATTCCTTGAAGGATTACGTGAACTAACAGAGAAAAACGGTTCACTTCTAATATTTGACGAAGTAATGACTGGTTTCCGTGTAGGCTACAACTGTGCACAAGGTCACTACGGGATTACACCGGATATTACATGTCTAGGTAAAGTAATTGGCGGAGGACTTCCAGTAGGCGCGTACGGCGGTAAACGTGAAATTATGGAGCATGTTGCCCCAGCGGGAACTGTCTATCAAGCTGGTACATTATCTGGAAACCCACTTGCAATGACTGCGGGTATTGAAACGTTGAAAAAACTAACACCAGCTTCATATGAGCAATTTGTAAAACTTGGTGATCAGCTTGAAGCTGGTTTCCGTGAAGCGGCAGAAAAATATAATATTCCACATACAGTAAATCGTGCTGGATCGATGATTGGCTTTTTCTTCACAAATGAAAAAGTAACAAATTACGATATAGCAAAAACATCGCATCTTGACCTATTTGCGGAATATTATAAACTGATGGCAGAGGAGGGGATCTTCCTTCCACCTTCACAGTTTGAAGGAATGTTCTTATCTACAGCACATACAGAAAAACATATCGAAAAAACAGTAGCTGCTTTCCATACAGTGTTCGAAAAACTCGCAAAATAAGTAAAACGTTCCACGAATTTATTCGTGGAACGTTTTTTTGGACCTTCTTCTATTCACATGATTTTAGACATACAATTGTATGTAAAGGAATATGGAGGAGGACTAAAATGAAAAAAGTGAAATGGGAAATGAAAGAACGTTTTATTTTTCCGGCATTTGCAGGATTACCTATAGGTGCTGAAACGGTTAGTGTTACTCCAAGGTTCACGGAAGAAAGAGATGATGATGCAGTCCGGCTAACTGGAATTTATCATATCGCCGCGAATGTATCTTTTAGTGAAGAGGGAAATAAGTCGGAGATGACTGAAGAAGCCATTCTAATCGAAGATGTTGAACTTGACGGGCAAACGGGTTATTTCGAATACGCTGTTCCTCTAAATGTAGATTTACCGGCAGAAGCAGGCAATCCACTTAACGTAGCTGTTGTAAGTTCATCGTTTGAGGTGGACGGGCAAGGCGTGTGTGGAGTTGTTTGGGACGTAGAATGTAGTTACAAAAAAGCCGTCGTGTTAGAGGAGCCGGTAGTTGAACTGAAAAGTGAACAAAAAGAAAAAGAAGTTGTTGCAAAAGCCGTTGCAGTAGAGGAAGCAACGGCGATTCTAAATAATTCTACTTTTAGTGATGAGGACGAAGTACTGTCATTTATTTTTGAATTAGGTGATGGTTTTTCTGCGACGACATTCCGTTCAAATGATGTTTTTGTAGAGCGCGAAGGCTAAACCGGCTAATAAGCAAAAAAGTAGAAAATCACCAGCAGTCGGTAAGATGAGTAACCGCAACAGTTGAAAAATAGTAATGGGAATAATAAAGCCTTTGCAGCAAAATCTTGTTTTTCGAAGCCATGGAGGTAGCAGGTAAGGGTTATATCCTTTTCTCATAACACAATCCTTTCGTTAGTTACTTGACGAGCATATCGCAGTTCCGCTATACTAAAATCAACTGCATATAGATGCGATGAATGGGATAGTACGTGATTTTTGTTTTCTTTAGAGAAGGTGCCAAAGGTGAAAGGCCCTGTAAACAAGTTACTGAATGTCACCCATGAGCAGTTTCCATGAACAAGACGTTTATCCGGACTTTGGATAGCATCAGTAGTGGAAACCGGTTAGAAGCCGTTATTTACGTTGAGGTGCATGTTTTTGTGCACGAATAAAGGTGGTACCGCGAACAACTCCTTCGTCCTTTAGTTTAAGACGAATGGAGTTTTTTTGTGTCCAGACTTTGGGCGCTAGCCCTACGTTTTTCTAAGCATCCAAAACTAAGGAGGAATTTATATGTCAAATGAAAACTTGTCAATGCCAACTAAATACGATCCAAAGACAGTTGAAGAAGGCCGCTATGACTGGTGGTTAAAAGGGAAGTACTTTGAAGCGCAACCAGAAAGTGATAAAGAACCTTATACAATCGTTATTCCACCACCAAACGTAACCGGAAAGCTTCACCTTGGCCACGCTTGGGATACTACACTTCAAGATATTTTAGTACGTATGAAACGAATGCAAGGCTATGATGCATTATGGCTTCCGGGAATGGATCATGCAGGCATTGCAACACAAGCTCGTGTAGAGGCGAAACTCCGTTCTGAAGGGAAATCTAGATACGATCTCGGTCGTGAGAAATTCATTGAAGAGACGTGGAATTGGAAAGAAGAATACGCATCGCATATACGTGAACAGTGGGCGAAACTTGGCCTGGGCCTTGATTATACACGTGAGCGATTTACGCTTGATAAAGGTCTTTCAAAAGCGGTTCAAGAAGTATTCGTTACCCTTTATAATAAGGATCTTATTTACCGTGGTGAATACATCATTAACTGGGACCCGGCAACGAAGACGGCTCTATCCGATATCGAAGTTATCCATAAAGATGTGCAAGGTGCATTCTATCATATGCGATACCCACTTACTGACGGTACAGGAAGCATTGAAATTGCGACAACACGTCCTGAAACAATGCTTGGTGATACAGCGGTGGCTGTACATCCTAAGGATGAACGCTACAAACACCTTATTGGGAAGACCGTAAAACTTCCGATTATCGGACGTGAAATTCCAATTATCGCGGACGATTATGTCGACATGGAATTTGGGAGCGGAGCAGTGAAAATTACTCCAGCACATGATCCAAATGACTTTGAAATTGGGAACCGTCATAACCTTAAACGTGTTCTTGTTATGAATGAAGACGGTACTATGAATAAGCTTGCGGGCAAGTATGACGGTATGGACCGTTTTGATTGCCGTAGGGAAATTGTGAAAGACCTTCAGGAAATGGGTGTGTTGTTTGAAATTGAAGAACACTTACATTCAGTAGGTCACTCGGAACGAAGCGGCGCGGTTGTTGAACCGTATTTGTCTACACAATGGTTCGTGAAAATGCAACCTCTTGCAGATCAAGCGATTGACTTGCAAAAAGGGGAAGAGAAAGTGAATTTCGTTCCGAGTCGTTTTGAGAATACATATCTCAGATGGATGGAAAATGTTCATGACTGGTGTATTTCACGTCAACTTTGGTGGGGCCACCAAATTCCTGCTTGGTATCATAACGAAACAGGCGAAGTATACGTAGGACACGAAGCACCAAAAGATATTGAAAACTGGAAACAAGATGAAGACGTTCTCGATACATGGTTCTCATCCGCATTATGGCCATTTTCAACAATGGGTTGGCCGGATGGCGAAAACGAAGAATACAAACGTTATTATCCGACTGATGCGCTCGTTACAGGGTATGATATTATTTTCTTCTGGGTGTCTCGTATGATCTTCCAAGGGATTGAATTTACGGGGCAACGTCCATTTGACGATGTACTCATTCATGGCCTTGTGCGTGACGCGGAAGGACGTAAAATGTCCAAATCACTTGATAATGGCGTCGACCCGATGGATGTTATTGAAAAGTATGGAGCGGATGCACTTCGTTATCTTCTTTCAACAGGCGCATCGCCTGGACAAGATATTCGTTTCTCAATGGACAAAGTAGAGTCAGTTTGGAACTTCGCCAACAAAATATGGAATGCTTCCCGTTTTGCATTGATGAATATGGACGGCATGACTTATGATGAAATCGATATGTCTGGTGAGAAATCTGTTGCGGACGCATGGATTTTAACTCGTTTGAATGAAACGATAGAACAAGTAACAAAACTTGCGGAGAAATATGAGTTCGGCGAAGTGGGTCGTGCGCTTTACAACTTCATTTGGGATGACTTCTGTGACTGGTATATCGAGATGGCGAAATTGCCAATGCAAGGCGAGGACGAAGCGGCTAAGCTTATGACACGCTCTGTTTTAGCCTATGTGCTTGATAATACAATGCGCTTGCTTCACCCGTTCATGCCGTTCATTACGGAAGAGATTTGGCAGAACTTGCCGCATGAAGGTGAATCGATTACAATCGCTGCGTGGCCAGTAGTAGATGCGTCTCTTTCGAATAAAGAACAAGCAACTGATATGAAACTGCTTATGGATATTATCCGTTCTGTGCGCAATATTCGTGCAGAAGTGAATACACCGATGAGTAAAAAAGTTCCTCTTTATATTTCGGTGAAAGATGAACAAGCGGTAGCTATTTTAGAATCGAATCGGGCATATATTGAACGGTTCTGTAACCCGGAAACACTAACAATTGGTAAAGAAATTTCTGCGCCGGGACAATCAATGTCAGCAGTCGTTACGGGGGCGGAATTGTTTTTACCGCTTGAAGGTCTAATCGATGTGAAGGCAGAACTTGCTCGCCTAGCGAAAGAACTTGAAAAATGGCAAAGTGAAGTGAAGCTCGTTCAAGGCAAATTGTCGAATGAACGTTTCGTTTCGAATGCGCCAGCGGCTGTTGTTGATGAAGAACGTGCAAAAGAAAAAGACTATCTTGAAAAACACGCAACTGTTAAGAGGCGTATGCAAGAATTGAAAGAACTGTAAGTAGAAAATAAAAATGACCCCGTTGGGAACAGCCGACGGGGTCATTTTTTAAATTATTAATGGGGCAAAAGTTGTTGACTGTTTTTCTTAATATGTTTCATGAAAATCTCCGCTATCGACTTATTATGTGTAACGTAAAATGATCTAGCTCCAACGGGATCTTCGATTTCATTGAGTAGCCATCTGCCGTCGGGTAACAACAGAAAGTCTATACCGATATAATCACTTTTAATGGCGCGTGCTATTGTTTGAGCATCTTGTTCCTGCCAACTCGATAATATATACTTTTCGACTGAGCCACCCAATGTGTAGTTAGACTTAAAAGAACCGCTTCCGGTACGTTTAACGGCACCTACAATCTCATCGCCGATTATGAAAACCCGAACGTCACGTGCACCTGATTCGATATACGGTTGGACAATTAACGTATGATTAGCAAACTGTCTGAAAAACGTTTTCGCCTGATCTTCAGAGGAGCAAAGAAATACTTCGTCTCCGCCATGCCCGTCAACAGTTTTTAATACAACTGGATACGCAGCAATTTCATCCATATGTAGAATCTTTTTCGTAGGTACCGCAGGAACGCCAAGTAGGGTAGCCAATTGGAATGTTTGTAATTTGTCATTCGCAATTTTATTTACTTGTGCCCGGTTGAATAAATGGAAACCTTTCAATTCAAACGTTGCAGCAAGGGCTGGATTGCGATCGCGAAATAATATGAAGTTTGCTTTTGGATCGGGTTGTTCGTCTCCGACGAGCAAGTTTAATTCAATCCCAATCGATTGGGATTCTTTCATCAAATCATCGATAAATAGCTGATTTCTTACAGATTCTTTTTCAGAGTAATACACATAACCCTTCATGCCAGCTGCCTCAAAATATAAGCAATCATTGCATCGGCAACATTAATGCCTGTGACGTTGTAAATATTACGTATATGGGCGGCTGCGTTCACTTCACAAACGAGAGGCGTTTCCTTTTCCCCAAATAATAAGTCGACACCTGCGAACTCAGCACCAACTGCATGTGCAGCTTGTATGGCGAGTGTTTTTTGTTCTTCTGTCAATTCAATAACTTCAGCAACTCCACCGTTTGTTATATTCGCTCTGAAATCAGTTTCTGAAGAGCGGTACATCGCCGCTACAATATCGTTTCCAACGATGTTTACTCGAATATCGCGTCCCCGACTTGTTTCGATGAACTGTTGAAATACGTAATCCACGCCGCGTAATTCATCGACCTTTTCATGAAATTCTTCTTTCGTTTCGATTAAATACACTCTCATCCCAAATGAGCCATGGCCTTCTTTAATAATCATTGGCAAACCAAGTGCAAGAAGGATCTTTTCATAGTATCCCGAATCTTTAATAGTGAAAGAAGGGTATATTTTAGGCGCAATAATTGTTTTTGGCATAGGTATGCCGTGCTTTGCCAACTCCAAATATTGTTTCGCTTTATTGTCGCATGTTTCAATAACATCGGGATCATTAAATATTGGAATGCCTGCGTTTTTTAAAAAGCGAGCTAGAAGTGTATCTTTATCAAGAAATACGACAAAATCCGGCCGTTCTTCAAATGCCGTTTCCAAGTCCATTAGTACTTCATAGTTCATTTTTATAACCGAACGTACACCGGAGCGCTCAGCGGCTTCTTTTATTAAAATTGCTTGATCCTTAAATTTATCGTGTGTCAAACTTCCATTGTAAATTACCCAACAACTTCTCATTTGTATTCCTCCGACCATGATATACTTTATCTATAATAATATTACCATACGGGGGCACTGCAATGATTCCAAAACTAAATGAATATAAAAAACGTTGGGAAATAAACAGCGATCAAACGATAAAACTAGGACTTAAAGCGATTGAACAGGTGCTTAGTAAATTAGGGAATCCGGAAAAAAGTTTAAAAATCATTCATGTAGCGGGGACAAATGGAAAAGGTTCAACGATTGCTTTTATGGAAGCGATTTTAGAACAACATGGCTATACGACAGGCGTTTTTTCATCGCCGGCAATTATCGATATTCACGACCAAATTCGAATTGGTGGCAAGCCTATTACGACGGCTGAGTTAAATGAGTCATTCAAGAAAATGAAAGATGTAGGACTTAGTGAAATGTTAACAGATTTTGAGCTTCTTACAGTGGCTGCAATTGTGACATTTGGACGACTCAAACCAGATTATGTATTACTTGAAACTGGAATGGGGGGGCTATTGGACAGTACGAATGTCGTCAAGCCCCTCGTTGCTGTTATTACATCGATTGAATTGGATCATGTCGCATTTCTTGGTACGACAATTGGGGAAGTTGCTTGGCAAAAAGCCGGAATTATTAAAGGTGATACACCAGTAGTTGTAGGACAACTCTCAAGGGAAGCCCGGCAAGTGGTCCAAGAAATTTCAAAAGAAAAAAACAGTCCGTTATTTTCTTACGGAGTTGAATTTGTTATGGAGAAAAACGGGAATGAACGATTTAAAGGGCTTCAAGATATGACTGTCCGAAGAAGGAAAATGAAAGGCGAACATCAAGCGGTGAACGCGGCGATTGCAATTGAAGCACTTCTTCTCGCGAAAATAGGACTTACGGAACGTGCTGTTTCAAATGCGCTTGAAACAACCCAATTGCCACACCGATTCCAAGAAGTTTATTCCGATGTCTTTCTTGACGGTGCACATAATCCCGCTGCTGCAAAAGCATTAGCTAAAACGATACAATCGGAGTTCCCAGGTGAAAAAGTGGATTTCATTATTGGTATGTTAAAAGGAAAAGATATTCAGGGAACATTGGACGAACTTATTCCAGTAGCGTCATCATTTAGATTTCTTACATTTAGTCACCCAGATGCGGCAATGGGTGAATATTTACTAGAAAGCTGTAAACACGGTAATAAAAGGGTGACGGTTGTCGAAAATGATACTATACTATTATGTGAAGAAAATGAGAATAAGATTATAATTACGGGTTCACTTTATCTTTTAGCAACCCTAAACTATGAAGTCAAAGATCAAAGTGGCAAATTTACTTTGATTTAATGCAATAAGTAATACATATTATTTATAAGAAATGGGTGAATAAATGGAGTATGTAATCCTGGGATTATTCTTTATATACGGCATTGTTCTTGGCTCATTTTTTAACGTAGTTGGACTTCGTGTGCCAAAAAAGCAATCAATTGCATTACCACCTTCCAGTTGCACAACATGCGATCGGAAACTAGGAATACTTGATCTTATACCGGTCTTCTCTTATTTATTTTTAAAAGGGAAGTGTCGGGGATGCGGTTCAAAAATTAGTTTCATTTATCCGTTTATAGAATTTATGACAGGTATTTTATTTGCGCTTTCCTACTATATATTAGGCTTTAGTCCGGAACTCGTTGTCGCTATTTTATTTATATCCATGCTGGTCATTATTACGGTATCCGATATCGCGTATATGCTTATTCCGAATAGGATTCTTTTGCCGTTTGCCATCCCATTGTACATTGCAAGGCTATTGTCGCCACTCGCGCCTTGGTGGGACGGCCTATTAGGTGCAGTCGTAGGGTTTGGTGTTCTTTATCTTATTGCAGTCGTGTCGAAAGGCGGCATGGGTGGAGGGGACATCAAATTGTTTTTCGTCTTAGGTCTTGTACTTGGCACGATAAATACGTTACTTACGCTATTTCTAGCAGCATTGATTGGCACAATACTTGGGTTAATCATTTTGAAAAGATCCGGTCAAGGTCGAAAGACGCCGATTCCGTTTGGACCATCAATTGCACTGGCGGCGGTCATTGTTTTTTTCTGGGGCTCTCAACTTGTCGGATGGTATGGGAATCTGTTTAGTTAAGTCGGAAAATTTTCTGAAGCAAGGCGACAAGCGTCTTGCTTTTTTTCATCTTCATTCTGCTACGGTTAGTTAAAACGGGGTGGTTAAGAATGAAGTTTGGCAAACAGTATTCAAAAGTTACAGTGTTTATGGCTATGCTTCACGGAGTTATTATTGGGATTGCTGCTGTAGCACTTATTGGTTTCATACTTATGGGGACGAATGGCAAGCAAGCGGAAGTGAAAACGAAGGCGGGAAAGGATGAGATTCCGATTTCCGGTCCTACTGGAGAAGATGTGAAAGCACCTGTATCAGTTCCTGCTCCTGCGGGTTCTATTGAACTTTTTGCAAGACAGTACGGTGTGTTTACGTCTCAAGAGTCAGCCGCACTTTTTGTTTCGGAGAACCCATTACTTGCAGCTGCGGCAGTCATTAAAGAGGGCGAACAATATTTTGTTTGGACGGCAATTGGTTTATCGGAAGCTGAAATTATAGATAGTGATTCCGAAGAAAGTTTTAAGAAACGATTCTTCGTAAATACGGCTGCGTGTGCGGCGGTAGGAGCCGGAAAACTTGAAAGCGTCCTTTCAACAAACGATATAACCAAAATAAAAACTTCGACTGGTGAAAAAGGTATGGAAACCGCGGACGAATTCGAAAAAAATATAACTGCTATAACTACGTTTACCAACGATATACGAGTCATTCGAGCGCATTTGCTTTCACATTATTCATTAAAGAAGGAATGCATAAAATTTACGTTTTGATAGTCTATAGTGGAATGAATTGAAATTTCTAGGAATTTCACGCAATTTTCGCATCCCTCTATATAAGTTATGATCGAACAAAGGAGGGAGTATTATGATTAAAACCATGTTTGATAATTTGGAAGTAGCCGAATGTGTACAAATACTCAATGTCGATAAAGTAGAAGGAGGTGCTTTGAAAAATGCACGTTGACCTTCAACCTAAAATGATGATTCGGGATGTCCATATAGCGGACAGACCTAGGGAGCGACTCATTCGACAAGGTGCCGAAAGTTTATCGAACCAAGAGCTTATTGCGATTTTACTTCGAACGGGTACTAGAAAAGAATCTGTGCTTGTCCTTGCGAACCGAGTGTTATCTTCATTCGATAAAATTCAAGATTTAAAAGATGTAACAATCGAAGAACTTACGACTATTAATGGCGTCGGGGAAGCAAAGGCGGTTCAACTTCTTGCGGCCGCGGAAATCGGTAAGCGGCTTTATCAAAAACATTCAGAAAGGCGGTACACAATTCGTTCACCCGAAGATGCGGCCGCGTATTTAATGACGGATATGTCCTCGCTTAAGCAGGAACATTTTGTCGTTTTATTTTTAAATGTCAAAAATGAAGTACTTCATAAACAAACGATTTTCATTGGCTCTTTAAATTCTGCGATTGTTCATCCGCGCGAGATTTACCGCGAAGCAGTGAAACGATCCGCGGCATCCATAATTTGCTCACATAATCACCCCTCTGGGAACCCTGCGCCTTCGCCCGAAGACATCGAAGTAACGCGGCGTTTAATCGAAGCGGGGTTGATTATGGGCATTGAGTTGGTCGACCATATTATCATCGGTGACCACAAATTTATTAGTCTTCAAGAAAAAGGGTACATGTGACACTGTAACTTTCTTAGCTAATCCGTTATACTGTGGTGTATGCTTTAATGAACACCGTAAATAAGCGGTTTAAAAGAAAGGAAGAACACATTTGTTTGGTTTTGGAGCAAAAGAAGTCGGGATAGATCTCGGTACAGCAAATACATTAGTTTTTATTAAAGGAAAAGGCATTGTCCTTCGGGAGCCTTCTGTTGTAGCAAAAAACACACATACAGGGGAGATTGTTGCAGTTGGTAGCGCAGCAAGAAATATGATTGGTCGTACACCTGGCTCAATTGTAGCAACGCGACCGATGAAAGATGGAGTTATCGCAGATTTTGAAATTACAACAGCAATGATTGAACACTATATGAAAGAAGCATTGAAAGCGTCTGGCGGATCATGGAAAAAGCCTAACGTGATGATTTGTGTCCCATATGGCATTACATCTGTTGAACAACGTGCGGTTACAGACGCATCACGTCAAGCGGGTGCTAAAGATGCATTTACAATTGAAGAGCCATTTGCGGCTGCAATTGGAGCAAATCTACCAGTCTGGGAACCTACCGGTAGTATGGTCGTCGATATAGGTGGAGGTACGACTGAGGTTGCTGTCATTTCACTTGGAGGAATTGTTACAAGCGAATCGATACGAGTTGGTGGAGATACGATGGATAGTTCGATTACTAGTTATATTCGTAAAACATATAACTTAACAATTGGTGAACGTACATCTGAAGCGATTAAAATTGAAATCGGTTCTGCCAAGGTTACTGGGAAAA
Source organism: Sporosarcina sp. G11-34 (assembly GCF_026931025.1). Lineage (NCBI taxonomy): Bacteria > Bacillati > Bacillota > Bacilli > Caryophanales > Caryophanaceae > Sporosarcina > Sporosarcina sp. G11-34. Next base: position 333,936 of record NZ_JAHNZW010000004.1, on the reverse strand, counting down.
CAGAGAAGATGGAAATTCGAGGACGTGACCTGTTAACAGGACTGCCGAAAACGATTGAAATCACTTCCGATGAAATTGCGGATGCGCTACGCGAATCAATTACGCAAATTATTGAAGGGGTAAAGAAAACACTTGAAACGACACCACCAGAACTATCCTCTGATGTTATGGAACGTGGAATCGTTCTCACAGGTGGCGGTGCGCTATTAAGTAATTTGGACAAAGTAATTTCGGATGAAACAAACATGCCTGTCTTCATCGCGGATGATCCACTTGATTGTGTTGCGATTGGAACTGGTAAAGCGTTGGATAACTTTGAAGTTATTAAAAAAATGCAAACTAGATAAATTATAAGGGAGGATACGGGCAATGCCGCGATTTTTTTCAAATAAACGACTGATCTTACTGCTAGTGGGCGTTATTGTCCTCGTAGCATTAATTTCATTCACCCTGAGAGACCGGCATAACGCCTCGCTTCCAGAACGAATAGTGAAAGATGTCGTCGGCTTCGGTCAATCTATTTTCTCGAAGCCGGCGTATTACATAACAAATGTCATCGAGAACGTCGACGGGATCATGAATACATATGAAGAAAATAAAGCACTAAAAGAACGACTGAGTGAATATGCATCCAACCAAGCAAAACTGGTTGATATTGAAGAAGAAAACAAACGATTGCTTGGAATCATTGGGGAAGAAGACAATCTACGAAAGTATGATCCAATTCATGCAACAGTTATTGCAAGGAATCCAGATCAATGGGAAAAGAAAATTATTATTGATAAAGGTGAAATTCACGGGATTGAAAAGAATATGGCTGTTATGACTGCGCAAGGTTTAGTTGGGAAAGTAGTACTTGTTAGTGAGTTTAATTCTACTGTTGAATTACTGACAACGGAAAACAAAGAGTTGCGTGTTTCCGCAGTTATAGCAGGGAAGTCGGCTTTCGGACTTATTGAAGGATTTGATCGTAAACGTGGAGAACTTATTATGAAACGGATCGACTCGACTTTTGAAGTGGAGGCGGGACAAAAAGTAATTTCATCCGGTCTTGGAGGCGTTTTTCCAAAAGGACTTCCTATTGGTGAAGTGACGGAAGTGTCAACAGATGATTACGGTCTTACAAAATTGGCGTACATTCGTCCGGCATCGGATTTTTCAATGCTTGATCACGTCATCGTTGCAAAGCGAAAATCACTTTCAGTTGACGGTGCCGATGGAAATGGGACTGTTGGCGAAGAGGGGGAAGATGGATCATGATCCGGTCTATCATCCCTCTTATTGCTATGGTGTTATTCTTTCTTGAACCTGTTTTCAGTCTTTTTTCGCCGCTTGAAATTGGGGGGACGCTTTATACACTCGTTCCTCGATTTGTTATTGTATTACTTATTTTTTTGGCGGTTTACGATAGCAGAAAGCGTGCAGTCGTTTACGGAATTGTGCTTGGTCTCTTGTATGATATGTTCTACATTGATATTATTGGGTTATATGCATTTCTATATCCTTTGATTTGTTTTATTGCAGCGATGATTATTCGGCAAGTGCATCGTCACATTGTAACTGTGATGTTTTTGTCTTTATTTCTCGTTGCACTTCTCGAGACGTTGTCATATGTTTTTGCGAGTTTAATATCGCTTACAACGATTGGTTCTGAGGAATTTATATTCAGCAGGCTGATTCCTACAATGATTGCAAATTCATTATTTGTGATTATGTTCGGATGGATCTTTAACTCTTTTGTTTATAAAAGAGCTTTGAAGTTGGAAAGAGATGCGTTGTAAGTGAGAGGATGCGGGGTGATGCTGATGACTAAACAACAATATGTGACGATTAAAGGGACAAAAGATGGACTTGTCCTTCGACTTGATGATAAGTGTGCTTATTCGGATTTGCTAACTGAACTTCGCGAGAAAGTGGCGGAGGATGGTTTAGAAGGACTTTCAGAAGTACAAGTGCATATCGGCAATCGCTATTGCAATGAAGAAGATTTGAAGGAAATTATGAACGTTATTCATAATTCTCCGAACTTACGCGTGTCGAAAATTCAAAGTGATGTCGTCACGATGGAAGAGTGTAATCGACGCATAGTTGAAAACCAATCGGAAACATATATAGGGATTGTTCGATCTGGACAAGTTATCGAAGCCGAAGGGGATCTTGTCGTTATTGGGGATGTCAATCCCAATGGTCGCGTGACTGCTGGCGGAAGTGTATATGTCCTTGGTAGATTAAAAGGTATTGCCCATGCAGGTGCGAATGGGAATAAGCAAGCGGTCATTGCGGCATCTTGGCTTGAAGCGACCCATCTTATGATTGCAGACAAAATTGAACTCATGACGGATGAACTGACCATCCTATCTGAACATCCAGAGATGGAATGTGCTTATTTGCATACAAATGGATTTATCGTGATTGACCGGTTGCAAGAGCTTCGGATTCTACGGCCAGAGTTGTCATCATTCAAAGGAGGAAGCTAAGTGTGGGAGAAGCTATCGTAATAACGTCTGGAAAAGGCGGGGTTGGTAAAACGACAACTACTGCAAATCTTGGGACTGCATTGGCCCTTCAAGGTAAGAAGGTATGTCTTGTCGACACGGATATTGGTCTTCGAAATCTTGATGTTATTCTGGGACTCGAAAACCGGATTATCTATGACTTAGTAGATGTAATTGAAGGGCGTTGCAAAGTGCACCAAGCACTTGTGAAAGATAAACGATTTGAAGGTGCGCTCTTTCTATTACCAGCTGCACAAACAACGGATAAAAATGCCATAAATGGCGAACAAATGAAAAAACTAGTCGATGATTTAAAAAGAGATTACGATTATGTTTTGATAGATTGTCCAGCCGGGATTGAACAAGGGTACAAAAATGCAGTCGCAGGTGCGGATCGTGCAATTGTTGTAACGACACCTGAAATTTCAGCAGTCCGTGATGCAGATCGGATTATTGGACTCCTTGAACAAGAAGATATTGAACCACCAAAACTTATTATTAATCGCATTAAGCGCCAGCTTGTTTCAAGCGGCGACGCGCTTGATGTCAACGAAATAACAACGCATTTATCTATTGATTTACTTGGTATTGTACTGGACGATGAAAGTGTAATTTCCTCATCCAACAAAGGTGAGCCTATTGTAATGGATCCATCTAATGCTGCAGCAATAGGATACCGTAACATTGCCCGCCGAATTCTTGGTGAATCCGTTCCACTGATGTCCTTAGATACGGGGAAACTTGGATTTTTCGGGAAACTGAAATCTATCTTCTCTAAATAAAGATTGAAAACCCTCGACGCGTTTCTATAAGGCGTTGGGGGTTTTTTCACGGGAGATCCTTTGGATGGTTGTCCCTATCTTCTCCGGATAATATTCCGACCACCTTTGTCATATACTAAAAAAAACGGGTGGTGTGACCGGATGAAATGGCGGACGAAGTGGTTTTTTGCGATTGTACTAACCATCGGGGTCATCGGGGTGACGAAACTGGAAGAGAAAGGAGTAATCGATGAGCCAGTCACGCAATACATCACAACTGGTGAAGATTTTTTAGTGATGAAAAAATGGGTAGCATCGATACTGGAAGAGTCGGATGGAGACCAAGTCGCAGTATCTGTAAGTCAAAAGGGAGAACCGCTCTCGTTGTATGAGTCAATGCAGCCATACAAAGACGGTGTCCTTATTTCTTATGAGAGCCCACTAGCGATTGAAGCGCAAGGAAATGGTTTAATCATCTTCACGGGATATACACGGAGAACGGGCAAGACTGTAACTGTACTTTACGATAGCGGTGACGAAGTCACTTACGGCTTTGTTGGCACTTTTTCCAAATTACCATATACAACGGTGAAAAGAGGGGACACACTTGCCCTTATGGATGTAGGTGCAATATTTCTTATGGTAAAACAAGGCGGGGCCAAGCTGGATTCCTCTATGTTGCCGGCATATCTTTCTGGTTCAGCGGAATGAGCGAATGAAATTTCGTTTGCATCCAGTGCTGTTGCCGGTTTTTTTGTATCTAATGATTGTAGGTGGTTTGTCTGTCTATGTTCTCGTTTTTATCTCGCTCCTACTTCACGAACTTGGTCATCTTATCGCCGCCAAATTAACGGGAATGCGCGTGCGATCGTGCATAATCATGCCTTACGGAGGAGAAATTGTTATACCGGGTCGTCTGTTGGCTCCAAAAAAGGACCGCTTGCTTGTCGCGCTAGGGGGGCCTATCGCAACAATCATTCTTCTTCTTCTTTCTCTCTTTATTTCATTTCCGGGTGGCGATTTATTCGTACGAATTCAACTTGGCTTACTGCTACTCAATCTGTTGCCCATTCTCCCACTTGATGGTGGACAGGCGCTTGTTGCATTGCTTGAAACAGGAGATACAAAATATAACACAAGAACGATAATGATTATCTACTCGATTTTATTTCTTTCCGCGGCTATCATTTTGTTAATCACTCATCTCCCAACAACCATTCCGTATATTTTACTAGCAATTTTTCTCTTAATCCAAAACATTTCGGCCTTTCGTTATCGTAAATATGAAAAAGCATTTATAGAATTAAAATTAAAACAGTTGACGAAGTGAATTATACGTGGTAATATTCAAATGTTATTGTTTGTAGCGCACCCGTGCTACAACCGCGCTGAAAAGGTTTAAGTATCCAGTCGGATCACCTTTTAAGGCGAGTCTGAGTTTAAGAGGAGGTGCAAGTATGTACGCAATTATTGAAACTGGCGGAAAACAAATTAAAGTTGAACAAGGTCAGGAAGTTTACATCGAGAAGTTAGCTGGTGAAGTTAACGACGTTGTTACTTTTGACAAAGTATTATTCGTAGGTGGAGAAGACGTAAAAGTTGGCGTTCCATTCGTGGAAGGGGCTTCTGTAACAGCGAAAGTTGTTGAACAAGGTCGCGCTAAGAAAATTACAGTCTTTAAATATAAGCCGAAGAAGAATTACCACAGAAAGCTAGGTCATCGTCAACCATTTACTAAAGTCGTCATTGACGGCATTAACTTGTAAGGTCGACATGATTAAAATTATTGTTAATAAAGACCAATCGGGTCGCATCCATTCATTTGAGATGACAGGCCACGCAGATTTTGCAGAACATGGAAAAGATCTTGTATGTGCAGGTGCATCGGCCGTATCTTTCGGTGCAGTCAATGCAATTATCTCACTTACAGGCAAGACACCGAAAATCCGTCAAGGATCAGATGGTGGGTACTTGAGCATCTCACTTCCACAATCTCCAGAAGATGATCACGATATACAGTTGATTGTTAAAGCGATGATTGTTTCTTTACAAACGATTGAACACGACTATGGGCAACATATAAAAATCATCTTCAAAAAGTAGGAGGTGGCACATATGCTACGTTTAGATCTCCAGTTTTTCGCATCGAAAAAAGGAGTAGGATCGACTCGAAACGGTCGTGATTCTCATTCAAAACGTCTAGGAGCAAAACGCTCAGACGGACAACTTGTTACAGGCGGATCAATCCTTTACCGTCAACGCGGAACGAAAATACATCCTGGCGAGAACGTTGGTCGCGGGAGTGATGATACTCTTTACGCGAAAATTGATGGTGTCGTGCGCTTTGAGCGTCTCGGCCGCAATAAAAAGAAAGTCAGCGTTTACACTGAAGCACAAGAAGCGTAATCAACTGACAAGAAGGACTGCATTTAATGTGCAGTCCTTTTTTTATTTCATCGTAAAAAATGTTATACTAGGTTTATGAAAAAAATGGTGGAGTGTGAATAATGGGGAAATCGAGGCTAACCACATTGGATGCGCTAAAATTTTCGCGCCATGACTTTTTAAATGAACTTCAACTTGTTCTAATGTACATCGACCTTGGTGAACCTTTAAAAGCAAAAAAAGCAATTTTAAATGCTACGAACGATATACGGCAAGTATCGATGTTGGGGAAGCTTGGACTTCCCGAGACAGAACAATGGATTAGTACATTTAGTTGGATGTACACTGCATTTCAAACAAAGCTTTCTTGCACAATCGAATCGGGAGTCCGTAAAGTGGATGATTTAGCTGTTGCATCTTATCTTGCATATGTATTTAGTGATATACAAGAACTGCTTGATGCATCATTTGAATACGAAGCAAGTATCGAAGTTCGTGCAACGTCTACTGATTGGTTGATAGATATTACAATCCAAGGTCCGTTAATCGAAAAACAACAATTACCGAAAGTCGAAAAAGGCTTTCATGTAGAAGAAACAATTTTAAAGAATCTATGGAAGCTCACAATTAGTGGGAATTAGGAGGAAAATTAATGTTTGTCGATCATGTAAAAATATTTGTTAAAGGTGGCGACGGTGGAGACGGGATGGTTGCGTTTCGCCGGGAGAAGTATATCGCATACGGTGGTCCAGCAGGTGGTGACGGAGGAAAAGGAGCCGATGTTGTATTTATCGTAGACGAAGGGCTTCGTACGCTGATGGATTTTCGCTACCAACGCCATTTTAAAGCACCTCGCGGGGAGCATGGTGGTAGTAAAAACCAACACGGTAGAAATGCTATTGATATGGTTGTCAAAGTTCCACCTGGTACAGTCGTAACAGATGCAGAAGATGGTTCTATAATTGCAGACCTAGTTGAACATGGACAAACTGCCGTCATCGCAAAAGGCGGTCGTGGAGGTCGTGGGAATAGCCGATTTGCAACATCACAAAACCCGGCACCTGAACTGTCGGAAATGGGCGAACCTGGACATGACCGGGAAATTGCATTGGAACTTAAAGTACTTGCAGATGCTGGATTAGTTGGATTTCCAAGCGTTGGTAAATCAACATTGCTTTCTGTTGTCTCTGCGGCGAAACCTAAAATAGCTGATTATCATTTTACAACGCTCGTTCCAAACCTTGGGATGGTTGAGATTGAGGATGGCCGTGGATTTGCGCTCGCTGACCTTCCTGGGCTTATTGAAGGTGCACATGAGGGAATTGGTCTTGGTCATCAGTTCTTGCGTCATATCGAACGTACACGCGTTATAATACATGTGATAGACATGTCGGGACTTGAAGGACGCGATCCATATGAGGATTACAATACAATTAACGAAGAACTGGAACAATACAATTTAAGACTAACCGAACGTCCGCAAATTATTGTTGCAAACAAAATGGATATGCCTGATGCGGAAGAAAATCTTCGTTTATTTAAAGAAAAACTTGCAGATGACAATGCGATGATATTCCCAATATCAGCACTTACAAGAAAAGGTTTGGATAAACTTTTATTTGCGGTAGCAGACTTGCTTGAAGTAACTTCGGAATTCTCGCTCAATGAGATTATAGAAGACGATGAAAATGCTGTTCTTTACAAGCATAAAGGTGACGATATAGACTTTGAAATTTCTCGTGATGACGACGGTGCATTTGTATTGTCTGGTTATACAATTGAACGTCTCTTTAAAATGACTGATTTCAACTTTGACCAATCTGTTCGGAAATTCGCTCGTCAAATGCGCGGCATGGGAATCGATGACGCCCTTCGTGAGCGTGGCGCAAAAGATGGGGATACAGTTCGTCTTCTTAATTTCGAATTCGAATTCCTTGAGTAAGTAATAGAACAGACCTTGGCAAAGGGGGATAGGGCATGAAACAGTTAGGTGAAGGTCGCTTTTACTTAGTTAGAGAAGATGTGCTTACTGAATCGATGCAAAAGACAATCGAAGCTAAACAACTTTTGGCAAATGGAGATGAAACAACAATTCAGGAAGCCGCAAAAAGGGTAGGATTGTCTAGAAGTGCATTTTATAAATACCGCGATACGGTCTTCCCCTTTGAATCGATTGCACGCGAGCGAATACTTACGATTTTCATTCAACTTGAGGATCGTAAAGGATCTCTTGCGATGTTACTTGGAGTTGTCTCGGAAGCGAAGTGCAATGTCCTTACGATTCACCAAACTATTCCAGTCCAAGCGAGGGCGAATATTACATTGTCGCTAGATGTTACAGAAATGCTAATAACAATGGAGGAGCTCCTACAACGACTGAAAACGCCTGATTTTGTCGACTCAGTCACATTAGTTAGTTCGGGGGCTCTTTAATTTTAGGAGGCTATTAGAGTGGAAGAAAAACAATTTACTCCTTCGGTTGCCTATTTGGGTCCGGAAGCAACATTCACACATATTGCAACAAACTTTCTTTTTGGGTCATCGGGATTGTCTCCGCAACCAACGATTCCAGACTGTATCGAGGCGGTGACGGCTGGTATTGTTGCTTATGCCGTTGTCCCACTTGAAAATGCATTGGAAGGTTCAGTCCCTTTAACAATCGACTACATGTCGAAGGGGAGCGAACTATTCATTAATGCAGAAGTGTCCATCCCGATTGAGCAACACCTTATGGTAAATAAAAAGCAAATCGATTTTGTGAATGAAATTGAGTCAGTTCAATCCCATCCACATGCTCTTGCCCAGTGCCATAAGTATCTTATATATAATTACCGAAAAGTTCCACTCATTCAAACGACATCGACTGCTGCAGCGGCGAAATACATTTCAGAAAATCCTGATGAAAAAATTGCAGCGATTGGAAATAGACTTGCAGCTAAAAAATATGATTTACATATTGTAGAAGAAAACATCCATGATTTTCATTTTAATCATACACGGTTTGTCGTATTGTCTTTACGTAAAGGAAATTTGGAAAATCCAAATCATTCTTCCTTATCAAAGACAACGCTAATGATTAAGCTTCCTGAGGATGACCGTCCAGGGGTTCTTCATCAAGTTCTATCGGTTTTTTCGTGGCGTAGGCTCAATTTAAGTAAAATTGAATCTCGTCCGCTGAAGACGGGCCTTGGAAAATACTTTTTCATTATTGATGTACTTGAATCCGAGGAGCATCCAATGATGAAAGGTGCAATGGAAGAACTAATTGCACTTAATTGTGTTGTACGATCTCTTGGAAGTTATTTTACATACGAACAAAAGCCGTCTCGTCCTTGATTGAAGGGTGAGCGGCTTTTTTTGCTTGAATTGTGAAGTTTTCAACTTTTAATTCCGCATAAATAAGCTCTTTTCGCATATAAATGGCAAGAGGGAATGCCTCGTTGGAATTTCGCATCACAAGGGCGAGCATTCGGTCATACGATGGATTGATGGAAGGGGGAAGTTTTTTAGTGAAAGTTCATGTTGTTGTTAGAGGGGATACATTGTGGAAAATTTCAAGGCAGTATGGAATTCCGTTTGAGGAATTGAAAAGAGTCAATGCGCATCTAGCAAACCCGGATTATATCGTGCCAGGTATGAAAATATTTCTACCCGAAAAACATTCAGGAAGTAAAGGTGAGGGAAAAGAACATGTGAAAGGTGGCGGAACAGGTCCAGAGCATGTAAAGCCTACAACACCTGCCAAACCAGAACATAGACCAGAACACAAACAAGAACACAAACCAGCACACAAACCAGAACACAAACCAGCACACAAACAAGAACACAAACAAGAACACAAACCAGCACACAAACAAGAACACAAACAAGAACACAAACCAGCACACAAACAAGAACACAAACAAGAACACAAACCAGAACATAGACCAGAACACAAACCAGCAACACCAATTCCGAAACCGACACCGCCAATACCGCCAGTACAACCAGTGCCACCGATGCAACCCATGCCACCGCAGATGCACCCAATGCCACCGATGCCACCGCAGATGCACCCAATTTATGCTATTCCATGTGGTTGGATGCCTATTTTCGATGCGGATTGTCATCCTTTTATACACCCGGGACAAATTCAACATGTACCTATGCCGGCGGCTCCACCACCGATGCCGTCACCCACTTTTCAAGAGCCGGTTTTTGGAATCGATGATGAAACCTATCTTGAAAGTACGGGACCTATTCCAATGCCAAAACCCGTTCAAAATTCGGTTCCATATGGTTGGAAAATGCTTGAATCGCCAGAATTTCCGTTTGAAGAACCATTAACGTTTAACAGACCGGCTCCTCAACCGTCGCCTGAATTTATTCAGCAAGAAGAATCAGCGATTGAACAAGAGCAGTTCAATCAGCCGGAGTTTCAACAACCGATGATGCCTTATCCGCCAATGCAAATGCCGATGAACCCTTGCGGATGTCCTCCTGCTTCAAATTGTGGTTGTGGTGGGTCTTATTCAATGCCAGCGCAAGCACCAATGAATTTTTGCAATGCGTGCAGCCAACCAATTCAAGCGATGCCATACCCAATGATGCCTTATCCACAACACAGGCATAATTGGTATGGGTCATACTGAGCGGCGTATGATTACAGATGGGAAACTGAAGAAGATCAAGGAGAACGTCTGGAAGCTAGAAAGAGAGGGTGCTTGTTTTTCCGTTAAGCAGTACTACTCCTCTTCCGTTGCGGTGAAAGTGAATCATATCCACGATGTACTTGGGTCGGTTTCGTTCCCACATATTGTACCAGTAGTACCAACGGAAGATAGCCTAATATTTATTCAACCGTGGCTTGACGGGGTAAGGCCAGTTAACTTTAAAAAAAGGGCGGATCGTACCGATTCACTTGCCGCATTGCAAGGGCTACATGAAACGAAAAGTCGAGTCGACTGGGCTGCATCTGTTTACTTACATCCATACCCGCTAGTTGAAAAGTGGGAAGAAAGAATTAGCCGTTTTCGAAAAGTAAGTGTTGCTTGCGAGGAATACATCGGAAAAAGTGCAGTCGATGAAATTCTATTTTATGCCGTAAATGCACTAAGCATAGTAAAAAAAACGTATCGGGATCATTTAGATGGAACATTGCTTCACGGCGATGTTGTTCACCACAATATACTTCGGGATAAAGATGGAATTATTCGTTTCATCGATTTCGATCTTGCAAGCACAGGGCCCGCGGGTACCGAAATTGCATTATGGGTTCACCGAGTACTTCCACAAATTGAATATGACATTGAGTTTCTTATCAATGAACAACCCTCATTACAAAAGTTAGATGACTCTTCAAAATCACTGCTTTTATTTCCAAATGAATTGCTTCGTGAATGGCTTCATTTCTTTACGTTGTCACCAACGAGCCAAGAAAAACAGGTGAAAAACCTACTCCCTTTTACGAAGTCTGCACTCTCACATTGGCCAAAATTATGGTATAATGTAGAGCGGATGAAAAATTAGGGGGTTTACAATATGGCAGGACATTCCAAGTGGAATAATATTAAAAACCGTAAAGGCGCACAAGATGCAAAACGCGGTAAGGTTTTTCAAAAAATGTCTAAAGAAATCTTTGTAGCGGCAAAAGCAGGTGGCCCGGATCCAGATATGAATCCAGCGCTTCGTCTTGCCGTTGAGAAAGCAAAAAGTGTGAACGTTCCAAACGACATTATAAAACGTGCAATCGATAAATCAACGGGGGCAGGTTCGGATGAAAACTATGATGAAATCATCTATGAGGGATACGGTCCCGGTGGCGTTGCAGTTCTTGTTTTCTGTTTGACAGAAAATAGAAATCGTACGGCACCCAATGTACGTTTGGCGTTCAGTAAAAACGGCGGAAACCTTGGAGAAAGTGGATCGGTTGGATATATGTTTGATCGTAAAGGCCGCATGTTTATTGAGCGGACAGAAGAAACTGATGAAGATGCGGTTATGATGGCAGCGTTGGAAGCGGGCGCCGAAGATATCGAATCGACAGAAGAAGGATTCGAAATCGTGACAACTCCAACTGATTTCTTGCAAGTAAAGGCATCTCTTGAGGCTGAAGGAATTGAATTCATTTCCGCGGATATCGAAATGATTCCGTCAATGTATACGGCGGTTACTGAAGAACATGAAGAGAAATTCGACAATATGATTGAAATGCTGGAAGATGACGAAGATGTTCAGGACGTTTATCATAATGCTGAAGGTTAAGCACTTATTCAAGGTGGCCGCTAATACAGCGGCCATTTTTCCTGTTCTAAGTTCATTGCGAAATGGATAATCGGTAGAAAGGGCGTTCGTATGTTATAATCGGACGTATAGTTATCAGGGGGTTATTTTGTGTACGATTACATAAAAGGGCAAGTCACGCGTGTGACGCCCGAATATATTACGCTTGAGCAAAGCGGTGTTGGTTGGCTCATTATGACGCCGAATCCGTATTCATTTCATAAAACAGAAGAAATTCAACAAGTGTTCACATATTTGCATGTGCGGCAAGATATTCAGTTGCTGCTCGGTTTTAAGACGCTTGAGCAAAGGGAATTATTTAAAAAGCTAATTACTGTTTCTGGCATTGGGCCAAAAGGTGCATTGGCAATTCTTGCGAGCGGCATACCTTCCCAAGTAATTGGAGCTATTGAGCGAGAAGACGAAGCGTTTCTTGTCCAATTTCCGGGTGTCGGAAAAAAGACGGCCCGTCAAATGATTCTTGACTTAAAAGGTAAATTACATGATCTATTCAGTGAAATCGACATGCCGAATGATGAATTCAGTTTGCTGACAATGGCTGAAAACGGTGCACTTGATGAAGCGATTCTTGCACTTGAAGCACTTGGTTATTCGCAGCGAGAACTAACGAAAGTGAAACCGAAACTTGAAGAGCTAGAAGAGCTAGATACAGAAGGCTATATGAAAAAAGCACTTCAGCTTTTACTTAGAAAGTAATCGATTGAGCGTTAAAAGAAAAGGGGGTTGAACGATGGAGGACCGTGTCATGTCAGGAGAAACAACGAATTTTGATGAGCGATTTGAACAGTCGCTTAGACCACAGTTTCTAAGCCAATATATAGGGCAGGAAAAAGTGAAGGATAATCTCGGTATTTTTATCGAGGCGGCAAGGGGCCGGAGTGAAAGTTTAGACCACGTTCTATTATACGGACCTCCTGGCCTTGGTAAAACGACGTTAGCAACTGTTATAGCTAATGAGATGGATGTCAATATTCGAATGACGAGCGGACCCGCTATCGAACGCCCAGGCGATCTAGCAGCGGTCGTTTCTTCACTTGAACCAGGAGACGTTTTGTTCATCGATGAAATTCATCGTTTGAACCGATCTATTGAAGAAGTTTTGTATCCCGCAATGGAAGACTTCTGTCTGGATATCGTTGTAGGCAAAGGGCCCACCGCACGATCGATTAGATTGGACTTACCACCGTTTACACTTATCGGTGCAACGACAAGGGCGGGCGCATTATCGGCCCCGTTACGCGACCGTTTTGGTGTTCCGCTACGTTTGGAGTTTTATAACGAAGAACCATTAACGGAGATTGTCGTTCGAAGCGCGGATATTTTCGAAGTATCTATCGACCGACAAGCAGCAAACGAAATCGCTAAACGATCTCGTGGGACGCCGCGGATTGCAAACCGTCTCCTTCGTCGTGTGCGTGATTATGCACAAGTAAGAGGGGACGGAAACATTACTTTGCAAACAGCTCAGGAAGCCCTTGAGATGCTGCAAGTCGACTCCCATGGCCTTGATCATATTGATCATAAGTTAATAACAGGAATGATTGAACGATTCCGCGGTGGGCCAGTTGGTATAGATACAATCGCTGCAAGTATTGGCGAAGAATCTGTGACGATTGAAGATGTATACGAACCATATTTACTACAAATTGGTTTCATCCAACGAACACCGCGTGGTAGAGTGGTGTCGCGACTTGCTTATGATCATTTTGGTTATGTTGCACCAGACGAGACAGATTATTAACAGAATATAAAAGGTGGAAATAGTTATGGATGTAAATGATTTTGATTTTGATTTACCCGAATCACTTATTGCTCAAACACCGCTTCAGGACCGGACGGCAAGTCGGCTAATGGTGCTCGATAAAGTGACGGGGGATTTACGACACAAAAAGTTCTCAAATATTGTTGACGAACTACAAAAAGGTGATTTGCTCGTTTTAAACGACACGCGGGTTCTTCCTGCACGGCTTATGGGTGTAAAAGAGGAAACAGGCGCGGCGATTGAAGTGCTCTTACTGAAAGAGCAAGGATCTGACGAGTGGGAAACGCTTGTTAAGCCAGCAAAACGTATTAAGATAGGAAACATTGTATCGTTCGGTGAGGGTCGTTTGAAGGCGGAATGTACGGGCATTTTAGAACAAGGTGGACGTGTATTTAAATTCATTTACGAAGGAATTTTCTACGAAATTCTAGATGAGCTTGGGAATATGCCATTACCTCCTTATATTACAGAAACGCTGGAGGATAAGGAGCGCTACCAAACGGTGTTTGCGAAAGAACGCGGCTCGGCTGCTGCACCTACGGCAGGCCTCCATTTTACGGATGAAATTTTAGATACGATTCGTCAAAAAGGAGTCCGTATTGCATTCGTTACATTGCATGTTGGTCTTGGAACGTTTCGACCTGTCAGCGTCAATACAATCGCGGATCATACGATGCACTCGGAATATTACAATGTGTCGGAAAGTACGGCAGATGCGATAAATGCTACGAAGGCCAACGGTGGACGAGTCATTGCAGTTGGTACGACGTCTGCAAGAACGCTTGAAACAATCGGTACGGCGAATGCGGGGAAAATTGTACCATCAAGCGGGTGGACGTCGATCTTTATTTTCCCGGGTTATGAGTTCAGTATTTTAGACGGACTGTTAACGAATTTTCATTTACCCAAATCAACGCTAATTATGCTTGTCTCAGCACTTTCAACGCGTGAACATGTCATTTCAGCGTATGAAAAAGCAATAGAGGAAAACTATCGCTTTTTTAGCTTTGGCGACGCGATGTTTATAAAACCTCCGGAAAGAAAGGAATTTTAATATGCCAGCAATTCGTTACGAACATATAAAAACATGTAAACAAACTGGGGCACGTCTTGGGATTGTCCATACACCCCACGGTTCTTTTGAAACACCTACGTTTATGCCAGTCGGTACACAGGCGACAGTAAAAACAATGTCACCAGAAGAATTAAAAGCACTTGGTGCGGGAATTATTTTAAGCAACACGTATCATTTATGGCTTCGTCCAGGGCATGATATCGTGAAAGAAGCAGGCGGTCTGCACAAATTCATGAACTGGGATCGACCGATACTAACAGATTCAGGCGGCTTCCAAGTATTTTCACTAAGTAAGTTCAGAACCATTGAAGAAGAAGGAGTCCATTTCAGGCATCATTTGAATGGCAGCAAACTCTTTTTAAGCCCTGAAAAAGCAACGGAGATTCAAAATGCACTCGGTGCGGATATTATGATGGCATTCGATGAATGTCCACCCTATCCCGCAACGTTTGAATATATGAAAGCAAGCGTTGAGCGGACATCTAGATGGGCGGAACGGTGCTTGACTGCACATGCTCGTCCAAATGATCAAGGTCTTTTCGGAATTGTTCAAGGTGGAGAATTTGAAGCGCTCAGAACACAAAGTGCAAAAGATCTTGTGTCGCTTGATTTTCCGGGGTATGCCATTGGTGGTCTTTCAGTCGGCGAATCAAAAGAAGTGATGAACGAAGTACTTGAATTTACGACACCACTTTTACCGCAAGACAAGCCCCGCTACTTAATGGGTGTTGGATCACCAGGATCTCTTATCGATGGAGCGATTCGGGGGATTGACATGTTTGACTGTGTACTCCCTACGCGTATTGCACGAAATGGTACATTGATGACGAGCGAAGGGCGTATGAATATTAAAAATGCGAAATTCGAACGCGATTTCCGTCCGCTCGATGAAAAATGTACGTGTCACGTTTGTAAAAATTACAGCCGTGCATATATTCGTCATTTAATACGTGCGGACGAGACATTCGGAATTCGATTGACTTCTTACCACAACTTGCACTTCCTAGTCAATCTAATGGAACAAGTTCGTGAAGCAATACGTGAAGATCGCCTCGGTAATTTCCGTGAAGAGTTTTTTGAAAGCTACGGATTGAATAAACCGAATGCAAAAAACTTCTGAATCTTGTATAATGAAAACAGGTTGAAAGGGGGATAATAATGAATGCTACTTTAATGAATCTACTGCCGTTCATCGCGATGTTTGCTGTAATGTGGTTTTTGCTCATCCGACCGGCACAAAAGAGACAAAAAGCGACCAAGACAATGCAAAGCGAATTAAAACGTGGAGACGCGGTTATTACAATTGGCGGAATTCACGGTACGATAGATGCTGTTGATGATTCGACAATTTATCTAAAGGTGTCCGATACGACGACGCTTCAATTTGATCGTCAAGCAGTTGGGCGTGTAAACAGCTAATCGAAAAAATGCTTCAATAAGGTAGTAGCCAAACAGGTTCGATTCTGTGGCTACTGCCTTTTTTATGTTCGCGTATATATTACAAAGTGTAGTGGGCATCCTTAGCAAAAGGGGGATGCTTATGAATGAATTGCTTATAACGTGTTTTCGGACCTTTTTTATGTATGTACTGCTTTTAATAGTTTTGCGTATTATGGGAAAACGAGAAGTTGGAGAGCTGAGTGTGATTGATGTTGTCGTCTTTATCATTATGGCGGAGGTCGCAGTTTTCGCTATCGAAGAGCCACACAAAAAACTGATATTGTCGATTATACCAATTCTTATCCTTCTCGTTATTCAGTTTGTATCTTCCTATATATCATTAAAAAGTAAAAAGTTTAGAGATCTAGTGGACGGTGACCCAACGGTTATCATTCGAAATGGAAAAATAATTGAAGGTGCAATGAGGAAACAACGTTATAATTTGGATGATTTGTTTCAGCAACTAAGAGAACAACAAATTGGTTCCGTTCATGAAGTTTCATTTGCCTTTTTAGAGCCTTCTGGCAACCTTTCCGTATTTAAACACGATGGCATTCAACCTGTTTTAGCGCTTGTTACGGATGGTGTTATTCAAAGCAGGCATGTTGAAATAATTGGGAAAACAGATGCATGGTTAATTAATGAGTTAAAGTCGCAAGGCATTAATGACAGTGCACAAGTATTTTATTGCTCCTATGAAAATGAAAAAATAAAGTATCAGCTAAAAGAAAAGTATCAATGAATTTTCAGCAGCTTTTTGAATAATAGAAAGTCCTTTCTTTTCACTTGACCTGTTAAAATGAGAATAGCTAGAAGGAACAATGACGTGATCGCGCACTCCGTAAAAAGTCCGAAATCACCGATGGGAATGAATATAGGACGTGCAATGGCCGTTATTATGAAAGCCGCGTAAGGCAAAGCAAACATCGAAAATCCAGTCGCTGTTGCTTTATTTTTCCGAAGTGTTGCAATGTGAAGAAATGAAGTAATCAGTACACCAAAACCAATGGCAAGGACGGCGCCAGTTTCTTGGAGTCCAGGTTGAGAAGCGAGTATGAACATCACCCCAAGTTTTGCAATTCCCCCATATACCGAGTTCATCATTCCGGCTTTGGCATCCCCAGTGGCTTGCAAAATAGAGTATAAAGGACTTTGGATATAATAAAAAAAGAAAATAGGTGCTAAGAGGGACATGTAAGAACCCCCTTCTGTAATGTGAAATAACTTTTCCGCAAGCGCCTGTCCGTGAACGAAAAATACGGCAGCGGCAAACGTCCCCGTTAACGCTGACAACCGAAGCGCCAAGTGAATACGTTCTTGAAGTTTCTTTTTGTTTGTAGACGCTACGGCGCCACTTACCGCGGGGACAAGAACAACGGACAGCGCGTAAGGAATAAAAGCTGGGAAAAGCAAGAGAGGTATAAGAACCCCTGAGATAATTCCATATAAAGACGTTGCTGCCACAGCTGTAATACCGGACAAAGAGAGGGCACGTAAAAAGATGATTGGTTCAAGAAACCACGTAAATGTTCCAAATAATCGACTACCAGACGAAGGCAATGCGACAGCGAGAATGGGTTCAAAGGGATAGTTTTGTACTTTTTCGTTGCTAATTGGACTGCGTCTTTTTTGCTGTTTATATTTGAAGAAAAGATAAATAACCGAAGCCGCTTCGGCAAAAAGCGTGATTACCATGGCATATGCTGCGTTCATAGCGGTACTGTCGGGAGATAAAATGACTGGCAAAAACCAAGTAATAAGCATAATTCGGAAAAGTTGCTCGATAATTTGAGACCATGCAGTTTCTTCGATACGGGCAATTCCTTGGAAGTATCCGCGTATAAGTCCGCCGACTGCAGCGATTGGAACAATCGCGATTCCCGCGTATAATGCAGACGCAGACGCCGGATTGCTTAGTAGTGTCCCCGCTAAATAAGGAACAAAAAGAATAGAAACCGGAATAAAAACGGTAGCAGTTAGTATCGTAATGAATGTCGCGCTTTTCATAACCGAAGGGATTTTAGCGGACTGACCTTTCGCATCAAGTTCAGCAATTACTTTAGCGATTGCGATAGGAACCCCAAGTTGCACAAGGGATAGGAAGAAAATAAATGCAGGGTAAGCCGTCATATAAATCCCGACTGCTTCTTCGCCCGCGATTCTCATAAATTGAATACGGTAGATAAATCCAAATAATTTAGAAAGAAAAACTGCAGCCATTAATATCACCGTGCCGCGGATGTATGAAGCCAAATTGAACAACTCCTTCTCAATTCCGTCCATTTCATATACACTAAACCTATGCATAAAAGTTCTCGGATACGACAGTTCATGAAAGGAATGAAGAAGATGGAACTCCAATTTGAACAAATCTATACCAATATGCTTCCGGCAATTGAAAGCAAAATGACCGAATTCCATCTATACGGTTATACAACAGTAACGGAAGTAGATATATGGACATATTGTGTCCAAAAGAAGTGGCGCAATAAAGACGTCAGTTCGATGCGGACGTATGAGATTGCAAATGATATACTACAATTATTACCTGCGGCTTTTATGACATTTATTCAGATTGAAGCGCAACGAAGTTCCGACTGGTTTTCGGATCTTAATAGCGATGAGCTGCAAAATTTACTTAAGAAAGAAAAACCAAGAACAAATAAGTTATAGAAAAGCATAACTCTATTTGACACGCTGAAACTCCTGTTTCATAATTAGGTTTATTGTGTTTTAGAATGTACATAGTATTTTGCGCGGCTTTCACATTTAGAGGGGGAAATTTTATTATGAAAACAAGAGGACGGATACTATCGTTCTTGCTTTTACTCGTCATATTTGGAGCGACGATTGGAACAACAGCAAATCCTATATTAAAAACTGTAAAACTGGGGCTTGACTTACAAGGTGGATTTGAAGTTCTTTATCAAGTCAAACCACTTAAAAAAGATGGACCGGAAATTACGGAATCCGATGTTAAAGATACAGCAGATGCCCTGACAAATCGGGTTGACGCGCTCGGAGTCAGTGAACCGAATATCCAAGTGGAATCGGGTAACCGAATTCGTGTCCAACTTGCCGGAGTAGAAAATCAAGAGTCTGCACGGGAACTGCTTTCCACTCAGGCAAACCTTACGTTTAGAGACGTGAATGATCGTTTACTTCTCGATGGGACTGATTTGAAAGAAGGAAAGGCAAAAGCGGATTTCGATGACAAAGGATATCCTATTGTCACTTTAGAAATGAAAGAAGCGGACAAGTTTGGTGAAATAACGACAGAAGTTTCTCAAATGGCTCCGAATAACCAATTAGTTATTTGGCTTGATTTTGAGGAGGGTGTCGACTCATTCGCAGCCGAAGTACTAAAACCAGATCCGAAATTTGTTTCAGCACCGAATGTTCAATATCCAATACATTCATCAACGGTACAAATTTCAGGTTCATTCACCGTAGAAGAAACGAAGCAGCTAAAAGGAATTTTGAATGCGGGTGCATTGCCTGTTCACCTTGAAGAAGTCTATTCGACATCAGTCGGGGCTCAATTCGGTGAACAAGCGTTGAACAAGACGGTCAATGCGGGAATTATCGGTATCGCACTTATTTTTGTGTTCATGCTGTTATATTACCGACTGCCAGGTTTAATAGCAGTTGTTACGTTATCGGTTTATATTTTCCTAGTTGTACTTGTGTTCACGCTCATTAATGGTGTGCTAACACTGCCAGGTATTGCGGCACTTATGCTCGGGGTTGGTATGGCTGTCGATGCAAATATTTTAATGTATGAACGAATACGTGAAGAATTGCGTGTTGGGAAATCTGTGAAGACGTCGTTCGTAGCAGGGGCGAAGTCATCGTTTACTGCAATTCTTGATGCGAATATCACAACACTGCTTGCAGCGGTTGTTCTATTCATTTTCGGGACAAGTTCCGTTAAAGGATTCGCCCTCATACTCATCATCAGTATTCTTGTCAGCTTTTTGACCGCTGTATGGGGATCACGTTTACTTTTAGGATTGCTAGTCAATAGTGGCTTGCTTGATGGAAAAACGGGATGGTTCGGTATTTCGAAAAGCAAAGTGCATCCTATTGAAGATGAAATTGAAACATTAGAACTGACAACGAAATTTGACCGTTTGGATTTTGTTGGGACAAGAAAAAGATTTTATACGATTTCGGCAGTATTGCTAATTACGGGTGTTGTTGTGCTCGGTATTTTTAAATTAAATCTAGGTATCGACTTCTCCAGCGGTACACGTGTTGAAATCCTCGCTGATCATCCAGTGGCAAGTGAAGATATTACTAAATACCTTGAGGAAATTGGACATCCATCAGATGACATCGTCATTTCAGGTGACACGGGTAATATGGGTGTCATTCGCTATAAAAACGACTTTAAACAAGGAGAAGTAAATAAATTCAAATCGGATATTGCAAAAGAATATGGTGTAGACCCGAATATATCAACGGTTTCACCTACGGTTGGTAAAGAACTTGCGAAAAATGCAATTTCTGCATTGCTTTACGCCATGCTCGGCATCATAATCTATGTTGCTTTCCGTTTCGAATGGCGGATGGGCGTCGCCACGATTATTGGACTGCTTCACGACGTGTTCTTCATGGTAGCTATATTTAGTATTTTGCGCCTAGAAGTCGATATTACATTTATCGCTGCGGTACTTACGATTGTTGGTTACTCCATCAACGACACGATTGTCACATTTGACCGTATACGTGAAAATATTAATCATCGCGGACGGATTGATAATGTAGCAGAACTTGCAGATATCGTGAACAAGTCGTTGCGTCAGACACTTGGACGTTCCGTGAATACTGTACTTACAGTTGTTTTTGTTGTCGTAGCATTGATGTTACTCGGAGCAGAATCGATTCAGACGTTCTCAATCGCTCTTCTGATTGGACTCATTGCAGGAACGTATTCTTCGATTTTCATTTCTGCCCAAATTTGGTTTGATTTGAAAAAACGCGAAATCAACAAAAAAGGTGCAATTAAAGTAGATGAAACGAAAAAACAATGGGGTTCAGACGAACCGGTTGTATAAAAGTTTCACTCTAATATCGAACGGGGTATAATTACATATACCCTGTTTTTTTATGCTGGAAAGGAGAATGTCCAATGAAGGTTCAGTGGGAATTGGTATTAGGGCTTTTGTTTGCAGTTATCATTGCCGTATTTGCTGTTGTGAATGTCGACGCGGTGCAAGTCAACTATGTTTTTGGAAAAGCCGAGTGGCCACTTGTCCTTATTATTTTATGTTCAGCTTTGTTAGGTGCAGCAATTAGTATGTTTATTGCAATGTTTAAAGGGATACAATCGGGTCGTCGCATTAAAGAATTACTAAAAGAAAACACCGAAAAGGAAATATTAATTGCAGGCCAACAAAATGAACTTGCCGAACTCCAAAAGGTTTCGAGTAAGACGTTATCGAAAAAAATTCAAGTCGAAGATAGTTCGAACTAACAAGATGCACCGTTACGGATTCATTTCCGGAGACGGTGTTTTTTATGGGTTTCCATTGTGTAGTAGGTCGTCGCTTTAAGAACGACCAGCCTTCCGTTATAATGAATAAGAGGATGTGAAAGTTTTGATTGAATCAATGAAAAAGTGGTCGATTAAAAGACCGAATGAACAAATTGTGAACTTGTTAACAGCGGAATTAGGCATCCCGACGGTTCACGCAAAGATATTAACTTCAAGGGGAATAACAGACCCGAAGGCAGCGAAATCTTTTTTACATATGGATGAATCATCTATTCATGATCCATATTTACTATATGATATGGAAAACGCAGTTGCATTAATTCACAAAGCAATACAAAGCGATAAGAAAATAGCTATCTACGGAGACTACGATGCCGACGGAGTAACAAGTATCACTGTGCTAATGACGGTTTTGGAACAACTTGGTGCAGACGTATTCTTTGTGATACCGGATCGATTTGAACACGGATATGGTCCGAATAAAGACCTTTTCCAGGAAATATATGAAAAAGGGGCTTCTTTACTCATTACGGTCGACAATGGCGTTTCTGGTGTCGATGAAGTGGCTTTTGCCAAAACACTCGGGATGTCCGTAATTATTACAGACCATCACGAAGCGGGCGAACAGTGGCCGGAAGCGGATGCAATTATTCATCCGCGGCATCCTAAAGGAACGTACCCATTTGATGAACTTGCAGGTGTCGGTGTCGCTTTTAAACTTGCCAGTGCCCTTCTTGGTGAGGCGCCTTTAGAGCTTTTGGAACTTGTTGCAATTGGTACAGTTGCGGATCTCGTTCCGTTACGCGATGAAAACCGTTATTTTGTCAAAGAAGGCATTAAAAGAATGCGTACGTCAAAGAGACCCGCAATACAAGCGCTTGCAAGGGTTGCAGGAGTCGAACAATCGGGTCTTACGGAAGAGTCAATCGGTTTCATGATTGCCCCACGCATTAATGCCGTAGGGCGCTTAGGCGATGCGTCGCCCGCGGTTGATTTATTGAAGACGATGGATGTAACAGTTGCTACGGGTCTGGCGAAAGAGCTGGATAATTTAAATAAAGAAAGACAGGCAATTGTATCTAAAATGACCGAAGAGGCAGAAGAAATGATTGCGGGAATGTATGGCGATACGATTCCACTTGTCTACGTCATTGCACATGAAGGCTGGAACTCTGGCGTTGTAGGCATTGTAGCCTCACGCTTAACAGAAAAATATTATCGTCCTTCGATTATTCTTTCGGTCAATCCAGAAACAGGTATAGCAAAAGGTTCCGCGAGAAGTATCGAAGGATTTAATATGCATGCAGAACTTACCAAAAATGCACATATTCTTCCACATTTCGGAGGACATCCAATGGCCGCGGGTATGTCATTAAACATTACGGATATTCAGGCGTTGCGCACAAATTTGAACCTTCAAGCCGAAAGTATTTTAACCGATGAAATGTTAAGACCTTCGCTAGGCATTGATATTCCACTTACGATTGATGAGATTGATGTTGAGGTACTTGAATCACTTGAATTACTGCGTCCTTTCGGAATGGGGTTTGTAAAACCGGTTTATATGTTGGAAAACTTGTCCGCAAAATCGGTGCGCAAAATCGGTGCCGCGAAAAATCATCTGAAGCTTGAGTTAGCAAATGGTGGGGATACGTTGGATGCAATTGGCTTTGGTATCGGCCAAATTGCGGATCATATAACGCCGGGCGCAAATTTATCCGTTGCGGGCGATTTGCAAGTGAATGAGTGGAATGGCAATAAAAAACCACAATTATTAATCAGTGATATTAGGTCCGATGAATGGCAGTTATTTGATTTACGTGGTATCCATGAACCATCGAGATGGTTGCATACGATTCCGAAAAACCGCACGGTATTTATCGCATTTCAAGAAAAGACAAAAGCATATTTTAAGCCATCGATAAATGATATATTTATGTATGAATACGGTAAAGATGAAATGATAGATGCCGATAATATCGTTTTTCTTGATATACCAAACGATTCCTCTTTGTTGGAAACGATCGTGAGAAGTGCAAATCCAGACCGTGTATATGCACATTTTTATGTGCCTGAGTCAAAATACTTTGATGGTTTACCAGGGCGCGAACAATTTGGATGGTATTATAGTTTCTTGAAAACACGAGGTAGTTTCGACTTTGTTAATAATGGTGAAAAATTAACGAAACATAAAAGTTGGAAAAATGATGCGGTTTATTTCATGACAAAGGTGTTTTCTGAGCTAGGATTTGTTAAGATAGAAAATGGTTTTGCATCTGTTGTCGAAGCACCTGGTAAACGTGATTTGGCAGAAGCTCCCGCATATAAAGAGCGTGAGCAACAAATGGAACTTGAAGAAAGGCTGCTTTATGCACCTTATATGGAATTGAAAAGATGGTTCGATACATTTCGTAACGAAGCTGTCGATAAGGAGGAACAACAATGAATTTGAAAGACTATGTAACAATCGTTCCAGATTATCCGAAAGAAGGTATTAGCTTCAAAGATATATCGACTATAATGGATAATGGAAAAGCGTATAAATTTGCAACAGATGAGATTGTTAAGTTTGCTCATGAAGTAGGAACTGACATTATTGTGGGGCCGGAAGCACGGGGCTTTATCATCGGCTGTCCAGTCGCTTATGCGCTTGAAGTTGGTTTTGCACCTGTTCGTAAACCGGGTAAATTGCCACGCGAAACAATCAGCGTAGAATATGATCTTGAATATGGGAAAGATACACTTTCAATCCATAAAGACGCCATCAAACCAGGACAGCGCGTACTGATTGTCGATGACTTACTGGCTACGGGCGGTACGGTAGGCGCGACAATCGAACTTGTGGAAAAACTTGGTGGAATTGTTGCGGGATGTGCGTTTCTCATTGAATTATCTTATTTAGACGGAAAAGAAAAGCTAAAAGGTTACGACATGCGTGCTCTAATTACTTATTAATAAATAGTCCTCTGCTTAACTGCAGGGGGCTTTTCTGTAAAAAAGTTAAACAGGAGCGTTATTATATGAAAGTATTTAAAAAAATACATATTAGTCTCCGAACTTGGCTAACACTTCTCGTTTGCGCAGTTGTACTTGTCTCATTATCAGTAACGGGCTATTTGATAGGAAGTAAATCAGCCGATAACGCGAGGGAGTACCAAGCAGAAAAAGTTATGGATTTGGCGAGTACAATTAGTCATACAAAACTTGTTATTGACGGCTTAACGGGAGTGGGTCCGAAAGAAGATATCCAATCTTTTACTCGCGCGGTTCAAGCCGATACAAATGTGGAATATATTGTTGTCATAAACAAAGATCATATCCGTCAATCCCATCCGGTTGAAGAACGAATCGGTCAATATTTTGTTGGCAACGATGAAGATAGAGCTTTTGAAGGGGAAAGTTATACTTCGATAGCGCAAGGAACACTTGGCGAATCGATGCGAGCATTTGCGCCTGTATGGTCTGGCAATGAGATTGTTGGTGTCGTAGCTGTAGGTATTTTATTGGACCAAATTCAGTTGACTGTGTTTCAAAGTGTGCAAACGAGTTACATAGGAATTGGTGTTGGCCTTTTAATTGGCGTTATTGGGGCTATCTTTTTGGCAAGACGGGTTAAACAAACATTATTTGGTCTTGAACCGAGGGAAATCGCTAAGCTGCTTCGCGAGCGCGAAGCAATGCTAGAATCTGTAAGAGAGGGAATTGTAGCGATTAACGATAAGGAGGAAATTGTTGTCGCAAATCAAGCAGCAATTCATCTTTTTCAGCAGGCAGGGTTAGCAGAACATCCGATTGGTCAAAAAGTTCAAACCTATTTACCACCCTCACTGTTAAAAGACGTGTTGTTAAATGAAAGGCTTGTGTATGATCAAGAGCAAAAGTTGAATGGAATCGATATTATCGCCAACAGAGTCCCGGTTGTGTCGAATAATCATCTTGTAGGGGCACTTGTTACTTTTAGGGATAAATCCGAAATCACTTCACTTATTGAACAACTTTCGGGTGCAAAGGCTTATGCGGAAACGTTAAGAGCACAATCCCATGAATTTATGAATAAGCTCCATGTTATTTCAGCGATGGTTCACACGAAGTCCTATGAAGATCTGAATGAATACACGACTTACCTTTCCGATACGTACCAAAAGGAAGGCGGATCTGTTTTTCGTATTGTAAAAGATCCCGTGATTGCTGGGTACTTATTAAATAAGCTTAATGAATTCCGAAAATCCAATTTTGATGTTGAACTTGCAGGTGAGAAGCCATTGCCTATTTTAAGGAAAATCGAACAAATGGACAAAATAATCACGATACTTGGTAATTTATGCGACAATGCGTATGAGGCAGTAAATAATCAGGAAGAAAAAAGCATTCGAATGACGATTAATTATATCGACAATGAATTCCATTTTAGTTTAAAAGATAATGGTTACGGTTTAGTTTTAGGAAATGATGAAGGATTATTTGTAAAAGGATTATCCACAAAAGGTGAAAATCGGGGATACGGTTTATATCTCACAAAGAAAGCACTTGATGACCTTGGAGGTACGTTGGAAATTACCTCGGTAAAAGGATATGGTGCGGAGTTTCATGTCAAAATTCCATATGAAGGTGAAGCCGAATGATTGACGTACTAATTATTGAAGACGATCCGATGGTAGCGAAATTTAATTCGATTTACTTAAAAAGTATTCCTGGTTTTAACGTTTCGGGATTAGCTAGCAATGTTGAAGAGGGAAAAATGTTTTTAAAACGAAACCGGGTGGATCTTATCCTTCTCGATGTTTATATGGGAGCGACTACCGGATTAGAGTTTTTAGTAGAATTAAGAAATGAAAGAAACCCCGTGGATGTGATTATTATTACGGCAGCGAATGACAAGGCGTCCGTCCAAATAGCTCTTCGATACGGTGCCGTCGATTATCTTATTAAACCGTTTAGTTTCGAACGTTTTCAAGACGCCCTATTACAATTTCAACGCCATTTCCAATTGCTTAAAAGTACGTTAACAGTTAGTCAAGATGAAATTGATTCGTTTCTTCTCATGCCAGAAAGAACAGATAAAGATATGTTTGACCTCCCAAAAGGGATGACAATCGTTACATTTTCCCGTATTGTTAAGCAAATTATTAATCGAGAAAAGAATAAGTTCTCTGCTGCGGAACTGGCGGAAGAAACCGGAATTTCACGTGTTTCCGTGAGGAAATATTTAAACCATTTAGTTGAAATAAACTTGTTAGTAGTGGATGTTGTGTATCAAGAAACCGGACGCCCGCTTCATAGGTACAAAATAAATATAGAAAAAATGGATATACTTCATTCATTTATTACAAAGTAAAGCAACGGAAGGATTCTTCTTCCTTTGTTTTTTTAGTTACAAAAGGGTTAGATTAGTTATATAAGATATATTTCCTTCATTTCAAACTTTATAGTTAACACTAATAAGTGAAAGCGTTTTCAAGGAGGAGAATGAATCATGAGAGAAATGGCCACAAATGTATGGCAAGGTCTTTGGCATTCACATAGACAAACGAAAAACTTGTTAAATGTCTTTGCCTATAAGAAAAATAGTAAAGTAGTTAAAGAAAATCTTCATACAAAGGGGGCTAGTCAAGATGCTCCTCAAATGCCCCAGGAACCATTAAATAAAGAGCACAGACAAGCTTACTCAAAAGCACAACTGATTGGATTAATTCTTGGTCCGTTATTATTTGTATTGACAATGTTTTTCTTTTCACCTGAAGGAATGAGTCCAGAAGCGAAAGCTGTATTAGCGGTAACGTTATGGGTCGCAACGTGGTGGATAACAGAGGCCATTCCAATTCCGGTTACATCGCTATTGCCAATATTTTTACTGCCGGTAACGGGTGCGTTGGACGCAGATACAGTTACTTCGGCATATGGCGATGACATTATCTTCTTATTTTTAGGTGGTTTTTTCATCGCAACTGCTATGGAAAAATGGAATTTGCATAGACGAATGGCTTTGGCAATTATTGCATTCATCGGTACAAGTACCCAACGGATTTTACTAGGTTTCATGGTTGCAACAGCATTTCTTTCCATGTGGGTATCGAATACAGCAGCTGTAATGATGATGATTCCAATGGGATTGGCAATTACCGCGCAGGTCGCTTCAGCATTAAAAGGCAGACCCGAAGAAAGAGATTTGCCGAAATTCGAGAAAGCACTAATCTTTGGGATTGGATATGCGGGAACAATTGGTGGTCTAGGGACACTTATTGGTACACCACCCAATATTATTTTAGCGGCACAAATTAAACAGCTATTCGATGTAGAAATATCATTTGCTGGTTGGATGATGGTAGCTGTTCCAATTGTTATTGTACTTCTTCTATTTACATGGATTTACTTAGGGAAATTTGCATTTAAAATGAGTATAAAAGGATTACCCGGAGGACAAGAAGTTATCCAGAATGAGCGCAAAGCACTCGGGAAAACATCATTCGAAGAAAAAGTGGTCGCTGCGGTGTTCGCTTTTGCAGCCTTCATGTGGATCACTCGCGAATTCATATGGATTTCTATTATTCCCGGTTTAAAAGATGGAATGATTGCCATAATTTCGATGGCTCTTTTATTTGTTATACCTGCTTCGAAAAAATATGGAACACGTATACTTGATTGGAAAGATTCTAAAGAAATTCCATGGGGTGTTCTTCTACTATTTGGAGGTGGACTTGCGATTGCGGCTGGTTTCCGCCAAACGGGATTATCTGAGTGGATAGGAACACAACTTACTTTCTTTGACAGTTTAAATCTAATAGCAATTATCGCACTTTCATCATTACTTGTTCTTGTATTGACGGAATTTACATCGAATACAGCGACAGCGACAATGATCCTGCCAGTTTTGGCTGCTCTTGCAGTATCATTGAATATTCACCCGTTCGCATTAATGGTTCCCGCTGCAATGGCTGCAAACTGTGCATTCATGTTGCCGGTTGGAACACCGCCGAATGCAATTATATTTGGTACTGGAAAGCTAAGGATTATTGAAATGGTTCGGGTTGGATTTATCATTAATATATTTGTACTTGTATTAATCATTATGGCTACTTATTATTTACTGCCACTTTTCTGGGGAATCGATTTACATGTTGTTCCGTTAGAATTCATCAAGTAAACATCACTAGAACGATATTTTGGAAACAGGTAAAGGCCGAATACAAAGTAGCATTGGCTACTTTGTATTCGGTTTTTTAATATAGTAAGAAACGTTTCTACTTATTATAGGTTGAACTTATGATTTACACGTAATCTCCAGCCAAGGCGACTACTGGGGTAGCCGAAGCAATGAGCCATCCCCTAGCGCCAAGGGGGAAGAGGGAGTTGTTGTGAGGAGGATCCTTTAGTTCAGCTTATATAGGTGGCCCGAAACTTCTTAAGCGCTATCTCTCATTTAAAATGGCGATGTAGTACATTTTTAGTCGTTCTGGTATAAGCGTTGGGTTAAAATGTGGTACAATTTATAGTAGCATTACTAACAGGAAGTTGTTGATTGAATGGATACGAAGACGTATGCGGTTGTCGATTTGGAAACGACGGGTCATTCCTCAGCTAAAGGTGATCGGATTATTCAAATCGCAATCGTATTTATAAAAAATGGGAAAATAGCGGAGAAGTATGCCCGATTTGTTAATCCGGGTCAAAAAATTCCTGCATTCATCCGTCAATTGACGTCTATTTCCGATGCAGACGTGGAGGATGCACCTTATTTTGAGGATATAGCAAAAGAAGTGAGTGCCCATCTAGAAGGCACTGTTTTTATTGCCCATAATACGGATTTTGATTTATCATTTCTCCAAGCAGAGTTTGCCCGTTGTGGAATTCCGCTATGGACGGGTAAAAAAATGGACACAGTCGAATTATCGAAAATTATTTTCCCGGCTTCACCAAGTTACCGATTACAAGATATTTCTGAAGAACTTGGGATTCCGCTTCCTTCTGCGCACCGTGCTGATGACGATGCGGAAGCAACTGGACATCTTTTTCTGGCATGTTATGAAAAGCTTAAATTGCTACCTGAAGATACGTTGAATCTTTTACATCGCCGTTCATTCCAGTTAAAAACGGATGTGTCAACTCTTTTTCACGAAGCATTGAAAGTAGCACGAAAGAAAGGTACCAGTGACGCATATTCAAACTTTCGGGGGATACCGTATCGGAAAATCGGCAGGGCGGAATATACGAACTCCAAAGAACTTATTTATCCTTCAGATGACGAAGTGAAAACAAAGTTATTCAAAACCGGATTTCCTGGGTTTGAACGCAGGGAGCAACAATTTAGATTTATGGACTTGGTTTGGGAAACGTTGGAAAGCGAATCTGAAGTCATCGCGGAAGTACCAACAGGAATAGGGAAAACGGTAGCTTATTTATTGCCCGCTGCTATCCGTTCAATTGAAACAGGAAAGCCCGTTGTTATAAGCACTTTTACGAATCACCTTGCCGATAAAATCCAAAGTGATGAAATTAAAAGACTGAATAAGATGTTAGGTGTGGACATCACAGCGACAGTGTTAAAAGGTAGGGAAAAGTATATTTCTCTTGGAAAACTAGAGGAATTGCTTAGAATTGCAGACGAATCATACGATGAAACCCTTACAATTATGCAAATTCTCGTATGGCTTACTGAGACAAATTCCGGGGATTTAGATGAATTGAATGTTTCTGGAGGAGGTCAGCTGTTTGTTGACCGTATCCGTAAGCAGTCAAATGTAATGGCACCCGACGAGCAAATCGCCGATTACCATAGCGTGTTGCTAAATGAATGCTCACATTCAAACTTAATCATTACGAATCACTCGATGTTGCTTGCCGATCTTAATCGGGGGCAAGTGTTATTTAATTCATTGGCGGGTCTTGTAGTCGATGAAGCCCACCAGTTAGCGCAAACTACGTCCCAACTCAATCAGACGGTTTTTTCTTATACGAATTGGAAATATGTCATGGGGCAAGTCGGTTCAGACACGGACGGCCAATTGCTACAACAAATATTTGAACTTAGTACACGGTTCGGTACATCTACGAGTAGAACTAAAGAAAATCTTGGCATGTCATTTGAAAGCTTTACGACTACCTTCGATGCAGCGGTTGGAAGTATTGCCTATCACAATCCGCCTTTGAAAGATAAACAAAAAGGAAATCGTAAAATCTATTCACTCGCAGGATTAAAAAATGCAGAAGTCTATTTTGAAAAAGTTGCCGTAGCGATGTCCGATTATCTAGACAAAGCGGATGCCTTGACGAACCAATTAGTTGTTCATAAAGAAAATATGACACTTACTGAGCAAGCTATTCTTTCAGAGTGGAATTATTGGATTCGTGAAATTAAAATTAAAGCCGGCGAATGGATTGAGATATTTTTAGATCTGGATGCGACTGAGTTTACAGTTTGGGTCGAAAAGGATAGGCGGAGTATTCCGGGAAGCCTGTCAGTTATTAAACATCCAATAGATGGGACTGCTACTATTACAAAGTTAGTAGACCGTATGAAAATGGAGAATACAGGAATTGTCTGGACATCCGGAACATTGTCGATAAAGGATAATTTAAGATACATTCCAAACCAATTAGGACTTGATGGGGCAGTTCCATTAGTAACATTTGATGCTCCGGCTCATTTTTATGAAGGAGCGGAAATATTTATTGTTGCCGATATGCCTGATATTCAACAAGTTTCCCAACCGGATTATATTGAAGCAGTTGCTGATACAGTTATTCAAACCGTTATGGCGACAGGCGGAAGGTTGTTTGTCCTATTTACTTCACAAGATATGTTGCGAAAAACCTATGACCTAATTATGGAGAGCGAGCAGTTGGATGAGTATGCAATTTTCGCACAAGGCATCACATCCGGAAGCCGCATGAAGCTGTTGAAATCGTTCCGGCAATACGATAATTCAGTTCTGTTTGGAACGAACAGCTTCTGGGAAGGTGTCGATGTGCCTGGCGATGCACTTACTGCAGTCATCGTTGTCCGTCTGCCTTTTTCATCACCAACGGACCCTATATTTAAGGCGAAAGCAGCAAAGTTAACAGAACAAGGTCTGAATCCTTTTGCTGAGTATGCATTACCAGAAGCGGTAATGAGGTTAAGGCAAGGTTTTGGTCGACTGATCCGAACATCTTCAGACAAAGGATATTTCATCATACTTGATAAACGGATTGAGACGAAATCGTATGGTTCTCGCTTTATAGAATCACTACCGAAAGTGCCCGTAAAAAAAGTATCGCTTGAAGTGATGGTGAACGAGCTTGAAAATTGTTATAATAAACAAGTATGACTAAGAAAGCAGGCTATCCAATGAATTGTAAAAACACGTTTTACGAAGTACAGGAAGTGAAAGATTATGCTAAATTGGATTAAATTTATAACTGTTTTTCTTTTCGCCTTGTCATCCATTATCATAGTTACTGTTTTCCTTACCGCAAACAAACCGATGGCTTCTGCAAAAAAGTCGGCAATCGAAACAGCCATTCAGTCTGGTCAAATCGTCACGGCGGACTACGCACAGCTTTACAATGGAATCCATTCTGGAGTGACTGTTTTTGGTGCGGATAAAGATGGTGAAAAAAAAGCGGTATTTATCGACGAAATAAAAAAAGACGAATTTAAAGAAGTGAAAGTTTCAGATGGAATTACGGCAGACCAAGCGGTGAAGATTGTTAGTGATGAACTTAAAGTATATAAAATTCTTCACGCAACGCTTGGTATGGAGGAAGTCGGTGCCGTCTGGGAAGTAGCATTCAAAAGTGAAAACGGTAAACTAAGCTATGTTTATGTAGTGTTTGAAGACGGACAATGGTGGAAAAGAATTTTAAATTTATAATGATGATTTAAAAGTGATTTCCACCGAACTTTTCAATAAGTATCTATTAGGGAGCGATTGGATTGACTAAAAAATTAGCCTCACGAGTAAGTACACTAACACCATCAACAACACTTGCTATTACTGCGAAAGCGAAAGAAATGAAAGAATCAGGAATTGATATCATCGGACTTGGTGCTGGAGAGCCCGATTATAATACTCCAGAAAATATACTCCAAGCAGCATATCAATCTATGATGGATGGAAAAACAAAATACACACCGGCTGGTGGACTACCTGCATTAAAAGACGCAGTTATTGAGAAGTTGAAAAGAGACCAAAATCTAACGTTTGCAAGAAATGAAATAATGATTGGAATTGGGGCAAAACACGTTTTATTCACGCTATTTCAAGTCATTTTGGATCCGGGTGACGAAGTTATCATCCCAACGCCATACTGGGTAAGCTATCCAGAGCAAGTGAAACTTGCAGGCGGAGTACCGGTACATATCGAGGCAACTGCAGCAGCACAGTTTAAAGTGACTGCTAAGCAAATAAAAAATGCCGTTACTAGTAAAACAAAAGCTATTATTATTAACTCACCGGGAAATCCAACTGGAATGATTTACTCTGAAGCTGAGCTTCAAGAGATTGCAGATGTTTGTAAAGAAAAGGATATTTGGATTGTTTCGGATGAAATTTATGAGAAACTAATTTATGGTGGTCAGAAGCATTTTTCAATCGCTCAATTATCGGACGATGCAAAACAGCGAACGTTTATTATTAATGGCGTTTCAAAATCACATTCCATGACAGGTTGGAGAATTGGGTATGTAGCCGGAGATGCAACGGTTGTCAACGCAATGACGGATCTTGCAAGCCACTCTACTTCGAATCCTACGACGACATCGCAGTATGCAGCAGTCGAAGCGTACAATGGTCCACAGGATACTGTTGAAGTGATGAGGAAAGATTTCGAATCTCGACTTGAAAAAGCATATCCGCAACTTGCAGCCATTCCGGGATTCAACGTTATTAAGCCACAAGGCGCTTTCTATCTTCTCCCGGAAGTAACGGAAGCCTTAAAGCATACGGGCTATAAAAACGTAGATGACTTTGCGGAAGCACTATTAACGAAAGCGAATGTGGCAATTATTCCAGGTTCAGGATTTGGTTCCCCGAACACAATCCGACTTTCCTATGCAACATCAATTGAGCTAATAGAAGAAGCGATTCGAAGAATTCATGCATTTGTAGAAGAAAACTGGAAAGAATAACAAAGGCGAAAGTTATCCCCCAAGCGTTAAGCGTTTTTAGGGAGATTCTTTATTTCAATGTATATTATATAACGAAAAAATAATGAGTTAACTTTTGGAGGTTGCTATGAAAACGATTATGATTCAAGAAATGCCAAATCATTTGGGCGAAACGGTTCGAATTGGTGGATGGCTAGCAAATAAACGGTCAAGTGGTAAAATTGCATTTTTACAATTACGTGATGGTTCTGGATTTGTCCAAGGTGTCGTTGTAAAAGAAGTAGTCGGCGAAGATATATTTGCAAAAGCACGTGCGATTACACAGGAAAGTTCTTTGTATATTACGGCGGAAGTAATAGTAGATGAACGCTCTAGCTTTGGCTATGAACTTCAAGTGAGTGATGTCGAAATCATTCATGAAGCAGTTGACTATCCAATTACTCCGAAAAAACATGGAACCGAATTTCTAATGGATCACCGTCACTTATGGCTCCGTTCACGCAAACAACATGCGATTATGAAAATACGCGATGAAATCATTCGTTCAACGTACGAATTTTTCCACATGAATGGCTTCACGAAAATAGATCCACCGATTTTGACAGGTTCTTCACCAGAAGGTACTTCAGAACTATTTGAAACAAAGTATTTCGACGAAGATGCGTATCTTTCCCAATCTGGTCAACTATATCTGGAAGCAGCAGCAATGGCTTTAGGAAAAGTGTTCTCATTTGGACCAACATTCCGTGCGGAGAAGTCCAAAACACGTCGTCATTTAATTGAGTTTTGGATGATTGAACCTGAAATGGCATTTGTTCAATTTGAAGAAAGTTTAGAGGTGCAAGAACAATACATCACACATATTGTTCAATCAGTGGTTGAAAATTGTCCGCTTGAACTTGAAAGATTGGATCGCGATTTATCTAAACTTGAAAAGATTAAAGCGCCATTCCCAAGAATTTCATATGACGACGCGATTACGTACTTAAATGATAATGGATTCGATGATATTAAATGGGGAGACGATTTCGGAGCACCCCATGAGACGGCAATCGCGGAAAGCTTCGACATGCCGGTATTCATCACTCACTATCCGATTGGGATAAAACCATTTTATATGCAGCCACATCCGGAACGGGATGATGTCGTTTTATGTGCGGACTTAATCGCGCCTGAGGGATACGGCGAAATTATCGGTGGTTCGGAACGTATTTATGATTACGAGCTTATGAAACAGCGCATCAAAGAGCATAATTTGGACGAATCTGCATACGCTTGGTATCTTGATACATGTAAATACGGTGCAGTTCCGCATTCGGGCTTTGGTCTTGGATTAGAACGTACGGTAGCGTGGATTTCAGGTGCAGAGCACGTCCGTGAAACGATTCCATTCCCACGGTTATTAAATAGGTTATACCCTTAATATCGAAAAGACTGTTTAAAAATTTCGATGGAGATTGCTGTAAGATTACATCAGTAGCTTACTTTGTGCTACTTAGTACTCTTCGGCCTTTTCCATCCTCTTTTTGAACGTATATTATAAGAGAGGAGTTCGGACATGCAACACGAAGATCGACTCCGAATTTGGATTGAACAGGGAAATGTGAATGTTTCTCAATTGTTTTTTAGCAACTATAAAAGTTTAGGTATAAATGATTTAGATGCCATGCTTATCATGCAAATGACCTCCTTTAAAGCCGCCGGAAATGAATTTCCAACACCATCCGATTTTTCAAAACGTATGAGCTTGACGGAAAACGAAGTGTCTATGATCTTACAGCGTTTAATGCAACATGGTTTTCTTCGAATTGGACAAAGTGAAGATGCATCTGGTGTCTTATACGAAACTTTCTCGTTACACCCTTTGTGGAGCCGCTTAACAGATAAAGTTGTGCTAGCTGAGGAAGAGGTAGAAAAGGGTCACCAAGAAATGTCTGAAGGCGAGATTTTTAAATTATTTGAGCAGGAATTTGGCCGCTTTTTATCACCAATGGAAAGTGAATCTATTTCAATGTGGCTAGATGATGATGGACATTCTGTCGAAATTATTCGAGCCGCATTAAAAGAAGCAGTACTTGCCGAAAAACTAAGTCTTAGGTATATAGATCGAATTCTTTTCGAGTGGAAAAAGAAGAACGTCAAAACATTGGACCAAGTTGAAAGCCATACGAAAAAATTTCGTAGTGTAGGAATACGTCCTTCGCAACAAAAGGAAAGAGTGGCCACAGTAAAACGAGTCCCGTTTTATAATTGGCTGGAAGAACGAGATTAGGGTGAGGGAATGCTAACGAAGAAGTTATGGGAATTTAGTCTTGAAGAGTTTGGAAGAATGTTTCCGGACGCACATTGCGAATTAGTGCATGAGAATCCGTTTGAACTATTGGTTGCAACATTATTATCTGCCCAATGCACAGATGTCCTCGTCAATCGAGTGACTGCAGAACTTTTTAAAAAATACAAAACGCCAGAAGATTATATAGCTGTGGACGTTGAGGAACTGCAAATTGACATCCGTTCGATTGGTTTGTATCGGAACAAAGCGAAAAATATTCAAGGGCTTAGTCAAATACTTATTGAACAATTCAATAGCGAAGTACCAGCGAATCGGGATATACTGATGACTTTTCCAGGCGTTGGCAGAAAGACGGCAAATGTCGTTGTATCGAATGCATTTGGCATTCCGGCGCTCGCCGTAGATACGCATGTAGAGCGTGTTGCAAAACGTTTAGGCATGAACAGGTGGAAAGATTCACCGCTTGTCGTGGAAGAGAAAATTATGCGTTGGACCCCGAAAGAAAATTGGACGGATACACACCATCAAATAATTTTTTTCGGTCGTTACCATTGCAAAGCAAAGAATCCTGGTTGTAGTGTTTGTCCCTTGTTATCGATTTGTCGAGAAGGTAAGAAAAGGATGAAAGCGGAGGCTGAATAAAGTGAACCGTTTTGACAAGACAGAAGTAGCTCCTTACTATGAAAAATGGGAATCGATCAAAGAACAAATTAAAGCATTTTTCGCTGTTCGGGATCCGCAAGCCGTTGCATTAATGGAAGAAGCAATTCAAAATTATTCTGACCTTCTTGAATTTGGCGGGAAAGAAAAAGGTGAGCGTAGCGGGCTTTATGAGTATACTCTTTTCCCGTTAAATGGAGACGAACGATTTGAATTTGTAAAAGCTCGTATTAGGAGTCATTATTCTTACATTCAGCTTGACGCATTATATGCTGAAACGAGAAAAAAAGCAGCAAGGTTATCAATAACTAAAAAGAAAAGCTGAAGTCTTTACGCTATAAATGCGTTAGACTTCAGCTTTTTTCTGCTAAGGGGTAGTGACTTCTTCGTCGCTATCCCCAGGAGCGGGTGTTTCTTCTTCCCGACCATCCGTATTATCGTTTGGCGTGTCGGGATTTTCATTGTTATTGTTACCGTTACCACTATTACTGTTGTTGCCGTTATTGTTGTTTCCTCCATCTCCGGGAACATCAGTATCAATATCTTCGTCCGGAACTGGATTTGGATCTGGGACTGGATCTATTATTTCATCCTCGATATTCTCATCATCTTCAACTATGGGGTCATCCAACAAAGAGACGAACAGTGAGACGGAAGCTGGTGCACTTTCCAGTTCACCTGCTATAGCAATAACAGAAAATGTATATGTTTTACCTTCCTCTGCCCCGCTAAATACTACATTTGTATCTTGCGTCCTCGTCATCTCTTTAGGGTTACCATCATCTACTTGGACCAACACTTTAAATTGAACATCTTCACTTGTAGTTTCTGAATCAGGTGCTTTATGATTCCAATTTAATAGGACTGATTGTGAATCTGCATCGTAATTTGCCGTTAAGCCACTTGGCGCATTAAGTCCAGTTACTTTTATAACTTCCTCTTTTGCGATTTTGACTGGAGCACTTCCTTTTACAAAAAGCTCAGTTCGTTTTTTGGCTTCTGGAGTCGATGCATTCGCGCGAACAAGTGGATCAGAAAGATATTCAATTGTTACTTCTTC
The DNA here is from genome assembly GCF_026931025.1 of Sporosarcina sp. G11-34. Taxonomy (NCBI): domain Bacteria; kingdom Bacillati; phylum Bacillota; class Bacilli; order Caryophanales; family Caryophanaceae; genus Sporosarcina; species Sporosarcina sp. G11-34. The sequence goes on along the minus strand of NZ_JAHNZW010000004.1, from coordinate 296,138 downwards.
AACAGAAGACGGCTTTTTGAAGTGTGACTTTGTTTTACCCGCTGAAATTCCAGCCATTACATCCCTAAATAAGTGCTGGGGAACTTCTCTTTCTTTAGGAAACGTCGTCATCGGTGTTTTTCGGGTAGGGTAGCCGCCCCAAACTGCAATTGTGTAGTCAGGTGAATAACCCGCGAACCATACGTCAGGCACGCCGTTATTTATACCTTCGCTGTCCGAGTAGCTTGTCGTGCCCGTTTTTCCAGCAATATCAAGGCCTGAAATATTGGCTTTTTTACCCGTTCCTTTTGTGAAAACATCGCGTAGCATGTCAGTCACCATATAAGCTGTTGAGTCTTTCATCGCAACAGTCGACTTCGGTGTTAAATTGCGTTTTGTCTTTCCGTCACGATAAATAATATTTGTTATAGAGTGTGGTTCTGTATAGACACCGTTATTTCCGAATGCGGCATATGCGCCCGCAAGTTGTGTCGTTGAATACGAATCTCCACCACCAAGTGCGTTGGATGGGAATTCATTTGAAGAGGGAAGTCCAAGGCCGGCCGCAAATCCAACAGCATTGCCAGGACCGACTTCTTCATACGTTTTTACAGCGGGTACGTTTCGTGAATTGTAAAGCGCTTCTCGAATAGTCATTGACCCTTTAAACTTTCTATCTACGTTACGAACCGGTATTTTCTTAGAACCTTTATAATTGTAAGGTTCATCTACTATTGTTTGTCCAGTTGACCAGTTTAAATATTCAATAGCTGGACCGTAATCTATAATTGGTTTCATAGTCGAACCGAGTTGGCGCAATTCACGAGAAGCAAAGTTCCATGAGCGGTCGGCATAATCGCGACCACCACCAACGGCTACAATTCCACCAGTTTTTGTATTAAGAACTGTAAGACCGGCCTGTAATTCATCGTTGGCGTAGTAGTCTGGATCATTTATCGCGCGTTCAACGATAGACTGCGCATTAGGATCTAGCGTCGTTTGAATCCGTACACCTTCGGAAAGGACATCAGATAGACCAGCAGCCTCAAGCTCATTTAGCACTAAATCAACAAAAGCTGGGTATTTTGTATTCGCATTTGCTAGTCTATTTTCTTCAGGTACAAGGCTATCGGTTACTGGAATCGCCCTTGCTGATTCCATTTCTTCCTTCGTTATTTTTTTATGTTGATACATAAGACCAAGAACAACGTTCCGCCTTTTTTCAGCACGTTCAGGATTGTTGAATGGACTATGGCCGTTCGGGCTTTGTGGAAGGCCTGCCAACATCGCTATTTCATGTAGTTCAAGTTCATTTAAAGGTTTATCGTAAAAGTAATCGGCAGCTGTTCCGAAACCGAAATTGTTTTTGGACATTAGAATTTTATTAAAATACATTTCGAAAATTTCATCTTTATCATATTTTCTTTCAAGTTGGAAAGCGAGCCATGCTTCCTGTGCTTTTCTTTTCAACGTTTTGTCACTTGAAAGGAATGAGTTCTTAATTACTTGCTGGGTAAGTGTACTCGCCCCTTGGGAACCGAATCCACTTTTGAAGTTTGCCAGTATTGCACCGCCAAGCCTGTAAAAGTCCATTCCGTGATGGGAATAAAATCGCACATCTTCCGTTGCGAGTATTGCCTCTTTCATTAAATCTGGTATTTCACTATAGGGCACAAATTCCCGTTTTTCGATACCGGTCGTTAAAAACACTTCCTGATTTATATCAAGTAATTCAGAGGATAAAGGGTCTCTTAAAAGTTTTTCGTCGAGTTTGGGAGCTGAACTTGCATAAAATGCAAATAATCCCGCGCCCCCGACAAGGAATAAAAATCCCGTGATGATAAGCATTAAAAATATTTTTTTGAAGATGCCTTTTCCGCTCTTTGGTTTTTTATTTTTCTTTTGTTCTAATTCTCTTCTTTTACGTAATTCGGTTCTTGACTTTATTTGGTCGCTCACATTTATACCTACCTTTCAATCTTTTCGTTAGCGGATTCCATGATGCCATTCAATGCTTTTAAATAATCAAGTCTTGGAATGTAGCCAGGTTTAATTTCAATAGATGTTTCTTCGAACTCAGCAAGTGTTATCGATTTTCTACCGCCCGTTTTCATTCTTTCCCATTTACTTTCAACAACGTCGTAAGGCACGACAAAGTACCGATCCAATGTAGAGAATTTAACGATTAGAAATGCCGTCCCATTTTGTTTCGTTACATTTTTCATATGTTGAATTTGGTGTTCATGGATATTGCTTAATGGAAACGACGTTTTAGTTTTGGTTTCTTTCGCTTCAAAATCAATATACGTGCCTTTCCATACACCATTGTAGTCTGTCGTAGATGGTGCTCCAAAGTACGCTTCCGTTATACGGGCTGCACTTCTGGCCGGATAACTAACTTTCACTATTTGTACGGGAATAGGTTTTTTATGGATGACAGCGATGTCACGACTCAAGTAAAATTCGTTGGATTCGTTTAACTCATCTTCCAATGTTTTTCCTCGGTTACTAAAAGATAAGTTTTTCAAATTTTGACGTTTCGTCGTTTGAACGGGAGTATATTTCTTTCCGTTCGGATAGCGTATCGTCATTTTTACCACCTCGCATCTCTTTATCATAACATACGCTCCAGATATATTCTGAATGATAAACCTTGAAAAAATGATGTTCCCATGGCGGAAGTTATCTTCCTTGATCTCCTTGGTTCACTTGATAGGACGTTCCTACCTAAAATACGTTCCATTTGCATTCGAAATTCAACTTTTCAGACAGCAGATCCAACTAATATAAATTAAAAGATTCGGAATACGTGTTCGTTCAAGAATGGTGAATTGAAGCTATATCTGATAAAATAGAAGAAACGTACTGAAGAGGTGTTCAAGATGAGTTTAGAAGAAAAGTGTAGGGAACTATTAACTGTTTGCAAAGAGTGCCTTGACCGACATACAGAAATGAGGGAACTCGACCGAGATCCCGATTTTTTCATAGAAGTAAAACCATATGCGGATAAATACCATCAACTTCTTGATGAGTGGGCGGAAGAATCTTACGCATGGGTGAAAGTAGCAAAGCCAAAATATGTGCATCCTGTTCAGATAGACGCATTAACAGATGCCATGAAACAATTTATCGTTCAATCATTTTATAAAAAAACAGGGCTAAAGCGTTTTGTCCTTTCAATTCGCTCCGCAGAATATACTTTAAAAACATTCCTGAATGCGCTCGAAGAGGAGGCCGCGAAAGATGACAAGTAAGGGGGCGATTCATACTGTCCTTGAACAATTGAAAACCGATCCGATACTTTCAGAAAATGTAATCCATACGCGAACCCTTCCTGAAAAAGAAGCAAACTATGCACCGTTTCCCGAAGTACTTCATTCATCGATTAAAAAAGCATTAGCTGCAAAGGGAATCAAGAAGTTATACAGCCATCAAAAAGAAGCATTTGATCTGGCATATGCCAAGGAATCATTTACCGCAGTAACCCCAACAGCTTCAGGAAAATCACTTTGTTATCATTTACCCGTCTTGCAAAGTATTTTAGAAGACGAGTCTTCAAGGGCTATTTACTTATTTCCGACAAAAGCACTCGCTCAAGATCAATTGGCTGATCTTCACGAATTAATTGAAGCAAGTGAAGAAGCGATTTTAAGTTACACATTTGACGGGGATACAGCCCCAGGTTTACGGTCAAAAGTAAGAAAATCGGGTCATATCGTTTTGACGAACCCGGACATGCTACATTCGGGAATCTTGCCTCATCATACGAAGTGGGTTTCTTTATTTGAAAATCTGAAATACATTATTATCGATGAATTGCATACGTATAAAGGTGTCTTCGGCAGCCATGTTGCGCACGTACTTCGAAGACTTCAGCGGATATGCAACTACTATGGAAGCGATCCGGTCTTTATTTGTACGTCGGCGACGATTGCAAATCCACAAGAACTTGCGGAAGCACTGACAAATACGGAAATGAAACTAATTTCAAATAACGGAGCACCGGCCGGTAAAAAGCATTTTGTTTTTTACAATCCACCAGTTATTCATCCAACGTTTGGTATTCGTAGAAGTGCAGTCCTTGAAGTTCGGGATCTTGCATCTTTACTTTATAAGGAAGGAATTCAAACAATTGTATTTGCTAAGAGTCGCGTGCGGGTTGAAATGCTCGTTACATATATGAAGGAACTTACAAAGAAGAAGTTGTTTGATGAAACTGTTATGGGATATAGAGGGGGTTATTTGCCTTCTGAACGCCGAAAAATCGAAAAAGGCCTTCGTGAAGGTTCGATTCGAACGGTCGTAAGTACAAATGCACTTGAGCTTGGCATCGACATTGGACAATTGCAAGCATGTGTGATGACGGGTTACCCGGGAAATGTTGCAAGCGCATTCCAACAAGCTGGACGGGCCGGCAGACGCCAAGAGGAAGCGCTTATTATTTATGTTGCACAGTCTGTGGCACTGGATCAGTATATTATTGAACATCCTGATTATTTACTCGGTCAAGCTGCGGAAGAAGCAAGAATTCATCCGGATAATATGTTCATTTTAATGGACCACTTAAAATGTGCTTCGTTCGAATTGCCTTTTTCATTGACAGAAACGTACGGAGAATTTGAAGTACAGGAATTACTAGCTTTTCTTGAAGGTGAAGAAATATTAATACGTACGACGGAAAAATGGCATTGGATGACGGACCGCTTTCCGGCGGGTGACGTAAGTTTGCGCTCTGCTGCACAGGAAAACGTCGTCATTATCGACAAAACACATCCAAAAGGCACGGTGGTCATTGGAGAGATGGATCGATTTAGTGCACTTACACTTCTACACGAAGAGGCGATTTACATCCATCAAGGAACGCAATACCAAGTTGAGAAACTGGATTGGGAAGAAAAGAAAGCTTATGTAACCGAAGTAGACGTCGATTATTTTACAGATGCCAATTTGGCTGTAGAACTTAAAATAATGAATGAAGACGAAACAGAAGCGATAGGTGATGATGAAATTGCCTACGGGGATATTGCGGTTCTTGCAATGCCTACAATTTTTAAGAAAATCCGTTTTTCAACACATGATAATATCGGTTCAGGTCCCATTGCATTACCAGCAGTTGAACTTCATACATCATCTACTTGGTATTCGTTCGATGTACCAAAAGGGTGGACAGAGGCTAGCTTAACGGATGCGATGACGGGTGTGGCTTACGCAATTCAATCATTCATTCCGCTATTTGTAAGGTGCGACCGCTCAGATATCCACGTTGTTCCACAAGTAAAAGCGGTGCACACGAATCGACCGACAATCTTCATTTACGATAGCTATCCCGGCGGTATAGGGTTAAGTGAAAAGATTTATAGTCGTTGGAAGGCACTCTTATGCGAGGCAGCTGATCATGTATCGTCTTGCAGTTGTAAAGAAGGATGTCCGGTTTGTATTGGTGCACAAGAAGCCGGGATTGGAATGAAAAAAGAAGTGAAAGTTCTTCTTCAAGCGTTGGCGGGAGGAGAAACCCGTGTCGTATGAACAAAAGTTAATGCAAATGAAGAAGTCACTTAAGAAGTCTAAGGGAACCGTGGCTCCCGAAACACAAAGAGAACTCCCGCCGGCTCCTGCTTATGAAAAAGACTGGTTAGCCGCCGGGCTTACAAAAGAAAAAAATATCCATGGAATCGTGTATAAAAAAACAAATATATATGATGGGAATTATAAGCATGGAAATGTAGTCCTTGCCAAGTTAAACTCAGCAATGGACAAATGGAGAACGTCGGGTGAAGACCATCCGTTGTCACCCGACTTTTCGAAGCAGCTTGTGTTCTTTGATACAGAAACGACGGGACTAAAAGGTGCTGGGACTCTTATTTTTTTGCTCGGTTTTATTGAGCAGGTTGGGACAACGTTTAAACTTACACAATACGTTCTGCCTGGACCAGACCACGAGCCAGCCTTTTTGTATGCTTCAAAGTTATGGGATAAAGAGATGACGCTTGTTACGTATAACGGAAAAAGCTTTGACATACCACAAGTAGCCACTCGGTGGACAATGAATCGAACAATTTTACCTCCGCTACTGACTCATGCCCAAATTGATTTACTGCACGGCTCACGGCGTATATGGAAAGATGAAGTCGGGGGGTTCAATCTAAGCACCATTGAAGAAGAGAAACTTGGTTTTATCCGTGAAGGGGATATTCCGGGTTATATGGCGCCAATTATTTATCAAGATGCTGTGAAAAACGGACGCGCAGAAGTCTTAATGAAAGTACTTTTGCATAACGAGTGGGATATTTTATCTCTTGTCACGCTTTATATTAGGTCAACCGAGTTAGTGCTCAACGTCAACGAACCGGAAACAGCTGTGACGCATACGAATATCGGCAAATGGTTTTCTGATTTAAAGGTTTATGATCGAAGTAGAAACATTTTTAAAAATGTAATAGATGAATATGGAACCGACCATCCCGTAACACACTTTCACTTTGGATTTATCATGAAAAGAGATCAATCTTATGCCGAGGCAGTTCGTTCATTTTTAATAGCGGCCGATAAGTTAACTGGACGCCAACGAATTATTGCTTTGGAGGAATTAGCCAAGCTGTATGAGCATAGGTTGGGAGAGTTAGAAAAAGCGTTGGTGTATACGAGGAAAGCACAATACTTTATAGAAAAGGATGTCGACTTAACAAATAGATTTAGAATCCGTACGGGAAATGATTTCTCTAAACGGGAAATTAGAATATTGCGCAAACTATTTCCCGGGGAAGCGCAAAAATCGACAACATTACTTATTTAGATACTATGAAAAGACAAAACCAAAGAAAACATGTTACAATAGACAATATGTAACATAGATGGAAGGGCGATTTTCATGGATACAAAACTAAATCCAAAAACGATTCTCGAAAAAGAATTTAAAATTGGTATGCGGGGCTATAATCAAGAAGAAGTCGATCTATTTCTTGATGATATTATTCAAGACTACCAAACTTTTAAAAAAACAATTAGTGATTTACAAAATGACAATGAAAAGTTAAAAGAGGAATTGTTGACAGCGCAGAAACGCCCAGCCGCGGTAAGCGCCGGAACAACGAACTTTGATCTTTTAAAACGAATCTCAAACCTTGAGAATCATGTATTTGGAAGCAAACTGTTCGACCAAGAGTAACGCGCATTGAACAGTAATCTAATCGGAATGATTGCTTACAAAGAAAAAGTATTGTATAATAAAAAGACCATAGTGCAAATTTAGGTAATCGCTGCAATGCTTGACATTGTAGAGGAAAGTCCATGCTCACACGGCTCTGAGATGACCGTAGTGTTCGTGCTTAGTGAAAAAATAAGCTAAGGAAGTTCTCTTGTAGAATTGACGGCGGGAATAACGTCTAAGTCTTCGGATATGGCGGAGGTTCTCTGAACAGTGCCACAGAAACGTAGTCAATTCGGAAACGGATTGGATGGAACGCGGTAAACCCCACGAGTGAGAAACCCAAACTATGGTAGGGGCACTCTTCCGAAGGAATTGAACTTAGGAAGGGACAAGCTATGCTTGTAGATAGATGATTACCACCCTAAGTACGAGGCGTAAGCCGTTTGAGTACACGGGTACAAAACATGGCTTATCGAATTTCCTATGGTTTAAATGTTAATGCGAATGCTCTCCGATTTGTTGGGGGAGCTTTTCTTTTGGAATATAAACGAAAAAATTGGATATATATGTTTAGAGACAAACACGAATCGCAACATTTTTTTATGTAATGGGACAGGGGTTGGACGATTGATGGAAAAATTTAAATTAGTAGCTACAACAGCAATGGGGCTTGAATCGATTGTTAATGATGAAGTAAAGGCACTAGGCTTTAAAACGACTTCAGAAAATGGGAAAATCTATTTCGAAGGCGATGGGGCTGCAATAGCTAAAACAAATATGTGGCTTCGCGTAGCGGACCGTGTACGGATTATTGCGGGTGAATTTCACGCAACGACTTTCGATGACTTATTTGAACAAACAAAAGCGATTCCATGGGAGCAATTTTTGTCGGTAGACGCTGCGTTTCCGGTTGCTGGAAAATCGGTGAAATCGACATTGTATAGTGTACCTGACTGCCAAGCGATTGTTAAAAAAGCAATCGTAGAACGGTTGAAGATTGCATATAATAGAACTGGATTTCTTGATGAAACAGGACCTTTATATAAATTAGAAGTATCAATCTTGAAAGATAAAGTCACACTAACAATAGATACGAGTGGAACCGGGCTTCACAAACGTGGATACCGTCTAGGGCAAGGGGATGCACCACTAAAAGAAACACTTGCAGCGGCACTTGTTAAATTGACTCGTTGGAATCCGGATCGACCATTTGTAGACCCATTTTGTGGATCAGGAACAATCGCAATTGAAGCCGCAATGATTGGGCAAAACGTTGCACCGGGTTATAATCGTGAGTTTTTAAGTGAACAGTGGCCGTGGATTCATAAAGAAGTTTGGGATCAAGTCCGTGAAGAAGCGGAAGACCTTGCGAAGTACGATCAACCACTTGATATAACTGGTTTTGATGTCGATCCTAAAATGATAAGAATAGCAGAAGGTAATGCCGCTGAAGCCGGTTTTAACGACCTAATCAATTGGCAACAGTCCGATGTAAGGGACCTTACAATAGATGGATTGAACGGAGTTATGGTTGGAAATCCGCCTTATGGGGAAAGAATGGGTGAATTGGAAGAAGCTGAAGAACTAACAGAAGTTCTAGGCCGTCTTATGGCAACCCATCCATCTTGGTCGGTTTATATGCTTTCATCTTTAGAAAACTTTGAAACAATGTATGGAAAAAGAGCAACGAAAAAGCGGAAGCTATTTAACGGGTTTATCCGCACGGATCTTTATCAATATTGGGGTAAACGAAAATAAATAAATGTAAGGAAGAGGATGTCCTCTTCCTTTTGTATGTAAATAAGGAAGGGGTTCCATATGAAAAGAAAGATGCCATTCCCTTTATCGAAAGAAAAATCGTTTTATGACTCATTGAATGATTGGATCGGGGATACGTTATATGACGATTTAACTGAAAAAGGGTTTGAATGCCGCGATGAACAGATTTATATGGCGTTTCAAATTGAACAAGCGCTCAAAGAAAAGAATGTGTTATTTGCAGAAGCGGGTGTTGGAACTGGGAAAACGATTGCTTATCTTTTACCAGCAATTGCGTATGCCCGTTATACGGGAAAACCAGCACTGATTTCTTGTGCAGATGAAACACTGATTGACCAACTTGTTAAAGAAGATGGCGATATAAAGAAAATCAGTGAAGCATTAGGTCTCGATATCGATGTTCGGCTGGCGAAAGCAAGAAGCCAGTATCTTTGTTTGAAACGTCTCGATGAAATAGGAAACCAAATTGACGCGGAGTATATCGATACCCTAGAAGACAGTCTTCCCGATTTTGTTTACGGTAGCGGCTCATTACAATCAATTGTACCTTATGGAGATCGGTCAGATTACCCTGATTTGAGTGACGAAGAATGGCAGACCGTAAATTATCACCCTACTCAACAGTGTTCTGCATGTGATTTACGCAATCGATGTGGTCAAACAATACATCGCAATCATTATAGAGACGCATTGGAAATTGTTATTTGTTCGCATGATTTTTATATGGAGCATATTTGGACAAAAGAATCTCGTGTGAGGCAAGGCCAATTACCACTTTTGCCAGAAGCATCAATGATTGTGTTCGATGAAGGCCATCTGCTTGAGTATTCCGCGCAACGCGCACTCACATATGAAGTTCAAAATAGCACATTGTTAAATCTATTGGAACGTGCCATGGTCGATGGAGTAAGGGAAGAAACGCTTCAGTTAATGGAACGCTTGATAGATACGCATGAGGCGTTTTTCACAATGTTAGACGTTTGTGCGGACACGACCGATAATGAACGCAAAGGAATTGAAAAAGTGCCGGCTCTTTTAGAGGTTGGAAAAGAGGCTGTGACGATTTCGACGGCTCTTCTTGAAGAATTCGTCTTTGAAGGAGAACTTTTTACAATACCAGAATATGATTTGAAAATGGTCGAGGAATACCTTGAGCAATATATCTATTCGATGGAATTATTCACGTCGGGAAGCGATGCAGTCGACTGGCTCGAGACACCTAAGGGTGAATCGACACTTGTTATTATGCCAAGACTTGTAACGGATATTTTGAGGGAGAAATTGTTTTCATCGAAGACTCCAATTGTTTTTTCATCCGCGACGTTATCGATTCAAAAAGACTTTTCGTATTTGGCAGATGGGCTCGGTATTCAAGATTTCCTTTCATTTTCTGTCGACTCTCCTTTTGACTATGATGAAGTAATGAAAGTATTTGCACATGATATTGACGCTGGAAAGAAAGCAGATCGTGGGCTTGAACTCTTAAAAGACGGCGAACCGACGCTCATGCTCTTTAAATCCGAGCGGACAATGTTGGAATTTAAAGCGCAAGTACCTGCGGAGTGGATGGATCGGATTGCTTTTGAAGGTGAACGAGAATTGTCATCTATCGTAAGGGACTTTCAACAAAAGCGTGTTCAAGTTCTTTGTTCGTATCATCTGTGGGAAGGACTCGATATTCCACAAGATGCATTGACACGCGTGATTATACATGATTTACCGTTTCCTCCAAAGGATCCATTATTCGAAGCAAAACGCAGTCATTCAGAAAATCCGTTCGAGGAAGTTGATCTTCCATTTATGTTACTGCGTTTAAGGCAAGGCGCGGGTCGATTAATTCGAACATCAGCTGACTCGGGAACAGTTCATTTACTATTAGAAGCCGAAGAACAAGAGATGAAATCTAAAATCGACTCGATTTTCCCGGTGAAGATGAAAATAACTGTATAACTCCTTTCAAAGTCTGGATGCAATGACGCTAAGACTTGATTGATCATACAATCGCTCTCCCAGTTTTGGGAGGGCTTTTTTGTATAGGAGGAGTCGATACCCGATTATGGATTGTACCGAGAAGTACTTATGCTACTACATATTTAGTTTTATTTGAGTGAATTATGATAATATAAAATCATATGTACGTGATAAGGAGGAATTATGGTGACGACAGAAGAAAACTTTTTAGCGCTACTGAAAAAAATGGGTGCATACTCCGAAGCTTTATCGATTATGTTTTGGGATATGCGCACAGGCGCACCGAAAAAAGGCATCCCGGCCAGATCCGAAGTTGTTGGAACTTTATCATCTGAACTGTTTAAATTGAGCATATCAGCCGAGATGGAAGGGTATCTGGATGAACTGGAAAAAAAGAAAGCAGACTTAGACCCGATTTTGTTGAAAACATATGAAGAAGCAAAAAAAGAGTTCGACCAAAGTAAGAAAATCCCGGCAGAAGAATATCGTCAGTTTGTTGTGCTTAGCTCGCAATCCGAGTCCGCTTGGGAAGAAGCGAAAGAAACAGCAGACTTTGAAATGTTTCTGCCTTATCTTGAGAAAATCGTCGCAACGACAAAGAAATTTATCGGGTATTGGGGCGAAAAAGACGGCAATGCCTACAACACCTTACTTGACCAATACGAACCAGGAATGACAACAGATATTATCGATGAAGTATTTAACCAGTTGAAAGAGACAATTGTGCCACTCGTTAAGAAAATTAATGAATCAGAGCAACCAGATACATCTTTTTTATTCAAAAAGTTCCCGAAAGAAAATCAAAAAGCATTTAGTCATGATGTGTTAACACAGCTCGGATATGACTTTGACGCAGGTCGTCTTGACGAAACTGTACATCCTTTCGCGACAAGCATTAATATTGGAGATGTACGAATTACAACAAAATATGATGAGTTTGATTTCCGTTCAGCTGTATTTGGTACCATTCATGAGTGCGGACATGCGCTTTACGAGCAAAATATAGATACAAAACTTGAGGGACTTCCTATCGCAGATGGTACATCGATGGGTATTCATGAATCCCAATCCCTTTTTTATGAACAATTCGTCGGACATAACGAAAACTTTTGGAAATATAATTTTGATTTATTAAAAAGGTATTCACCGGATCAGTTTGAGGGAGTCTCGCTAGAAGGTTTTCTTCGTGCGGTCGATGTTTCCAAGCCATCGCTTATTCGAATTGAAGCGGATGAGTTAACATATCCACTGCATATTATGATTCGTTATGAAATTGAAAAAGGGCTCTTCAACGGTGATTTGGAAGTGAAAGACTTACCACAAATTTGGAATGACAAATACGAAGAATATCTTGGTGTTCGCCCTAAAAATAACGGTGAAGGTGTCCTACAAGACGTTCACTGGGCGGGCGGAGCATTTGGATACTTTCCATCCTACGCACTTGGTTATATGTATGCTGCACAACTGAAAGTAGCCATGCTAAAGGATCTTCCTGATTTTGATGAACTTTGTTTGAAGGGTGAGTTTAGTCCGATTCTTGACTGGTTAACTGAACATGTACACAAATTTGGGAAGATGAAAAAACCACTAGAAATCATTAAAGATACGACCGGCGAAGGGTTGAATGCGAAGTACTTGGCCGATTATTTATCTGAAAAGTATACAAGGCTTTATAATTTATAAACTAATGGGCAGTCCCGTCTTTGGCAAAAAGCCGGTAGTCGGGACTGTCTTTAATTATCTCGATTAATACGTACAAAAAGTGGTATGATAGGGACAGTTAAAGGATGAAAGGGTCGAATTAAACATGTCTGAGTTTGATAAACAACTTACATATTTGCTTCAAGAAGTCGCTACATATGCACAAATTTTTAAAGAGAATGACGATGAAGAACGGTTTAAAAAGGCGGCTTTATTTGCTGATAAACTAATCGATGAGGAATATATGATAGGTTATGCGGGTCATTTTTCCGCAGGGAAATCTTCGATGATTAACGCACTTACAGGCGGTGACTTATTACCGTCAAGCCCAATACCTACAAGTGCAAACATCGTCAAGGTTCGAAAAAGTGAGACTGACTATTGCATCATCCATTCGGTTGATGGAACCGCAGTAAAGTATGGTGGCAATGGCTTGGTAGATGCGGTGAAATCCTTTAGTAAGGACGGCGCAGCAGTCTCTCTTGTTGAAATTGGCCATAAAGAATCGACACTACCAGACGGGATTACCGTTATGGATACGCCGGGTGTGGATTCGACAGACGACGCACACAGACTGTCTACAGAATCAGCTCTTCATTTGGCAGATCTTGTTTTTTATACAATGGATTATAACCATGTCCAGTCGGAATTGAATTTCCGTTTTACGAAAGAATTGATGCGTTACAACAGCAATGTATATTTGATCATTAACCAAATCGACAAACATCGGGAAAGTGAATTGCCATTTGCTACTTTCAAACAATCGGTAGAAGAGTCATTTAAAATGTGGGGAGTCGAACCACAAGGAATTTTTTATACATCATTAAAGGAACGCGATTTTCCTAATAATGATTTTGAAAAAGTGAAGAAAATTGTTGAGGGGTCAATGGAAAATTGGCATGAGCGTTTTATCGAAAATGCCCATCAAACAATTATTAAACTGCGGGAAGAGCATACACAATTTTTAAATGATGAAATCGAAGAACGTAAAAATGTATATTCCGAAATTGTTGCAGAAAACGAATGGGATATGGAAGAAGAACTAGCGGTGGAAGCCGCAGAAGCAAACCGAATGTTGGCCCTTTTAAGTGGGGACGAGTTTGCGGTTGCTTTTGATAAGGAAAGAAATAGCCTTCTTAAAAATGCAGCAATTACACCGTACGAAACGCGTGAACTATTAAGGGAGTATTTGGAGTCACTATCATCTCGTTTTAAAATGGGTTTTCTATTTAGTGCGAAAAAAACAGGGGACGAAAAGCAACGACGAAAAGAAGCATTTTTCGAAAATGTGCGCAAGCTCGTTCATGCACAAATTGAAGTACATTTGAAATCACTTATGAAAAAGTCATTGAAAGAAGCAGGTATTTTAACAGATGATCGTTCATTGGAAATAGATTCACTGGATTTGACGATTCCGTTTGATTTCTTAGAAAAGGAATTTACAGCTGCAGATGTACTTACGGGCGATGCGATTCTTAACCATTCAGAACGAATGAAAACAGTTATTCAAACAATTTTTAGAAGGATGACAGAAGACTGGAAAGTAGAAATGGCTCAAATTGCATCGACCGCGGGAAATGAAAACTCGGGGATTTTTGAACAGAGAGCACATATATTGAATGAAAAAGTATATGCAATCGAACATGTGAATGAACTTATGAATCATTTACAGTTGATCGAAAAAGAAAGTGAAAATCCTTCATCCGCTATTATTACGAAACGGGACGCATTAATTGTAAAATGGAAAAAAAGAGAAACGCTACACATAACGGAATATAAAATAGAAGAAGCGCTAATTGAAGTGGATGTAACTACAGAAGAAATTCATCCCGAACAAGTTAGCAAAGTGTCTTCTAATTCCGATATCGTTGCGGAAACGGCTGCCCGTGTAGCGAAAATCGTTCAAGACGTTCCCGGGTTTATGGAAACAGCGGAATATTTACGGATGAAAGCCGGGCGGTTAGAAGGTCAAGAGTTTACAGTTGCTTTATTCGGAGCATTTAGTGCAGGGAAATCTTCTTTTTCAAATGCACTAATTGGAGAGCGAATTCTCCCTGTTTCACCGAATCCAACAACCGCGACTATTAACCGAATTCGTCCCGTATCAAACGGAAAAGAAGATGGTACGGCTGATGTATTACTGAAGACGATGGATCGAATGACGGAAGATGTAATTCGTTCATTTGATGCGCTTGGGATGAATGCTATATCGCTAGAAGATGCCTATTCAAAAGTGGATGCGGCTCTTGCAGCCGAGTTAGAGGATGAAACGCTTCATATTCATAAAGCATTCATCACTGCTTTCAAACAAGGCTATCCAAATTATAAGGATGCGCTAGGTACTGTTATTAAGGTGGAACGCGATGAGTTTGTAAAGTTTGTAGCTGAGGAAAATCGTAGTTGCTTTGTAGAATCCATTGATTTCTACTATGACTGTGAACTGACTCGAAAAGGCATTACACTTGTTGACACACCGGGAGCGGATTCTATAAACGCGCGTCACACGGATGTTGCGTTTGATTATATTCGCAATGCGGATGCGATTTTATTTGTCACTTATTATAACCATGCATTTGCTAGGGCAGACCGGGAATTCCTCGTCCAACTAGGCCGAGTAAAAGATGCATTTGAATTGGACAAAATGTTTTTCATTGTCAATGCCATCGATTTAGCAACAGACGAGGAAGAGGCAGAGGAAGTAAAATCATTTGTAGCCAATGAACTTCAAAAGTTTGGTATCCGACATCCAAGAGTTCACGGCATATCGAGTCTCCAAGCACTGGAGTCGAAAATGGCAAAGCAACAAGATCCGTTTATGAAAACATTTGAAGAGGAGTTCCATTATTTCTTAGAACAAGATTTAAAGGGACTCGCTGTTCAAGCATTGGAGGAAGAAACGGAAAAAACAACCGAGCGGCTTGCTTCGCTAATCTCACGAACGGAATCCAATATGTTACGAAAGTCTGACCGATTGGACGAGCTCAACCGACTTGAAGGGGAAGTTCGTCAAAAATACGCATCCAGTTTTGCAGAAGTATTGACCAAAGGCACTGCGAATGAATTAAGCGAGCTCGTCTACTATGTATTGCAACGTGTATTTTTACGATACGGTGACTTTTTTAAAGAAGCATATAATCCGTCTACATTCGCAAATTACTCCGCAGATCGTGCGCTAAAAACTGCCCTAGATGAAGCGGTCGGCATGGTTGGTTTTGACTTGACACAAGAATTAAAAGTAACGAACTTACGAATATTGAATTACATGAAGAAACAACTAAATGACCGGGGACGTGTAGAGTTCAGTACATTAAAAGAAAAAGATGATACGTTCTCTTTAACGCCTTATGAAGCGATTGATGCGGAAATGTTATCGTTTGATCTACCATTTTCGAATCCGCAAGTTTATAGTAGTGTCAATAAGCTATTCAAAAATCAACGGTCCTTTTTTGAAAAAGGCGAACGTGATCTGTTAAAAGAACAGCTTGAAGAAGTTTTGAAACACGATTCAGCGACGTATCTTGGTAAACAAAAAGAAAGATTAGAGAAGTGGGCAAATCAGTGGATAGATAGTGAGACAGAAGGGTTTAGGCAACATGTATTGAAAGAGTGCCTGAATCAGATTAATTCGGAACGAGCAATCTTAAACACAACAGATAATATCGAAGAATGGCGTACGATTTACGCAAAACTAGTGGAAGAGGAGCTGATTTTAATTGGGTAAAGTATTTATTTCAGTAAAAGATATAAATCATACAGATTATCGATGGATTGACACGAGGTTTTCTTTACAAGATGCAAAAGAAGGCATCCAGAAATATGAAAGCGGTCATGTATCCGAAGCGGTTTACTGGAATTTAGATACCGACTTATCCGATTTGACGAAAAAAGAAGGACGTCACCCAATGGCTGAAAAAGATTCACTTATTGAACTATTTAGAAAAACAGGGCTTTCTATTAATGATAAAATCGCTGTTTACGATGACGGTGGAAGTCCATTTGCAGCACGTGCATGGTGGATTCTTCAATATGCTGGTTTTAAAAACTCGTATATTGTCATTGAAGGTTTTGAAGCAATCAAAGAAGCGGGTCTTTCTGTAGATGCAAATACGCCAAATCCCAAACATTCTTTAGTATCTCCACTGTGGGATGAAATGATTTATGCCCCAAGACAATTTGTTGAAGAAACAGTTTCCGGAAAAACAGAGAGCATTCTTCTCGATGCGCGTTCAGCCGAAAGATATCGTGGCGAAACCGAACCAATCGATCCGATTGCGGGTCGAATTCCAGGTGCGTTCAACTTTGATTGGGAACAATTGAAAAAAGACGGTTTGTTTAATATGGATGAATCAGTAAAAGTGGCGATGGAAACCGTCGTAGATCCATCCAAAGAAGTGACTGTATACTGTGGAAGTGGTGTAACAGCAGCCCCTCTTTATGCAATGTTAGCGGAGAATGGGTATGAAAACATTCGTTTGTACGTCGGCAGTTATAGCGATTGGATTTCAAAAGAAGGCGCAAAAGTGGAGAAAGACTGATTTCAAGGGGATGAAGACATGCTATATGCTTTACTCGGAGACATTCATTCATCGATTAAAGATTTAGAAGACGTTCTTGCTAATATTTCAGATATAGCTCCCGAGGCCATTCGAATTGGCACGGGAGATGTCTTCGAATGTACGATTAGTAAAAAGGATATTACAAATTACAAATTTAAACTGCTTGAAGAGGTTATGATTTTACCAGAAGGATTCACAGAACTTTTAACGTTTCCTTCTATAAGTGGTAACCAAGAAGAACGTATTTTACAAATTACAGAGACGGATGACCCGTTACGCGAAAAATTAGCAGCTATGCCGGAAACATACGAAATCGGTCATGCAGAAATTATTCATGGACATCAGTGGAAGTGGGGCGGTAATCCATGGGCCCTTATCGATGCCAATGTAGAAAAATCCCCTGTTTTTTATGGACATAGTCACTGTTCGGAGTTGCTTATTAATGGTATTCAACAGGAAATTGAATTTGGAATACCGTATCATGTAGATGGGAAAAACGTGCTTGTGAATGTTGGGGCCGTTGTCGGCGATAAAGAATGGGCGCTCTATGATTCGCTAGAAGGTACAGTTCAGTTTATGAAAGCGACCTGAAAAAACTGAAAGGCTTTGCCAGCCTTCAATTTTTTCTATGAATCGCTTCTTTTGCAAGTGCATCGGCCGCCCGGTTATCTTCGCCTGGAATCCATTTAATGAAAAAATAATCGAATGTATTTGTAATGGCTAGAATTTTCGCGAGTATTTCTTTATGCATCTCATTTTTCACGAATTCCCTTTCAACCGACATAACGACGACTTGTGAATCAGAGCGGGCGGATACCATGCCGCTCGTTAATGTTGCAACTTCTTCTAGACCTCTAAGCAATGCTAAAAACTCAGCGGTATGATTATTCGTAGGTTCAATCGGTTCTGAAATTTTGATTTTATGGCCTTCGCCTTTAATGAAAATCCCAATCCCACTTTTTCCAGGATTTCCTGCACTTGCACCATCAACATACAATTCAATCATTACAACTTCACCTCACTTGGAATAGGTAACTTTTTGGTATTAATGATATGGAGTTCATCGGGTATGCTAATCAGTATAAGGACTCTTGCATAGGATGGCAATGAGCTTTAAAATAAGTGCATCGTCCCGAATGGAGGACATTATGGATAAGGCATTGGTGATGAGTGAAATTGATAAGACGCTGGATGTATATTGCGAGGGCTGTTTTTTGAAAAAACAGTTGTCAAAAGATAATGGAAAGACCGCCGCACATCGTTTTTGTATTACAACGTGCACGATTGGTGAGCATCTTAAGTTTCTGGGGAAGGAAATGAATAAGTTTACAAAATAATATCCCGCGGGCAATTTATTATGTGCCAGCGGGATAGCTTATTAATCATTCAGTTTCAATTTTTAAGACATTAGCCGCCTGAGGACCACGATTCCCTTCGATAATTTCAAAGGATACGGATTCGCCTTCATCAAGCGTTTTGAACCCCTCACCTACAACACCAGTAAAGTGAACAAATACATCTTCACCGTCATCGGCTTCGATGAAACCATAGCCTTTTTCGTTGCTGAACCATTTAACTTTACCTTCGTACATAGTCAGTTCCTCCTCGGAGAATCAATGTCTATCCGCTAACAATACGCGGATGCATTAAACTATACATGATTCGACAGTTACCGTCAATGATATGTCTAAAGTTTCTGAAAGATGTTTGGAAACTAAAAAATATTTAAAAGTGGGTGACGAAATGGATCAACTTATTCAGACATGCAAACAGTCTGTCCTAACAATTTATGAACAATTCGATGCAAGTCATGACTACGCTCATATTGAACGTGTTATGAAAAATGCAGAAGACATTATGGCGACCGAGGATAATGTGGATGAATCAATCATTCGTTTAGCGGTTCTTCTTCACGATATTGATGATGCTAAATACAAATCAGATGCCAATCCGTCGGCTATGGAAATCTTACAATCCATCGGTGCTTCCAAACAACTTACAGATAAAATAATAGAGTGTATTAAAAGTGTCTCTTTTAGTGGTGGCAATGCACAAGCGATTACATCGATTGAAGGGGCCATTATTCGGGATGCAGATCGACTGGATGCGATGGGCGCAATTGGAATTGCTCGTACGTTTGCATTTGGTGGTGCAAAAGGAAGAAAACTTTACGATAAAAGTGAATCTGTCCGCTCCAACATGTCTGAAGCGGATTATCGTGGACGGGGAACTGCCTCCGTCACTCATTTTTATGAGAAGTTGCTATTGTTAAAGGATTTGATGGTGACGGAAGAAGGAAAGCGCCTTGCGGAAGAGCGACATATGTATATGGTTGAATTTTTGAATCAGCTAGACAGAGAAGTTGGTCGATAAAAAATATAAATACGTAATTCCTTGTCCTTATTTAATTAGGATAAGGGATTTTTTTATTATTTTTAAAATAACAACTAAGAATGAATTAAAGTGCCTCTACGCCTTGCTAAAAGACGATATACGGGGTTCGGTGGATAATCTAATAGGGAGGTTAGTGAATTGTCCAGTAAGGTTGTATGAGTCTATCTGTCGTTTTTTAAGTTTAACCTATGTATCTACCAAAAAATACGGGTGTGAAAACGGTGAATATGCAATGAATTTACTAGTTCTAAAGTACCCTTTTTGATTAATTGCTAATTGGTAGAGAACCATTGACCCCGCTGAGCCCTTCGACTGTTAATCGATAAAATAGTCTGGAAATGCATTTGTTCTGATGTGGGGACTTTGTTATGATACTAACCAATCCGTTTACAACTTTGATCGTCTGTAAAATTTTGTATACTAGGGGGATAGTAGTTCTTCTGTTTTTAACAGACAAAAACTATTAATGCAAAAGGGGTATTGATTTTTTATGCGTAAAATGGCAATGGTTTTATCGGTTATTCTACTTTTATTGCTTGCGGCATGTAGTAGTGAGGAAAGTAAAGATAGCATTAAAGTGATTAAATTTGCTGATGCTGGTTGGGATAGTATTCGTGTCCACAATAGTATTGCACAGCGTATTATTGAAGAAGGCTATGGTTATGAAACGGAAGTTGTGCCAGGATCAACACCAGTTACATTTCAAGGACTTGCAAAAGGTGATATAAACGTCTATATGGAAGCATGGACGGAAACGTTAGGCGATCCATATTACGAAGCAGTTGATGAAGGATCTGTTATCAGTTTATCAACAAACTTTGATGATAATGCACAAGGTCTCTTTGTACCAACTTATGTAATCGAAGGTGATAAAGAAAGAGGTATTGAACCAATTGCCCCGGACTTGCGAACAGTTCAAGATTTAGAAAAGTACCCTGAATTGTTCCCCGATCCAGAAGAAAGAAGTAAAGGCCGAATTGTTGGAGCACCTTCTAGTTGGGCAGTTAGTGAACATTTAGGGATTAAAGTTGAGACGTATGGTTTAGATGAACACTACAATTATCTAGCTCCAGGATCAGATTCAGCAATTGTAGCTTCTTTAGCTGCAGCTTACACAAAAGGTGAAGCGTGGGTAGGTTACTATTGGTCACCAACTTGGGTAACTGCAAAATATGATTTAACAATGTTAGAAGATAATCCTTATGACAAAGAAATATGGGATGAGAACAGAGGGACCGAATTTGCACCTGACCTTGTTACTGTTGCCGTTCATAAAGATTTTCCAACACAAGCAGAGGACGTAACTGCATTTTTAAAGAACTATGAAACTAGTAATAAGTTAACAGAAGAGGCGTTAAACTATATGGAAGCAAATGAAACAGATGCAGATGAAACAGCTGCATGGTGGATGAAAGAACATGAAGATCTTTGGACTTCATGGGTCCCTGAAGATATAGCTGAAAAAGTACTTGCTTCATTAGAATAATAAAAAATAAATTAAATAAATTGTTGGGGGATAGATGCTCGGTCTATACTGAGCTCATCTCCAACTCTTTGTTATAAAGGGTGTGAAAGTGACTGTTTCTTACAGTCCGATGTTTATGTTTGAATTTCCCGATATAAGATTTCCAATTGGTGATAGTGTACAAAGTTTTGTAGAGTTTTTAGCAGCAAATTTTGATGCATTATTTGATTTTATTTTTGTGATAGCTTCTGCTTCAATAAAAGGTTTAGAAGCTGGCTTACTAGCAATTCCTTGGTGGCTTTTCATTGTATTAATCTTTTTATTAGGTTGGTATTTTACAAATCTGCCAGGTGGTATACTTTTCGGTGTGTTTCTATTTTTAATCGGTTCATTTGATTTATGGGCGGAAACGATGATTACCGTTTCTATCGTATTAATCTCCGTACTTCTTTCCTTAATAATTGGTATTCCGTTAGGGATTTTGATGGCGTTTAATAAAACTGTATCAGTTATTACAAGACCGATACTTGATGCGATGCAAACGATGCCAAGTTTTGTTTATTTAATCCCAGTTATCTTCTTTTTTCCTTTAGGTAACGTGCCAGCTGTAATTGCAACGGTAATTTATGCGTTGCCTCCAGTAATGCGATTAACTGAGCTTGCTATACGTAATGTTGATAAAGAAGTAGTTGAATCCGCACAATCATTCGGTTCTTCAACAGCACAAATGCTAACAAAAGTTCAGCTTCCACAAGCGCTACCTACTATTATGGCTGGAGTTAACCAAACAACAATGATGGCTCTATCCATGGCGGTTATCGGATCAATGGTTGGTGCGCAAGGTCTTGGAGAACGAGTTCTCTTTGCAATCAACCGTATAGATATTGCAGTTGGATTTGAAGCTGGAATTAGTATTGTTTTCCTAGCAATCATTATTGACCGTATTACAGGTGGAATTGCAGAACGTCTTCAGAAGCAAAGGAGGACGGAATCATGACAGTAAAAATGAAAGTTGAAAACGTTTCTAAGATTTTCGGTCCACGTCCGAAAAGAATTGTGAAAATGGTTGAAGCTGGAGAGTCTAAAACAGAAATTTTAAAGAAAACTGGTCATACAGTAGGTGTATATAATGCATCGATGGAGATTCTAGAAGGGGAAACCTTCGTTATAATGGGCCTTTCTGGTAGTGGTAAGTCAACTTTAATTCGATGCTTGAACATGCTAAACCGACCGTCATCAGGTTCAATATATGTTGATGGGAAAGATATTGTAAAGTATAATCCTAAACAATTAAAAGAGTACCGGCAAAAGAAGATTGCTATGGTGTTCCAACATTTTGGATTGTTTAGTCATCGTACAATTCTTGGAAATATCGAATACGGCTTGGAAATTAAGAATGTTCCAAAAGCAGAAAGAAGAAAAATTGCTCAACATAATCTGGAATTGGTTGGATTAAAAGGATGGGAAGACAAGTATCCTGACGAGCTATCTGGTGGCATGCAACAGCGTGTTGGGATTGCGCGAGCACTTGCGAATGACCCGGATATTTTATTAATGGATGAACCATTTAGTGCGCTCGATCCATTAATTCGAAGGGAAATGCAATTGGAATTGATTGATATTCAAAATCGACTTCAAAAAACAATAATATTCATTACACATGATGTCAATGAAGCATTTAAGATTGGTGACCGTGTAGCTGTTATGAAAGACGGTAATGTGGAGCAAATAGGTACACCAGAAGAAATTTTAGCTGAACCGGCAAACGAGTATATATCGGAGTTCATACGTGACATCGATCGCTCGAAAGTTTTACAAGCAGAAAATATAATGTCTCGTCCATTTGGGTTAGTGTCGTTAAAAGATGGACTAAATATGGCAATAAAAGTCATGCGAGAAAACGGGATCTCCAGTGCTTTTGTGACAGAACGAAATCGCCAGTTAAAAGGAATTGTAACAATTGACGCCGCGATTGAAGGCTTAAAACAAAAGAAAACGTTACTGGATGTTTTGCAAACAGATGTCAATACAGTAGATCCATCGGAATATGTAGAAAATATTATCCCAATGGTCTTGGAATCAAAATATCCGCTAGTTGTTGTGAATGAAGCGAATGTGATTTTAGGCATTATTTTACGGGTTCATGTATTAGCAAGTTTGGTAGGCGATAACGGAGATAACGAGGCAGATGAAGAAATCGAAATAGATGTTCTCGAAGAGCCGGTTATAGACTGAAAAAACAGGTACACCTATCGACTAGGTGTACCTGTTTTAATTTCTTTGGATGAATTTGAATCTTTTTCCAAAGGTAACCGTATATCTAGTTATGGAACGAAAGGTGAAGGATGGGAATATAATGACTGACTATACAACCAAGGTGAATGAAGAGTTACAAAATTGGAAGAGAAATATAGTGAAGAAATCACGGCTTATCAATCGTTTGTCAAAGAAAGCACAAGTGAAAGTCAATGGAATGATTCCTGAAAAAGTTCATAAAGTTATTACGGAAAGCATTAAAAATATGGTCAAAGCTACATTATTTGGCTCTAATATAACTGCGGGGAAAAGGGTATCTACCGAACTAAGCCTTTTTGAACGGGATGAACTTCTGAAAGGAAAACTGTCAGCATATCGAAAGACTGCGGTTATAGAAGGTGCTGGGACAGGCGCAGGGGGAATCTTACTCGGCGTTGCTGATTTTCCATTATTACTGTCTATTAAAATGAAGTTTTTGTTTGAAGCTGCAAATGTATACGGATTTGATGCGAATGAGTATGAAGAACGCCTCTTTATGTTACATGTGTTCAAGCTCGCATTTTCAAGTGATGAAAAAAGAAGGGATACTTTTTTTATAATAGAAAACTGGGAGGAAGAAAAGCAACATATTAAAGATATGGATTGGCATGAATTCCAGCAAGAATACCGTGACTATATCGATTTAATTAAAATGTTTCAACTAATTCCGGGTTTTGGTGCAGTTGTAGGTGCATATGCAAACTACAATTTGCTCGATCAGCTTGGTGAAACAGCCATGAATGCCTATCGATTACGATTAATGAATGCATCATGTTAGCGGATGAAATTAGTAAACAAGTATTTTGTTATGGTTGATTTCAATATAATTTTCGAAAGGATTTGTGTCGGATGGAATGGTTTGGACGTATTTTACTAAATGCTGTATTCTTTTTGTTACTATCATTGTTAATTCCGAGTTTTACTGTAGTTGGCGTAGGAAATGCTATTCTTGCAAGTATTCTTTTAGCCTTAGTTAATATGCTTGTTCGCCCGTTGTTGATACTTTTTACATTACCGGCAACAATTTTGACACTTGGTTTGTTCTTGTTTGTTATTAATGCGCTTATGCTTTTGTTGACGAATAAACTGATGGGCGAAGGGTTCATTATTGATGGTTTTGGCACTGCATTATTAATTGCTATTTTGATGTCCATTTTGAACCTATTCCTTAATTCGTCTAATTCAAAACGGGAAAATCGACGTCGTAGGTAATATTTACCAAGCTAAATCTATTATAAAAAACGAGGTACGACTATCCAAAAGATAGCCGTACCTCGTTTTTTGATAAGACAATTATTGCAATAAAATGCTAACTTCTTTCGTTTGTTGACTATCATTATGTGAGTCTAGTTCCGTTACAATCCAGTTTATAGAGAGAATCTGTTTGATTTTAGTTAATTGCTGATTATCGATTTGTAGTTGGTTGATTCCTTTATCTGTGAGTTGGTAATCTCGCTCTGCAATTTTATCAAACTTAAGTTTTAATAAGTTTTGTAATCCCCTTATTGTGACGAATTTAATTGTATATCCATCATGGATAATCGATTTAAAGGCATCCGAGTCCTGCTCATATAGTTCGATTAGATTGTTATAATCAAATGATGACTCTAATTCTTCCCAAAGGCTACTATTTTTTCGCTCGATGTTTGTTAGTATCTCGTTATCAGAAGCACCGTTACTACGCAATGTTTCAATCATATAGGCAGTCGGTAATGTAATGCTGTTTACTGTCATTGATATACCCCCAGAAGTTATTCGTTTATTTTCCATCATATCATACAATCCGCTATTTTCAATTTATTGAAAAAGTAATTATGAAATAACTTATATGGGGAAAACTACGAACAAACTTATATGGGAAAGGGATTGCTATGAAAATCGAAGACATACATCCATTGGGGATTGAAAGTGATACGTTTACATCTACCCAGGTGTTTCTTTCTAGTAAAATCGATTTAAACAATGTTTGGACCGTTAAAGATATTAAATATTGTGCGGGTGTAGATTTGGCTTATTGGGTAGAAGGGGAAATCGAATGGGGCGTTTGTAGTATTGTCGTTATTGATTATGAAACGAAAAATGTAGTTGAAAAAACATATAGCGTTGGACAAATTACGGTCCCCTATATCCCGGGATATTTAGCTTTTAGGGAACTGCCATTAGTTCTTGAAGCGGCGCAGAAAATTTCAAACGTACCAGATTTATTTATTTTCGATGGGAATGGCTATTTACATCCCCGACATATAGGAATTGCCACCCATGCCGCATTTTTTCTAAATAAGCCAACGATTGGTGTTGCGAAAAGTTATTTTAAAATTGATAATGCAGATTTTGAAATGCCTGAAAACCAAGCGAGTTCTTACAAAGAAATAAAGGTGCAGAATGAAGTATATGGCAGAGTTTTGCGTACTCATAAAGACGTAAAGCCAATATTTATTTCTTGTGGGAATGAGATTGATCTTGAGACGACTACAGAAGTTATATTAAATCTTATTGATAAAGAAAGTCGGTTACCTATTCCGGTACGGTTAGCTGACTTGGAATCAAGGCTTTTGAGAAGACATTTGTCAAAAGCTAATTCGTTGAGTGGTTCGAAATGAAATCAATCATTAGATTAAACGTTTCCTGTGCTGACCCTTTATTATAATTAGCGGAATAAGGGTCACTAAATCCATGGTTACCATTAAACTTTTGTGACTCCGCATTCATTGTCTCTAAAGAAGTCATTAACGCATCTACATTAAAGGATTTTTCTTTTTCTGGAAAAAATAATAACGTTGGACATTTGGGTGTAATATTTATGTAGTTCCGGATGCGAGAGCCGTAATAACCGACGATTGCTTGAATGCTTTCTTCTTCACTACATAACCAAGCGGTGGTTGCGCCCACACTAAACCCTATGATAAATAATTCTTTGTAGTTATCTTTCATATCAGAAATCAGATTTTTAATAGTTGAAGATGCTTTGTCAAATCCAACCTTTTCCACGAAGTATTGATAGGCAGTTTCTTCTTGTGAATAATCAAAAACTGTCTCTGTCCCCAACAGATTGGGACAAAAGACATCAAACTCATATTCAAACAGTGATTGACAAAAGTTTTTCATATGTTCATTAACACCATAGATCTCATGTAACACAATGATTGCTGTATCAGAGTTTTTCATTAATTGCAGCATAATAAACCTCCGTTTATGTTCTTTTCCTTTATAATTAAGCCAAGAACATCCGTGACTTCAGTCGTGGAAGATCCATACTAATAATAACAGATTATTTGGAGGGGATATATGTGAAAATTGCTATGTTGTCCGATATTCATGAAGGTTTGAACAGGAAGTATACAAAGGTTGATATTTTGGAATTAATTATTGAGTGGATTGAAAGTCATATGCCCGATGTATTTGTTATTAGTGGCGATATGACTGCGGGTCCTGAAAAAGCGCTTGCACTTTTAAATCGGCTCCAAACTGCTTGCACTCATACAAAAATATTATTTGTACATGGTAACCATGATGTTTACGCTGAAAACTCTGCGGATGCAAACGATATATTATTACAGTTTACAGGTAACTTGGGGAATGGTCCCGTTCAGTTAACGGATGAATGGGTTATTGTTGGAGATGGTGGTTGGTACGATTACAGCTTTGGCATGAAAGAATACACAACCGAACAATTTGCAATTGGGACGATGAATAATTTCACCTGGCCTGATAAGAACTACGCACATTGGCCAGGAACAGATATAGAAGAGACCAATCGATATGTCCAAAAACTAGAAGGTTGGTTAAAGGAAAGTTTGGGAAAAAACATCATTATGGTCACACATACAGTCCCTTTTTCACAGTTTGTCCAAACTAAAGGTGACCCAAGTTGGGATTTTTTTAATTCAATGATGGGGAGTCACAAGTTTGGGGAATTGGCATTGAAATACGGTGTGAAGAAATATATATTCGGTCATATTCATACAAGATTTCATGAATTTTATAAAGGAATTGAAGTGATTTGTAATCCACTTGGGTATTACCCACATGAATGGAACAGTGCATCACCACGTGAAGAAATTCATTCAACAATCAAGGTTATTGAAATTTAATTTGACTGTAAACTATTACCAACGTTTAAAAAAAGAATTGGTGCACATATTAACGAGCACGGAGGTGATTATCCATGACTAACAATAAAAACCAAAACCAAAACAAAAATACGAACCAAAATCGAAATAATAATGAAGACCCGAAGAAAATGCGCGAAGAATTTGGTACGGAGTTTGATCTAAATCAATTGCAAGACCCAAACAAAAAAGATAAAACGCAAAAGAATGACCGAAAAAATCGTTTTTAAAAATGGATAGACATTACCGACCGGTAGAAGCTTTATGCTTCTGCCGGTTTTTTAGTGAAAAACATTCATGAAACAATATAATTTGGGAAACCTATTCGTTGTACCTACAAAGGATGGTGTTTCTTATTATGTACTGGTTTCGTTCATCGTTTTCTGTGGTTGTTTTTTTCCTTTTTTTAACTTCTGTCGTTGCGGCCGAAGAACAACCGACAAGAGAAGAAGTATTAGAAGAGCGCATGGAATATTATATGAAATATTCTAGTGTAACTTTGCCTTGGTATTACTTAGCAGCTGTAGATCAATTCGAACGTAATATTCAACAAGTACGAAGTGATATACCGAAAAAAGAAGGTCCAATTGCTATTCAATTTTCAGATGAGTTTTGGCTAGGTATTCTTAATCCGTATATAGAAGATACATCTCCAGCATCTATCGCATTTTTTGGTGGACTTGGTCAAGATGGAAATCAAGATGGGATTGCTGATTCAAATAATGACGATGATGTACTATACACAATGGCTACTTATTTAGCTAGCTATGGTTATACAGAAAATGATTTCAAAAAAGCAATAAAAAATTACTACGAAAACGAAGATACAGTCAAGCAAATCATGGCAATCTCCAAGTTGTACAGTCATTATCAAACATTAAACTTAGATAAACGTGTCTTTCCATTGCCAGTCAATCATAACTACAGCTATCGAAGCACTTGGGGAGCTGGAAGAGGCTGGGGAGGGCGCCGAATACATGAAGGTACTGATTTGTTTGCTTCTTATGGTGTCCCCGTGAGGGCAGTGACATACGGAGTAGTGGAGGCAATGGGCTGGAATGATTTTGGGGGTTGGCGAGTAGGCGTCCGTGATATTCACAATACGTATCATTATTATGCCCATTTGTCTGGTTATAATAAAGAAGTAAAAGAAGGCGATATTGTCGAGCCAGGAACTGTTCTTGGGTGGGTTGGGAGTTCCGGGTATGGTAAAGAAGGAACCTCAGGACGCTTTCCACCACATCTTCATTTTGGTATGTACAAATACAATGGAAGGACAGAATGGGCTTTTGATCCATTCCCTTATTTACGGATATGGGAACAGCAGGATCGAAACGCAACTAAATAAAAGGAAAAACTATTGGAACTATGTCGATTTTTCTGTATAATGAGTTTGGAAAGAGCGACAGGTCTAATGTCAAAAATAACCGTCAATCCTTTCGAGGAAAACGGTTATTTTTTGTAGGGAGGAAATAAAATTGCATATGAAGTATTTAAAGGTTTTCCTTCAAGTTTTCCTTCTATACGGCTTTTTTCTTGCAGGAGATGGGCTTCATGACTTTTTTCAATTACCACTTCCAGGAAGTATAATTGGGCTATTATTATTATGGGCATCTCTCCTTTTGAAAGTTTTACCGTTAAGTTGGATTGATACGGGGGCACATTTTCTACTTAGTTTTTTACCACTTTATTTTGTTCCCGCAACAGTAGGGGCTATGAATTATGGGCATGTATTTGCAGGGAAAGGAATCCTTTTAATCTTAATTACAGTAATAAGTACGTTCCTAACAATTGTAATTTCGGGTCATATTAGCCAATACTTTTCCCGTAGATCCGAAAAGGGAAAGGAACAGTCGCCATGCAAATAGTATTCATGTCTCTAGCAATTATTATCGTTACAGTCGTTATTTATTTCGTGATGAACTTTTTCTATTTTAAATTTCATTTTCCTTTTTTATTACCCATTGTAACATCGACTTTTTCCATTATCGTTCTATTAGTGATGTTTAAGATTCCGTATGCAACGTATATGGTTGGCGGCAAATGGATTGATTTCTTGTTAGGGCCGGCGGTTGTCGCTTTGGCAATTCCGTTGTATAAACAACGTGAATTATTGAAACAGAATATGTTTCCTATTATTGCCGGCGTTTTTATTGGGTCTCTTGTTGGTATGGTAAGTGGCATGTTTTTTGCGAAAATCTTTGGGTTCTCAAAGGAAATCATTTTAACGATTTTACCCAAATCCATCACAACACCAGTAGCTCTTCAGATTGCATCGGGGTTGGGTGGGGTCCCTTCTTTAGCTGTCGTTTTTGTAATGCTCGCAGGTTTTACGGGTGCTATATTTGGTCCCCATCTTATGAAATGGGGAAAAATAGAGACAACGATTGGACGCGGAATTGCTTTAGGAACAGGATCGCATGCAATTGGAACGTCAAAAGCGCTTGAATTAGGAGAGGGGGAAGGTTCCGTAAGTTCCATTGCCATGACACTTTCGGCAATCATTGGTTCGATAATAGGTCCGTTTATTGCTTGGCTCTTTTATTTATAAATGAATACTTTGAAAATCGGAGGGGGAATTTTATATGGATTTAGGACTTAAAGATAAAGTAGCATTTATTTCCGCTTCAAGTAAAGGGTTAGGAAAAGGGTGTGCCCTTGAGTTGGCAAAAGAAGGCGCCCATGTAATTATATCTAGTCGGTCCGAAGAAGATTTGATCCAAGCGAAACGAGAAATTGAAGCAGTTGCGAAGGGTCGGGTCGAGTACGTAGTTTGTGATGTAACAAAATCAGCCGACATAACAAAAGCGATTGCTTTCGCGAATGAAAAATTCGGTAAAGTAGATATATTGATAAACAATGCTGGGGGCCCTCCCGCAGGTGATTTCGATAAAATGGGCGATGATGACTGGTATCATGCATTTGAATTGAATTTATTAAGCTTTGTTCGCTTTATTCGTGAAGTCGTTCCGAGAATGAAAGAACAGCAATCCGGTCGAATTATCAATTTGGCGTCCTCTTCCGTGAAGCAACCGATTTCGGGTTTGATTCTTTCTAATACATTTAGGCCGGGTGTCGTTGGACTTTCGAAGACACTATCTCAAGAATTAGCACCATTTAATATTCTCGTAAACACCGTTTCTCCAGGTAGCATCGCGACGGATCGATTACTTAGCCTAAATCAAACCCGCGCGGATAAGTTGGGGATTTCTATTGAAGAAGTTGAAGGAAACGTGAAAAAAAGCATACCCCTAGGCAGGTATGGGGATGTAAGTGAATTTGGTAAAGTGGTGGCCTTTTTAGCGTCGGACGTTTCTTCTTATATTACAGGTAGTTCGCTTTTGATAGATGGTGGAAGCGTTAAATCACTCTGAAAATAGATAAAGAATTATATAAAAAGACCCAAAATGAAAACTTTTGGATCTTTTTTTGTTTTCCAAAATAGCCCATTTTATCTTCAATACTTTTGTTTCGTCACTTACTTATTTTTAAATTTGGAACCTTCAAGGGACGAGGACCGGGAATTACGAAGCCGATTCACTTTAATACTTTTAGACCCGTTAGATGGTGCAACATCCAGCGGGCCTGTGCTTGAATACCTAGGAAAAATCAGCGTAGACGTCTTTTGCGGGTTGTAGCCGAAGCGTGGATTATGGATAATTATTGATCCAACCTCTCACTCAACAAGCATACCTGCTTTTCTTAATGCATTTTCTGCATTTTCTATTTCCTGTTCAGTGTCCGCAATAATTGTATGTAGATGAATTCCTTCGGTTAATTCCAACAAAAACGTAGCATTTGTCCTTTGAATATTTTCGATGAATTCCTTCACTTCATTTCTGTTGGAGACCATGACAGACGCGGTTAAATCACCGTATACAGGGTGTTCGATTTTAACATCTTTCACAGTAATGCCGTGATCCACAAGAATATTTAGCTCTTCCTCGGATTGGTCTGAAGTGTGGTTACAAACGATAATTTTCTCGATCCTTTTTGGTTCAGTTTGTGGGTGCATATAGACATAGCCCCGACTCGTCGCCATAATCGGCTCCCCTTTTGCCTTTAGTAACGTGATATCGCCGACAATGACTTGTCGACTGACATTCGTCAAAAGTCCGAGTTCCCGACCGGAAATGGGTGCGCTAGCCCCTTTTAAAGTGGAGACTAGTAGCTGATGCCGCGCATCTCCGAGTATTTTTTCATTACGATTCATTTATATTCACTCCTTGCGTGGCTTCTATTTATCATTTTATCATATAGATTCGATGGTTGCAGTTGTTCGGTGGAATTGTTGTCTTACTTGAATGAGGCAATCGGCCAGTGCACGGACACTTTCTAATGTTGTCGTGTTTCCAAAAGAAATTCGGATGAATTCTTTTGCTTCTTGCGGTTCAATTTGTAAAGCCATCATCGCTTTTGAAGATGTTTGTTGGCCGACCTGGCAAGCGCTGCCTGTTGAAATGGCATAGCCGCGCCTGTTTAACTCTAGCATCATGAGTTGGCCTTCGACATGATGTACTCGAAGCCCGACGATTTGAGGGAGTTGTTTGTCTTTGTCGTCACAATTATACATCGTAAAAAGTTCAGAAAATGGTTTGATTTTATCTGAAAATGCATTCCGAAATGTTGTGAATAATTCTTTATTGTGCTGACTCATCTTTGCGGCCGTCGTAAATGCAGCAATTCCAGGAACGTTGACCGTACCCCCTCTAAATCTAGATTCATGAACCAATCCTGGGAAAACGGGGACAATGCGGTGTTTTGGATCGATGTATGCCATTCCAACACCTTTTGGTCCGTACACTTTATGTGCAGAAATTGTTAAGCTGTCAACAAGATTAGCAACGGATTGTAAATCGACCTTCCCAAAAGATTGAATGCAATCGCTGTGAAGAAGAATGTCGTGTTCTTTTACTATTTTTGATATTTCCTTAAGTGGCTGAATCGTTCCGATTTCGGGGTTGATATGCTGTACGCTCACAAGAATCGTAGTATCTGTGATTGCCTTTTTGAATAAATCAAGATT
The DNA here is from genome assembly GCF_026931025.1 of Sporosarcina sp. G11-34. Taxonomy (NCBI): domain Bacteria; kingdom Bacillati; phylum Bacillota; class Bacilli; order Caryophanales; family Caryophanaceae; genus Sporosarcina; species Sporosarcina sp. G11-34. The sequence goes on along the minus strand of NZ_JAHNZW010000004.1, from coordinate 263,716 downwards.
GACAAATCCGTCTTGCGTAAATGGAATCTTTGTGATCGTGAATCCATCTTCCCTTAAATATTCAAGGGCGGAATCAACGGAAGGGTGTTCACCTAATGTGGTAATGATGTGATTTCCTTTATGTTTGTTTGCTTTTGCAAGTGAAAGAATTGAAAGTAAATTACTTTCCGTACCTCCTGCAGTAAAATAAATTCCGGCTGACTCCACTCGTAGCATATCCGCGAACTCTCCTCGGCAATGCGCCAACATATTTTGAGCCATCGCACCCACTTCATGTAAACTACTTGTATTTCCATAGCATGACTCTGAAAGTTTCGTATAAACGAGCGCCGCCTCTGAATGAAGGGGTGTCGAAGCTGCATAATCAAAATAATTCAATGAATTTTCCTCCCCAAAAAAATATTAATAGTTTCATCTTGTCATATAAACAGAAATATGTAAAGATAGGTGTCAAGACACTTCAGATGAGGGAGGATTCATGTGAAAACGTATGACTGCATTATTATCGGAAGTGGAATCGCTGCTATGCAACTTGCGAAGCACCTTAACACAGAATCTCGTGTGCTAATTATTACAAAGTCCAAACGGCAAGCGAGTAATTCATATCGAGCGCAAGGTGGAATTGCAGCAGCTGTAGCAAAAGGCGACAATCCATCCATTCATTTTACAGATACAATTCGGGCAGGTTGTTCCTTTCATAACGAACAAGCGGTTTGGAATCTCGTTAAAAATGGTCCTCCCCTTATGGAGGAATTGAAGAATCAAGGTTTCATGTTCGATGCAAATAACTTTGGTGAAGTGTCACTTGGTATGGAAGGCGCCCACAGTCAAAAACGGATCCTTCATTGTGGTGGCGATGCAACCGGAAAACATCTAATGGACCATTTATTTTTAACCATTCAGTCCAATATTGAACTCATTGAAAACCAATTTGTATACGAATTAATCCTTCATCCCTACACGAATCGATGCATTGGCGTCCAGGCGAAAGGTGAAAATGGCGAAAACCATTCGTATTATTGCAATAACGTTGTCTTAGCAGTCGGTGGGATTGGTGGCTTATTTACGTTCACATCCAATGATTCAACAATTGCAGGGGATGGCATCGCATTAGCGTACCGTGCAGGTGCGGACATTGTCGACATGGAATTCATTCAGTTTCATCCAACGCTTTTGTATGTCGATGGCAAAACCCATGGGTTAATTTCCGAAGCGGTGAGGGGTGAAGGAGGTCGGTTGGTTAATGCATCGGGTACGCCGTTAATGGATGGTAAGCATCCCCAAAAAGATTTAGCACCGCGACATATTGTGGCCAAGGAAATATTTGAAAATCGTGCAGCCGGCAATGAAGTATTTCTTGATATAGCTATGATTTCCGATTTTGAAATGAAGTTTCCAACGATAACGGTCCTATGCGAAGCAAGCGGAATTTCGTTAGCCAATGGAAAAATCCCCGTCGCACCGGGTTGTCATTTTCTAATGGGCGGCATCGCAGTGAATTCAGTAGGACAGACGTCAATCGATGGATTGTATGCTATTGGAGAGACAGCGGCTACGGGGGTTCACGGTGCAAATCGGCTTGCGAGTAACTCACTGTTAGAAGGACTTCATTACGGAAAAAAAGTAGCGAGTCATTTGAATGGACTAGTGAATAGGGAATTCGGCGTATTTTCAGTAGAAAATAAACCGGCTACGAACAAGAAGTTAACTTTACCAAGGAAAGAAGATATTCAAATGTTTCTAATGTCCAAAGCCGGGATCATCCGGACTCAGAAAGAACTGAGAGAATTGAAGGCTTGGTTAAGTGAATATGACGAATCGATTCCTTCTCTTGACCAATACAGTATTGAAGAAGTCCAAGTGCTGTTCATGCTTCAGACGGCAAAACTTGTAACAAACGCTGCCCTTTTAAGAGAAGAAAGTAGGGGGGCGCACATTCGAGAAGACTTTCCTTTTGAAAACGAGCAGTGGAAAGAGGTACATATTTTTCAATCAATCAACGGGATAGAAATGAGGAGACGGATCAATGAACGACATAAAATTAAAATCCATGCTTGAGCAATTTTATATTGAAGATATTGGGGACGGGGATCTTTCGAGTGAATTTCTTTTTCCCGAAACCGCCGAAGGTGAAATGAATCTTATTGCAAAAATGGATGGTGTTTTTTGTGGAAAAAAAGTCATTCAACAATGCTTACATGTCGTGGATCCAGCAACAACGGTTACTTGCCATGTAATGGACGGTGACCCTTTAAAAAAAGGGGAAATAATCGCAACTGCAAATGGATCTGTCCATAGTTTATTGAAAAGCGAACGGGTTCTTCTTAATTTAATTCAACGAATGAGTGGAATTGCAACGGAAACAAACGAAGTCGTTCAGCGGATCAAAGGGACAAATACAAAAATTTGCGACACACGAAAAACAATGCCTGGACTTCGCATGCTGGATAAATATGCGGTTCGCGTCGGTGGCGGTTTCAATCACCGCAACGGATTATATGATGCGGTGATGCTAAAGGATAATCATTTAGCCTTTGCCGGTTCGATTTCAAAAGCGGTGCAAACAGTAAAAGAGAACGTCGGCCATACAGTGAAAGTAGAAGTCGAAATTGAAACACTTGAGCAATTAAAAGAAGCCATCGAAGCCGGTGCCGATATTATTATGTTTGACAACTGCATACCGAAACAAATTTTAGAATGGCGGAAGATTGTACCGGATTCAATTATTACTGAAGCATCCGGAATGATTACAAAAGAAACGATTCGTGACTATGCACTTGCAGGCATTGACTATATTTCTTTAGGCTATTTAACGCATTCTGTGCAGGCTTTTGATATAAGTGCAAACGTTTCATTAAATAACAGGTGAAGGGGAATGAACATGTCTATCTTACATTATTTTGAAGAGCAAAAAAGCGGGACGCTACCGGAAATATATCGTGACTTAACAAGGGAGCAAATGGAAACACGTATTCTTGAAATCAAAGAACAGCTTGGCGATAAGCTTTTCATTCCAGGTCATCATTATCAAAGGGATGATGTCATTCAATTTGCGGATGCGGCCGGTGACTCCTTGCAACTGGCTCAAATGTGCGCGGATAATAAAGAAGCAGAACATATTGTATTTTGTGGGGTCCATTTTATGGCGGAAACAGCTGACATTCTGACGAATAATCAACAAAAAGTATATTTACCTGATATGCGTGCGGGATGTTCAATGGCCGATATGGCGGATATTTTCCAAACGAATCGAGCGTGGGCAGCGCTTGAAAATGTTTTCGGAGAGACAATTGTTCCTTTAACATACGTCAACTCAACCGCAGCAATTAAAGCATTTGTTGGTAAAAATGGGGGAGCGACCGTCACATCGTCCAATGCACATGCCATGGTGAAATGGGCTTTTACACAAAAAGAACGAATCCTTTTCTTACCAGACCAGCACCTCGGAAGAAATACGACGTTCGATATTGGCGTTCCACTTGAAGAAATGGCCGTTTGGGACCCAATACACGACAAATTGGAATATGAGGGGCGACTTGAAGACATTCAAGTGATTTTGTGGAAAGGGCATTGTTCCGTACACGAAGGTTTCAGCGTCCAAAATACAATTGACATTCGGAACGAGTATCCGGAAATGCGCATTATCGTCCATCCGGAATGCCCGCGTGAAGTCGTGGCACTTGCAGACGACAGTGGCTCTACAAAAAACATCATTGATATCATCAGTAACGCGGCGGCTGGTAGCCAGTGGGCAATTGGAACAGAAATGAATCTAGTAAATCGACTCATCCAAGCACATCCGGACAAACATATTATCTCATTAAATCCGCATATGTGTCCTTGTCTTACAATGAACCGAATTGATCTTCCGCATTTACTTTGGTGCTTAGAAGGCATTGTAAATGGCGAGGCGGTCAATCAAATCATCGTAGATGAACAAACAACAAATGATGCGATAACTGCATTGGAGCGAATGTTAGAACGAACATAGGAAATAAAAAGAGCGTGATCCATATCAGATCACGCTCTTTTACTGTTCCTGAAAAAAGCTCTTGCACCTAGGAACAGCCAACTACAAACTATAAATGGAAACGTTAAGGCGGGAAGCCCCATTGGAACAAGCAGCAATTCCAATCCCGCAGTCACGGGGACAGTCAACGCGGCGGCTAGAATTCCTAATATAGGAGATGTTTTCGTGTGATTATTGAGTACGATGCTTACAGCAATGATTGTTAGAACAGCGTTATAATTATATAACCCTAGATTGAGTGACTGGATGTCGGCACCTATAAAAAAAGCAGTAATCCATGAGACGAGTGTACCAATAATTGCGTAAACTCCAAATTTCCATCCAGCAACAAACAAACCAACAAGGATAAAGGAGCCTGCCCAAATGGAGTCAATAATGAAAACTTCTCCAATTCCTTTGATTAGCCCAATAATTAACGTAGGCCTGCCTTCGATTGGCAAATTCCACTGTGCTGGGGAACTTGTTACAAAGTTTGGGTTGATATGCATCGCTTTTATATTATAGGAAATTAAAAGTCCAATCCAAGTAACACCAACAAACGGCACTGTTAAAATTGGGATTTTCCATTTTGTACATGGTTTTGATAATAAGAACATAACTACAGAAGAACCTGCCGCAAAAAGTAATGCACTTATCCAACGAAAATCATCCGTTAGAAATAACATGACGGCGATTCCAGTTAAAATTGCGTTGAAACTGTATATACCTTCCTGAATTTTCGCTTTATCTCCACCGATATACGTTCCGGTTAACGTACCGACGATGGCTGAAAGAAAAGCAATGAGTCCTAGTAAAGGCGAGTGGATCGTTATTCCAATTAAAATAATAACCCCGGTTATTGCATTATTAATTAATAATACTTGAGAAAACCCCTTTAAAGAGGAGGATATCAGCGTTAAAATTTTATTTAATTGAAAGGATTCCTTGTTAACTAGTTGTATATGAAAAACCGCCTTTCGGACAAACGAATAATCTTGTGAATATTAATGTACCACATTTATGGTTGGAAATAACAACAAAAATATTCCAATTAGGATTTTAACCTCATTAGATGATAATTCGTTCCGGATGCGTATACAAGTTAAATGAGTTGTTGCGGATAAAACCGACCGTTGTAATCCCTAGTTCCTCGGCAAGTTCCAAAGCTAGGTTAGTCGGTGCCGACTTGGAAAGAATGATTTCACAGCCAATTTTTGCTACTTTCAATAATATTTCTGATGAAATCCGTCCGCTAAAAACAATCACTTTGTTGTGGACTGAAATGTTGTGCTTTAAACAATAGCCGTATATTTTATCAAGCGCATTGTGACGTCCAATATCCATTCTTGATAGTACAATCCCATTCTGATCACATAGGGAGGCATTATGGACGCCGCCAGTATGATGAAACATTTCAGCTGAATCATCCATTTCCTTCATTAAAGTAAAGCATTCTTCTGGCGTCAATGTTACGCTTGTACTCGTCATTTTTTTCGCTGTAAGTGCATCATTTGCAAATACAAATCCTTGCCGGCCCATTCCACAGCATGACGTAATGTAACGCTTGCTGTGTAGTTTCTCATAAAATGGATATAGTTTATCGGTTTCGATGTGGACAAATCCCAATTCTTCCTGAACCCATACTTTTTTGATCTCTTCATACTTTCCAATGACTCGCTCAGATGCTAAAAAGCCAACGACCATGTCTTCGATATATTCTGGGGTGCATACGATTGTCATAAACTCATTGCCATTTATCTTAATCGTTACGGGATGTTCTACCACGATACTATCTTGTATTTGTTCAAAATGGTCATTTGAAAACCGTAAAATGGTTCGGTTCTTTACTTGCTCCACCAAATCTTCTCCTTTCCAATGCTCTCATTTATAAATGAGGGTTTTGAAATTACCTATTGCCTACATACAAATATATCCGATTTCTTCAATTATCTAAAGACATTGTCTATTCTTATAATGTCACCTATAATAATAGCATAGATGATGCAATCACTTGGTAGGACTTGTAAAGGATACTTTGAAACTAGTGAGCTAAATATACAGTTGTTTTATCATTAAAGGGGGTTCTTTCATGTCTATAAAAATTAATGAATCAAATTATGATTTCCGGGACGGGATGACGATACTTCAGGTGATTAATGAGCATAAAATTGAACATCCACAAATTTGTTATCTGCCGGAAGTAGACCCAATTGAAACATGTGATACATGCATTATCGAAGTGGATGGACAACTTTTACGTGCCTGTTCAACGAAGGCAGTTTCCGGCATGAATATATCACTTTCTTCTCGGGATGCCAAAGAAGCCCAAACAGAAGCGATGGACCGAATTTTAGAAAATCATCTGCTGTACTGTACGGTATGCGACAATAATAACGGCAATTGCAAAATTCATAATACCGTCGATATGATGGAAATTGAACATCAGAAATATCCTTATAAGCCGAAATCTTCGACAAGTAGTATTGATTTTACGCATCCGTTTTACCGATACGATCCAAATCAGTGCATTGCTTGTGGTCAGTGTGTAGAGGTCTGCCAGGACTTACAGGTGAATGAAACGTTATCGATAGACTGGGAAAGGGATCGTCCAATCGTACTCTGGGATGGGGGCGCAAAAATTAATGACTCATCTTGTGTAGGATGTGGGCATTGTGTGACTGTCTGCCCGTGTAATGCGCTCATGGAAAAATCGATGCTTGGTGAAGCTGGGTTTATGACTAACATTAAAGAGGAAATTATGACGCCAATGATTGATCTTATTAAAGACGTAGAGCCGGGATACAGTGGCATTATGGCCGTCTCTGAAGTAGAGGCAGCAATGCGTGATACGAGGAAAAAGAAAACGAAAACGGTTTGTACATTTTGTGGTGTGGGTTGCTCGTTCGAAGTGTGGACAAAAGACCGTAAAATATTAAAAATTCAGCCTGTCTCCGATGCGCCGGTCAATGCGATTTCAACTTGTGTAAAGGGGAAATTTGGATGGGACTTTGTCAACAGCGAGGAGCGGATTACGACACCACTCATTCGTAAAGGCGACGATTTTGTGGAAGCGACATGGGAAGAAGCGCTTGACCTTGTTGCGCAAAAACTCGGTGCAATTAAAGAAGAGCACGGTAAAGACGGTGTCGGGCTTATCTCCTCATCGAAAATTACGAATGAGGAAAACTATGTCATTCAAAAACTTGCACGTCAAGTTTTTGAAACGAATAACGTCGATAACTGTTCACGCTACTGCCAGTCACCTGCGACGGATGGTCTGTTCCGTACGGTCGGTATGGGAGGGGACGCAGGGACGATTAAAGATATCGCTAAAGCTGGACTCGTCATAATCGTCGGCGCAAATCCAGCCGAAGGACACCCGGTTCTTGCGACACGTGTAAAACGTGCGCATAAGTTACACGGACAAAAACTGATTGTTGCTGATTTACGTAAACACGAAATGGCCGAACGCTCGGACATTTTTATAAGTCCAAAGCAAGGTACAGACCAAGTATGGCTTATGGCGGTAACCAAATATATGATTGATCAGGGATGGCATGACGCGAATTTTATAGCAGAAAACGTGAATTCATTCGATGAATTTAAAGATGCGCTTGGAATGTACACATTAGATTACGCAGAAAAAATTACGGGGGTGTCGAAGAGCGCGTTAATCGAAACCGCTGAAATGATCCGTGATGCGGATGGGACATGCATTCTTTGGGGGATGGGTGTTACGCAAAACACCGGTGGCTCGGACACATCCGCGGCTATTTCTAATTTGCTGCTAGCTACGGGTAACTACCGACGTCCTGGTGCAGGTGCGTATCCACTTCGTGGGCATAACAATGTTCAAGGTGCTTGTGATATGGGATCACTTCCCGGGTGGTTACCGGGTTATCAGCATGTGACGGATGACGTAGCTCGTCAGAAGTTTGAACAAGCATATGGTGTGAAAATCGATGATAAGCCTGGTCTTGATAATATCCAGATGCTTCACTCAATTGATGAAGGAATTATGAAGGCGATGTATATTGTCGGTGAAGATATGGCGCTTGTCGATTCAAATGCAAATCATGTGCATGATGTGCTATCGAAGTTAGATTTCCTCGTTGTGCAGGATATTTTCTTTTCAAGAACGGCCCAATATGCTGATGTTATTTTGCCGGCTGTCCCTTCGCTGGAAAAGGACGGCACATTTACAAATACAGAAAGACGCGTGCAACGTTTGTATAAAGCACTTCCCGAAATGGGCAATGCCCGGGCGGACTGGTGGATTGTACAGGAAGTTGCTAACCGACTCGGTGCAGACTGGAATTACAGCCACCCAAGCGAAATTTTTGCGGAAATGGCAAGTCTATCACCGATATTCAGTCAAGCAGATTACAGTGTGATGGAGGGCTGGGACAGCTTCTTATGGGGTAGTTTAGATGGTTCAAGCACGGAGTTATTATATAAAGATGGATTTAATTTCCCGGATAAAAAAGCACGGTTTGCTCTGTCTGATTGGGTAGAGCCTGTGGTATTTCCAGAAGAATACGATCTTCATATTAATAATGGCCGACTACTTGAACATTTCCATGAAGGCAATTTAACGAATAAATCAGCGGGTATCCAGTCGAAGGTACCGGAAGTTTTTGTTGAAGTATCGCCTGAACTTGCGAAAGAGCGAGGGGTGCTAAGCGGTTCACTCGTCCGGTTAGTCTCCCCATACGGGGCATTGAAATTACCTGCCCTTGTGACCGATCGAGTGAAAGAAAATGAACTATTTCTGCCAATGAATTCCGTTGAAAAAGAATCGGCCATTAACTTTTTAACGGGTCCAGCGGTAGATGAGCGCACGAATACACCTGCATTTAAACAAACAAAAGTGCGTATGGAAGTACTTCAAAGAGACGGGACGAATCCGTTGCCAAAGTCGAACCACCGTAACAAAAAACGCCACCCACAAAATGGCGTTGAAGTAGAGCGGAAATGGGCAAAACCGGGATATGTGCACTTAACGACAGATAAAGAAAGGTGATTTTCTATGGCGGCACCAATTACTTCTATTAAATTGAAAGCATTAACATCTGCTGAAACCGAACAAGAAAAACTGGCAGAGCTGCAGTCGCTAATCGCCGAACAGGAGCAAGCGATTAACAAGATTCTTGAAATAACCGGAGAACTGAACGATATTGGTGTGCTTGATGCGGTTCAAGCGATGATAAAGGCGAAAGAAGACATCGCAGAAATTGCTGTCAATCAAGCATCGCGTGAACCGATAACGAATTTAGTTAATCATGTATTAAATGCATCGGGGATGTTGACATCCATTGATCCGGAAGTAACAGAAAAGCTTGCGGCGGGCGTCAAAAGCGGACTTCATGAAATAGAATTACATGGGGGAAACAATGAAACAATCAGTGTATTTGATTTGATGAAATCATTAAAGGATCCTGATGTGAACCGCGCCATTCAATTCGGTCTCCATTTCTTAAAGGGAATGGGGAAAGGGTTGGATGAAAGGTAATTGTTTGATTGGAAGGATGAAAAGTCACCGTCTCACATGAATGATGTGGAACGGTGACTTTTTTGTTCTAATAACCTCTCGTTCTTCTTACAGTGTAACAGGGCATGAGAAAGGAGAGGTTTTAAATAGTAATCGATGGCGTGTTCTCAGGGGGAGGTTTGAAAGGGTTTGCGTTAGTAGGCGCGTATCAAGTGTTGGAGGAAAAGGGGTATCGCTTTCAACGTGTAGCCGGAACAAGTGCTGGAGCCATTATTGCAAGTTTTATAGCTGCTGGGTATACAAGTAAGGAAATTGAGGTAATCCTAGATGAGTTAGACATACCTTCACTTTTGGATCCGCGTAAAACAATACTTCGGCTACCGTCCATGAAGTGGATTCTTCTGTATTGGCGACTTGGTTTGTATCAAGGGAAAGCTTTAGAGAAATGGTTTTTGGATAAGTTAGCGGCTAAAGGCGTCTATTCATTTTCTGATTTACCACCCGGATCATTGAAACTTATCGCTTCCGATTTAACGAATGGGCGAATAATTGTTTTCCCCGACGATTTAGAGCGTTATGGAATATCAGCAGCAAGTTTTCCAATCGCGCGTGCATTACGGATGAGCTGTGGCATTCCATTTTTCTTTGAACCAGTAAAAATGCTCGTTGGATCTGGGGAAACAATTGTTGTAGACGGTGGGGTATTAAGCAATTTTCCGATGTGGATATTTGAAGATACGATGGGGAAGAAAGAACGCCCAATCCTCGGAGTGAAGTTAAGTAGTAGTTCCGAAGAAATGCCGGGGCGAAAAATTGATAATGCCTTGAATTTATTTGAGGCTCTTTTTTCAACGATGAAAAACGCGCATGATGAAAAATATATTTCTAGGAAACACGAAAAAAATATTATATTCATTCCAACCGCCGGTCATAGCGCAACTGAGTTTGATCTTGATGAAGAAACCAAAAATGATCTAATGGCAACAGGGCGGAGTCGTGCAACAAAATTTCTGAAAACATGGTAAGGAGCCAAGAGAAAAGAACCGAGAAAAATCTAGACAAAAAGACCAGTAACTTAAGCGGATTACTATCCGGCCAAGTTACTGGTCTTTTCTGAATTAATTTGCCTATAAGACTTTCTCCAAAAAGTCTTGTGCACGTTTACTTTTAGGCGATGAGAAAAATTCAACAGGGTGAGCATCTTCAATTAATTGACCATCGTCCAAAAACAACACGCGATCTGCAACTTCTTTTGCGAAGTTCATTTCATGTGTCACAATAGCCATCGTCATACCTGTTACCGCCAATGACTTGATAACTTCCAACACTTCCTTCACCATTTCAGGATCCAAGGCAGAGGTTGGTTCATCAAACAACATCATTTCAGGAGACATTGCCAACGCTCTTGCGATAGCGACACGTTGTTTTTGACCGCCAGATAATCGAACGGGATGTTCTTGCTCTTTTTCTAAAAGGCCTACTTTTTTCAGTAATTCTCGACCTAATTGTTCTGCTTCCTTCTTAGGTAAACCTTTCACCATCATCGGTGCATACGTAATATTATCAAGCACATTTTTGTGTGGAAAGAGATTAAATTGTTGAAAGACCATTCCAACTTGCTCTCTTACTTTCATAATATCTACTTTTGGATTTGTTACTTCATCCTCTTTTACCCATATATGTCCGCTTGTTGGCGTTTCGAGAAGGTTGATGCACCGAAGAAATGTTGATTTTCCGGAACCCGAAGGACCGATAATCGCTATAATTTCACCTTTTTTAATCGTCGTTGAAATCCCTTTTAATACTTCGTTCTTTCCGAAACTTTTACGAAGATCCTGGATTTTAATCACTTCTTCTCATCCTCCTCTCAACCAATTTACCAAGCAGTGTTAACACAATTACCATCAGATAATAGATTACACCTGCGAAGATAAGTGATTCAAAATAACGATATGTACTACCACCTACAATATAGGCTCTTCGCATAATGTCGGTTACACCAATTACAGTAACAATCGCAGATTCTTTCGTTAATGTAATAAATTCATTCATTAACGCGGGTAAAATGTTTTTCAAAGCTTGTGGTAACACAATGTCTTTCATCATTTTCTTATAGGGGATACCAAGAGCCATCGAAGCTTCCAATTGGCCTTTGTCTACAGCTAAAATCCCGGCTCTAATAATTTCCGAAATGTACGCTCCCGAATTAAATCCAAACGCTAAGACAGCCGCGGTGTAAGCTGTTACTTTAATATCAAAAAGTTGCGGCGTCCCATAATAAATTAAAAGAAGTTGGAGAATCAGTGGAGTTCCACGGAAGATAGACGTATAGATATCCGCAAACCATTTGAGTCCTTTAATTCGGCCGATTTTACATAAAGCAAGAAGAATACCAATCATAAAACCAATAATTGCAGCAATCCCGACAATTTTTAGAGTGACCCCGATTCCTTGTAAAATATAAGGAATCGAGGGAACTATTTGAGTGAAGTCTAAATCCATGGCTTAAACACCTCACTTTCTTAAGAATTAGTTACCAAACCATTTAATAGATAATTCATCTATTTTTCCATTGTCTTGTAATTCTTTTAGCACACGATCAAACTCTGCCGTTAATGCACTACCTTTTTGAAATGCAATGGATAATGCTGGTTTATGTTCTACTGGAAGTTCAAAACTTGATAGATCTTCACTTGCATCTAAGTATCCATTTGCTACTGCATCCGCTATTACGATTGCGTCCAGATGTCCAGATCTGATTTCTTGAAAAAGATCGGGGACACGATCGCGGCTTTCAACTGTATAGCCATAGGTTTCCTCAATTGAAACTGCACCTTTTTCTTGAATGGAAGCTGTTTGTGCTCCAACTTTTTTACCTGCTAAGTCTTCAGGTTTTTCAATGTTGAGATCTTTCATCGTAATAACTAAATTTGTAGGTGTAAAATATGGGGCCGAAAAATCGATAACTTTTTTCCGTTCTTCATCATTTCCATCCATCCCTGCAATGACAAAGTCTATGCTTTTTGCTTGAAGCGCCGGAATTAAGCCGTTGAAATCCATGTCTTCAATTACGAGATCATAACCAAGTTCCTCAGCAATCATTTTTGCTAAGTCAATATCAAAGCCAATAATTTCCTCACTTACTGCTGTGTCAACGTATTCGAAAGGGGGATAATCCGCCGAAGTTGCCATTGTTAGTACCTTTTTATCGGAATCCTTATTTGCTGAACTTGCTTTTTCACCATCTTCTTCATTTTTTGTTCCACATGCTGCAAGCACGCTCATCATAAGGAGAAGAAGGATTGCAATCCCTGACCATTTTTTCATCATTGTTCGCTCCATTTCTATATTGGTTTATTTTTTATACTCTTTTAATGCTTCATTCAACATGTCTAATCCATCGTCAATTTGTTCTTTTGTAATCGTGAGTGGGGGAATCATCCGGATGACTTCGCCGGAGTTGCCACATAAGTAGAAGAGCACACCTTTTTGGAGGCAGGCATCTAGTATATCCATTACCGCATTCCCATCGGGTTCGCCTGTTTCGGGATTGCCAAGTTCGATACCGATCATTAAGCCAAGACCTCTTACATCTCGAATGATTGGATACTCTTTTTTCATTTCAAGAAGGCGTTTGACTGCATAGGCACCTACCGCGGTCGCATTTTCCAACAAACGTTCCTCTTTCATCACTTCAAGCGAAGCGAGGGCGGCGGAGCAAGCAATAGGATTGCCTCCGAACGTTGTACCGTGAGAACCAAGAGGCCATTGGTCCATCAGTTCTTTCGATGCGACAGTCGCGCTTAACGGAAGTCCTGCGGCAATCCCTTTAGCAATGGCCATAATGTCCGGTTTGACATCGAATGTCTGCGCTGCAAACCAATCGCCTGTGCGACCAAAACCTGTTTGCACTTCATCGAAAATAAGAAGAATGCCATGGCGGTCGCAAATTTCACGAACTTTTTTCAGCCAAGCTTTTGGGGGAATGATGTACCCACCTTCACCAAGAACTGGTTCGATAATCATACAAGCAACTTCTTCTGGATCGACTTGGTGATCGAACAACTTTTTTACATCCCGCTCAAGTTTCTCCGGGAAGAAAACGTTTGGATCGGCTCCTTCCGGAAGGTACTCGGGGAGTGCATAAGGCAACTGATAGGCAAGCCATGATGGTTGCAAATGCTTCCTATATTTGCTCTTGGATGTTGTAACGCTTAATGCGCCCATTGACCGGCCATGGAAGCAACCTGTAAACGAGACAATATAAGGACGTTTCGATGTATATTTAGCAAGTTTTAATGCGCCTTCAATCGCTTCTGTACCGCTATTTGCGAAAAAGAAGTTATCAAGTTTCGGCGGCAAAATCGTTTGCAATTCCGCTGCCAGTTTTAAGATGGATTCGTAAATAATGACGCCGGATGGCCCATGTATTAAGTGGTCGGCGCTGTCTTTGATCGCTTGTACAACTTTTGGATGGCGATGACCGACGTTCTCTACTGCAATACCAGACGTGAAATCTAAATATTTCTTGCCATCAGCTCCGTAATAATAACATCCTTCTGCTTTTACAACAGGTAAGTTCGGGTGGTCTTTTGCCATGCTTGGTGCAAGGAAGTTCCCGATGTTGTCGACCATATGAAGCCAGTCTTGTTTTTTAGTTACATTGTTTTGCACAGTAGAACCCCCTATTCGGTTTCTATATATTTTTTTAATTTGCGAACGACAGAAGGTTGGCTGATTCCTAGAAATTTCGCCATCTCAGTCGTTGTCCGGTAGCGCTCTTGCGCATCTTTTAACACTTTCATTTCCACATCTTCTAAAATACTTGGAAGGGTACGACCTCCAAGGTGAATTACAGAAAAATCATCCTCGGTTTCATTTCGGTACTCTGGTGGTAAATCATTTGCCGTGATGATTGGAGTATTACTTTGTACAACGAGGCGCTCTATTACGTTTTTAAGCTCGTCTACATTTCCGGGCCAATCAAGACGAATCAACTGATTGAATACATCGTTTGAAAGGTTTTTTACAGTTTTATAGTCTGTTGAAAATTGAGTTAAATAGTTTGAGATTAGAGCACTTAAATCTTCTTTCCGTTCCCGAAGTGGTTTTAAATGAATCGGGACGATATGCAGCAAATAATATAAATCGGAATGAAATGCTTTTTCGGATACCGCTGTTGTCAATAGACTTTCAGAGGAACTAATGAGTCGAATGTTAAGCGGAAGGGCAGTTTCTCCATGAAACGGTATGTATTTACGTTCTTTCAATACATGGGCAAGTTTTCCTTGAAGATGTAATGAAAGTTTATCAATGCCTTTTAAATAAAGAGTCCCGCCATTGGATAACGTTAACAGCCCAGTTTCTTTTTGTTCAAACTCACCGCCGAAAAGTTCACGTTCAAACATCGCTTCGGGTAGCGTTTCGCAGTCGACTTCAATGAAAGGTCCATTTTTTCGAACGCTTTCATTATGGATGACCTTTGCCATCGTCGATTTACCGGTTCCGGGTTCACCGTAGAGGACCACAGACACATCTAGAGCAGCCGCATTTCGAGCGGTTTCATAAGCAATCCGAGTGGATCTGTTTTCAATCGTTAGGCCTTCAATCATTAGGTGCTCTTTCCGAAGCAGCGAAAGTTCTTCTTTTGCTAATGCCATCTCGTTTTCAAGTTCTTTCATATATTCCTGGATTACTAAAAGTTCCTCGACCTCATAGGAATAGCTTAAGACAAATTCAACCTCACCTAACTCATTAAAAAAGGGCATGCCCGTAATAAGCGCTTTTCCTCCGGAAGGTGTCGTTTGGATGGCGACTACTTTCTTTTTTTGTTCTAGGACAAGCGGTGTAATGGCAGGGGAGAAAATACCTTTCTTCTCCAAGTCATAAACAGACTTTCCAAGAAGTTCCTTGGCTTTTAGTCCGTAATGCCTTCCGCTAATTTGTGAAGCTTTTACAATGAAGCCCGCATGATTTGTAACGATGATATCTTCATCATACGAATCGATAATTTCTTCTTTCGAATTGGGATGTAAAAAAAATCCTGTCATACGACCACCTTTCCTAAAAAACAATTTATTCAAAAATGAATAATTATTTAGAAGTAAATAAATTGTACGTTATTTACTGAAGATTAGCAATGCAAATTTGAAAGAAAATACCACGTGAAAATAGCAACATTGAAAATTATGGTGTGTATAGTCATGCAAATATGAGTATATTTAAATCAGGCAATATCGCCAGTTAATTATAAAGTGTCTTCAAAATAGAAACATAAAAAGTCAGCCGTGAAAACGACTGATTTTTTGTGTTTTTCTTATTAAACTGCTAAATGGTTACTCTACGAATCCATCAAAGCGGCATAACCAATCTACCTTAGGAATAGGCTAACAGTGGGACAAGCTTAAAAGATCATTTTACAAATGATAAGGATTCGTTCAATTGCAATTAAAAGGGGGAAGTTGGGTGAAGAAGAATCTAATATTGCTTATCATAACCGTTTTTATAGTTAGTATTGTCGCTGGATGTGGTGCGGGAGGAAAAAAGACAAGTAGTAAAAGCGTCCTAGATCGTATAGAGAAATCTAAAGTTCTAAATGTTGCATTCGAAGGCACATATCCACCATTTAACTTTTTAGACGATAAAGACGAGTTTCAAGGCTTCGACGTAGATATATCCAATGAAATTGCTGAAAGATTAGGTGCAGAAGCAAATTTCATCGCGACAAAGTGGGATGGTTTGATCGGCGGATTGAAGGCGGATAAATTTGATATTATCATTGGTCAAATGACCGTAACAGAGGAAAGAAAAAAGAGTGTCGATTTCACAGACCCTTATGTCATAACGGGTTCTGTCTTAATTACACGGGAAGAAACGACCGATATTACAAAGCTTGAGGATCTTAAAGGGAAGAAAGTTGGCGTTGGCGGTGGCACGACTTTCGAAGAAGTTGCCAATAGTGTTGACGGAGCAGACGTTAAATTATACAAAGCAGTAAATGATTACATTCAAGACCTTCAGAACAAAAGATTGGATGTTATTATCAATGACCAACTTCTTATCAGCTATAATATTAAAGAAAATAATTTGCCCATTAAAATTGCCAGCGACATTGTCAATAAAGATGAAATTGGAATGGCTGTGAATAAAGGGAACGAAGACTTTATTGGAAAAGTAAACGAAGCACTGAACGAAATGAAAGAAGACGGAACGTATAATACAATTTATAAAAAATGGTTCGGGACAGATCCTTTGGAAAATTGATTGTCCTCCTAACTCGCTGCGGCGCTTTGTGGATGCCTCCCGCGATAAGCTAGGTTGCCACTAGAAAGGCACTATCGCTTGGTTTTTCACATCTATTCATTTGATCAACCTATATAAACTAGGGAGTGATAGCTTTGCATATTGTTGTTTTGGGAACAGGGATGATAGGTACGACGGTAGTTAGTGAAATTGCGAAATTCGATGGGATAGACGCGGTAACGGCAGTGGATGTAAGACAAGCGAGTATTGATAAATGTTTGGAAACTGCAAACAATCCAAAGGTGACGGGTAGAACCGCATCATTGGCAACTGAAGAAGACATTGGAAAGATGTTAAAAGATGCGGATGTAGCTGTGGGCTGTTTGCCTCATTCGTTAAGTTTGATTGCGGTGAAGGCGGCTATCGCTTCTAAGTGCCATTTAGTAGATCTTGTTGGGTCCCAATTTACTGAGAAAATGGCATTGCATCAAGAAGCCCAAGACGCGGGTGTAATTATTGTGCCGGGATGTGGAGTTGCACCAGGTATCACAAACTTTTTGGCGGCACAAGGAATTGAAATGCTCGACAAAGCGGAAGAAGCTGTTATGACTTGTGGTGGAATACCTAGATATCCTGTCCCACCTTTGTGGTATCAAGTTGTGTTCAGTTTAGAAAGTGTGTTGGGGCTTTATACGAAACCTGCGATGGCCATTGCAGAGGGGAAACTTGTTAAATTGCCGCCTCTTTCAAGACTGGAAAAAGTGACTTTTCCGGATCCCGTAGGTGTCTGTGAAACAGTCATTACAGATGCGCATAGCACAGCGTTCATGTTAAAAGATAAAGTAGAAAATCTATATGAGAAAACAGTTCGTTATCCGGGACATTGGGAAAAAATGCGTGTGTTAAACGAATTGGGTTTTCTCGACATGGATCCGATTGAAATCAATGGCATTACTACAACTCCACGAGCCCTTTCGGAAAAAGTTCTTGTCCCAAAAATGAGTGGTGATTCCACTGAAGATATTACGGTCGTGAGAGTAGAAGTAAGCGGCGTTAAGGATGGAAAATCGACAAAGTATACATGGGAAATGATTGACGGATATGATCATGGGAGAAATATCACTTCGATGGCAAAGACAACTGCACTTCCAGCGGCACTAGCCGCCAAGTGGATTGCACTGAAAAAAATAACGGAAACGGGCGTTGTCCCAGTAGAAAGTTTATTTATAAGGGAAAGGTTTCAGCCATTTATTGATGAATTGAATCATTTGGGTGTCGAAATTGAGTGCATAGAAGAAGTCGTTATGTAAAGTTTGGCCAACAGGAGGAGGATGCATGGACGCTACGATTATCATTGATTCATTGCCATCTCTACTAAAAGCAACGTTAATGACAATCTTTTTGGCAGGTATATCGATACTAATTGCACTAATTATTGGATTTTTTACTGCAATCGTACGAATTTTAAAAGTGCGGATAGTAAACGGAATTGCGAGCACTTATGTTTCGATTATTCGTGGAACGCCACTCCTAGTTCAAATCTTTGTTATTTACTACGGGCTGTCACAAATAGGACTTGCATTAGATCCGATTTCTTCTGGGATATTGGCGTTAAGTTTAAATGCGGGTGCGTACCTTTCCGAATCATTTCGCGCATCCATTCTTGCTGTGGATAACGGACAAATGGAAGCGGCTATGTCGATGGGAATGACCTATTCACAAGCGTTACGAAGAATTATTTTACCGCAAAGCCTTCGAATTGCAATTCCAACCTTATCTAACTCATTTATCATACTTATAAAAGATACCTCTCTCGTTTCAGTTATCACCGTAACGGAATTATTACAAATGTCGAGTCTGATTATCGCAAAAACGTTTGAACCTTTAACGATTTATTTACTCGCTGCGGCGATTTACTGGATGTTAATTACTTTACTTACAATGCTATTGGACAAAATGGAAGCTCGTACATCTAAACACTTAGTTCGATAATACGAATTAGAGGAGAGGGCAATGAGCCTCATTCAAATTACTGACTTAAAAAAGAACTTTGGTTTGAATAAAGTTTTACAAGGAATTGATTTAACGATAAATAAAAGTGAAGTGGTCGTTATCATGGGGCCAAGTGGTTCTGGAAAATCAACTTTGTTGCGATGTTTAACATTCTTAGAAGAGCCGTCTGATGGAATTATACAAATTGGTGAATTCAAAGTACAGGCAGGCGGAAAAATAAATGGAAAACGTAAAAAAGAGATAAGAGAGTTACGGAAAAAAACCGGTTTTGTCTTTCAGTCGTTCAATCTATTTCCACATAAAACAGCGCTTGAAAATATAATGGAAGGACCAATTGTTATTCACGGGACGAGTAAGGAAGAAGCAAAGAAGTTAGCAAAATCACTGCTTGTTAAAGTAGGCCTCGAAGATCATATGAATCACTATCCGGTTCAACTGTCGGGCGGCCAACAACAACGTGTCGCAATCGCTAGGTCACTGGCATTGAATCCGTTAGTCATGCTCTATGATGAACCGACTTCTGCATTGGACCCTGAACTTGTAAGAGAGGTACTTCAAGTTATTAAAGACTTGGCCCAAGAAGGAATGACGATGATCATCGTTACACACGAAATGAACTTCGCAAAAGATGTCGCTGACAGAGTTGTTTTTATGGATGAAGGATTTATTGTTGAGACAGGTACATCAGAAGAAATTTTTCATTCTCCAAAAGAGGAAAGAACGAGAAGATTCTTATCTCAAGTCGAATAATGAAAAGTGACTGTCTATTTTGCTAGGCAGTCATTTGAAGTTTTCCTTATTCAGACAAATTTGCTAAAGGTAGATTATCAAGTATACTAGAATAATCAGACTTAATAATATACTTGGGGGGCTACCATTATGGATACGAACTATCCTTTGCGATTGAATGATAGGGTTCACTTAATTGACGGATTTGATTTGGGCGTAGCTGGACGCACTGGAACGTATGTCATTGATGAAGAAGAGTTAACAATTGTTGATACCGGTCCAAGTCCGTCGGTGAAGCATGTGAAAAAAGGATTGAAAGCATTAGGCTTTTCGCTTCGCCAAGTGAAATACATAATCGTTACCCATATTCATTTGGATCATGCCGGAGGGGCGGGATTACTCGTTCAGGAATGTCCAAATGCTACGGTTGTTGTCCATCCACGGGGGGCAAGGCATTTGGCGGCGCCGGAAAGATTAGTAGCAGGTGCCCAAATGGTGTACGGCGAACGATTTTCAGAACTATTTGACCCGGTTGTTCCGATAGATGAAAGTCGACTACTCATTAAAGATGAAGGAGATACGTTGAAAATCGGTCCAAATTGTACGTTAACATTTTTCGATACCCCGGGACATGCGAAACACCATTTTAGTATTTATGATCCGGTGAGTAATGGCATGTTTACAGGGGATACGGTCGGTATTCGTTATGAGCAATTGATTGGTAATGGGGTTGATTTGTTCCTTCCTTCTACTTCACCAAACCAATTTGATCCTTCGGAAATGAATGTTGCAATCGAAAGAATGGAGAAGATGAATCTAACTTCAATTTACTTCGGTCATTACGGGATGACTAACGACCCAAAAGAAGCACTTCGACAAGTATCCGAGTGGCTTGTACTTTTCATGGAAGAAGGAGAAGCAGTCGTTGCGGAAGGAAAGGATCATGAAGAATTATCGCAACGATTGTTCAGCCAAGTAAGGAAACATTTGAGGAGCTTGAATGTCAGTGATGACCATGAAGTGTATTATTTAATCGAAGTCGATATGCAAGTAAGTGCGATGGGAATTATGGATTACTTAGCAAAATGAATGGGGTGCTAAAAAGATGACTGTACCTTTAAATCCAATATCTTTAATGACACAAGTATACCGTGGGATTATGCCAGCGGTGCATGAGGAGCTAAAGTTTTGGAAAAAGCGTGCGGAAGAAATTCCAAATCAAGAGCTAAAGGGACAGGCATTGGCGAGTATTTCCCACAAAACATTTCATTGCGAAGGGGGATCGATAATGGCGTTGACCGCGCTTGGAAAAAGAGCCAACGCCATTAAGTTCATCGTCGCTTATCAAACGATTAGTGATTACTTGGATAATCTATGCGATAGAAGTACTTCCCTTGATCCAGATGATTTTTCTGCCTTACATGAATCAATGACCGATGCACTAACAGTCGGTGCACAGCCGCGTTCATATTACCGGTTTCGTGAAGATCAAGAAGATGGTGGCTATTTAGTAGAACTGATGCAAACATGTCAGTCCGTTTTAAGTGATGTGCCGAATTACGAAACGATTCAGCCATATTTACTCGAACTATGCGGATATTATTGCGATTTGCAAATCCATAAACATGTGCGTATAGAGGAACGGGAAGTAAGGTTGAAAAACTGGTATAAACAAAATAAGAGTATTTTGCCAGAAATGAGTTGGTATGAATTTTCTGCCTGTTCTGGTTCGACTTTAGGAATTTTTTGTCTCGTTTCTTATACATTGCGGGATGATTTTGAAATTCAACATGCGGATATGATTCGAGAGGGCTATTTTCCTTATATACAAGGTTTGCATATTTTGTTGGATTACTTCATTGATCAAGAAGAAGATCGTGAAGGCGGCGATTTGAATTTTTGTTTTTATTATGCGGATGACGAAGAGTTAACTGAAAGACTTATTCATTTTTTACACGAGGCCGACAAACATACGAGTGGCTTGCCGGATAAAAAGTTTCATAGGTTGATTGTTAGAGGGTTGCTTGGTATTTATTTATCGGATGGGAAAGTGAATGAGCAAAAAGTAGTCAAAATACTTGCGAAAAAAGTCATGAAGCAAGGTGGAAAAGTAAGTCGCTTTTTCTATTGGAATGGGCGGACATACAGATGGATTCAACAACGGGTTAGGGGTTCGAAGGGGAAACTTGTGTCTAGTTGAAATATTTTTAGCAATTCCTGTTGAGATTTCACGATTTCTACTTCTTGTATTTTGCTAAAGGGATTGTTGTGATTATTTACAGAAGTGTTTCAATTATAGATTACATCTAAAATCATGTGTAAACGTGGTAAACTAGATGAATATCTTTATTGGAAAAGGGAAGTGTTCGTATGATAGGACGTAATGATCCGTGTTTGTGTGGGAGCGGGAAGAAGTATAAAAAATGTTGTGAATCGAAACAGGCTGTATCAATAGAAGAGGTGCAATCAGAAGAGTTAGAGAGAATCTTGCAAACTTTTTATGAAGAGTATCCTGAACGAAAAGACATAAACGAGTTCATGGCTGTTGTTAAAAAGTGGTCTGGGCAATTAGATACATATTATGTTGAGGAAATGATTGAAGCCATTGTATTAGACGAATTCTTTTTCCATCATAAACCAGAAATATGGAAGGGTTATTTAGGAAAACAACAGAAGAAAGTGATCCGTCCCACTGTAGAAAAAGTGTTAAATACATGGCGTGATCCGCGTATATTCATCGGTGAAGTAGTCGCAGTGGATGACAATTATATGTCTGTGAAAAACATTATGGAAGATGAGACAATTCTTTTGAGACGTGAAAGTGAAAAACCTGTCCCAGTAGGCGTCCATCTTTACTGTTTCATTTTACCGGATGGCACCTCCAAGGAAAATCATTATTTGGCCGTATCTAGTTTGATATTTTTCCCTACGGACCATAGTAAAGTATTCGAGAAGTTCGTTGCGCAATTTGAATCTCAAAAAGAACAATCGGTTTCTGCATTTTTGAAAGAAAATGAAATTGCATTTTGGAAATTACTTGGGGAAGATGGGTATGATGGAGGAGAATTCACCAACTTTGAAGCGGGTGTTCTACAAAAGGCGATAGAGTTTTTAGAGAAAAATGATCGGGATTCTGAAGAACTGTTAGAGATAATAGAAGACTTTTTAGTAGAGAAACAGCCGAATGCAAGAAAAGATGTAGCAATTGCAGCTGGCGCAATTCGATTTGGTCAAGATAATGCATTTTTTGAGTCGTTGGATATGACAGTAAAAGAAATTGCTGATTGGTTTGGCGTATCTACTTCGTCATTAAACCGGTATTATAACGACATCATTACTTATTATAAAAGCGAAGAATGAAGGAATTGTAAAAGCTTATTGAAAATGGCAAGGGTAAGTGTTTAAGTGGAAAAGGAGCTACAAACCATTGCGGTCCGTAGCTCCTTTTGGTGTATTAATTATTCAAATGCTGGAGTTGCAATATCGGCAAAATTTTCTTCTAGAAACGCTTTAACTTCTGGGCCTGAAAGATGCTTAGCTAATTTCTGAATCGCTTCCGAATCCTTATTGTCTTCACGTGCCATAAGGGAGATTGGGAATGCCGATTCACCTTCATCGATCAACGAATCGTTTACCGGCGTTAGTCCAAGCGGTTCTGCATAAGCAGGAAGCATTGTAACTAGGTCGACGTCATCGATTGAACGTGCAAGCATTAATAAGTCAACTTCGATAAATTTAAGGTTTTTCGGGTTGTCAGTAATATCTTTTACTGTAGCTTCGAGACCGACACCTTCAGCTAATTTAATTAAGTCGCCTTTTTCAAGTAATTGCAAAGAACGTGCAATATTAGAAGAGTCGTTTGGAATAGCTACTTGTGCACCTTCTGGTAACTCATCGAGGCTATCATATTTAGTAGAGTAAGCGCCCAAAATTGCATGATAGACAGGTTGTATCATTACCAAGTTGGAATCGTTTGCTTCATTGAACATCTCCATATATGGAGGGTGTTGGAAAAAGTTTGCGTCTACTTCTTTATTTGCTAAAGCAGAGTTTGGTTGAATATTATCCGATAGGATTACGATTTCCATTTCAATACCGTCTTCTTTAAGTAAAGGTTTTACAATTTCAAGCATATCCGTCATTGGTGGGATAAGTGAAGCAACGCGGATTTTAGTAATTTCTTCAGCCTTATTTCCTGGATCTAGATCTTCTTTTTCCTTACCTGTATCCGTTTCTTTACCGGACCCACAAGCAGCTAGTAAAAGAACCGAAGCAAACAACAAAACAAATAACTTTTTCAACATAAAAACTCCTTTTCTATGAACGTTTGTCTATTTTTTTTGAAACACTAGTTCCGATAACTTGGATAAATTGCACGAGGATTACCATCATTATGATAGTGAACGTCATCAGTTCTGTTTCGAAACGTTGGTATCCGTATCGAATTGCAAAATCACCTACACCTCCACCACCGACAATTCCCATTACGGTCGAGTAGGATATGAAACTAATTGTTGCGGTAGTTAACCCGAAAACGAGCCCCGAGCGAGCTTCCCGGTAAAGAAATTTGAAAATGATTTGGGTTTTTGAAGCGCCCATTGAAACCGCAGCTTCAATGATTCCTTTCGGCACGTCCAACAACGATTGTTCGACTAGCCGTGCATAATAAGCGATTGAAATAATGGACAATGGAACGGTTGCGGCCATTGTACCAATAGCTGTTCCGATTACAAAGCGAGTAAAAGGAATTAAAAATACAACTAGCAGGAGAAATGGAAATGAGCGAACGACATTCACAAATGTATCTAGAATCGCAAATAGAAATTTGTTTTCGTACAAATTCCCACGTCGACTTAAATATAGATACGTACCTAAGGGCAATCCAATGAGAATCGCAGCAAGTAGGGAAATGCCGACCATGATGAACGTTTGGCCGATGGAAAGCCAAATTTCGGATTGATATTCAATTACTTTTTCCATTACGCTTTCACCACCGCGATTCTTCTCAAGTCTTCTATGTAATAATCTTCATTTTTGTTTAATCCTTGAGGCGTGATTGCAAAGCTATCAACGAGTTGACCGTCTTTCATAATCGAAACGTGTTCACAAATACTTTTTACGACGTCCATCTCGTGGGTAACAATAACAATCGTAACACCTAATGTCTCCTTAATATGGCGCAGTACTTGTAATACTTCAGTCGTCGTCTTTGGATCAAGTGAAGATGTTGGTTCATCACATAATAAAACCGCGGGCTTGTTTGCCAAAGCCCTTGCAATTGCAACACGTTGTTTTTGTCCACCGCTTAGTTGGGAAGGGTAAGCGTCTTTTTTATCGAAAATCCCTACAAACCGCAGACATTCTTCGACCCTTTTTGCTCGTTCTTTTTTCGGAACACCGATTAATTCCAAAGGCATTGCTACATTCTCGGCAACTGTTCGATTGAGGACGAGTTGAAACTGCTGGAAAATCATCCCGATATTTTGTCTTGCTTTACGCAATTCTTTTTCGGATAAACTGGTCAAAACTTTCTCCCCGACGCGGACAGTTCCGTGATCCGGTCTTTCCAAAAGGTTCATGATCCGGACTAATGTGGATTTACCGGCACCACTGGTCCCGACAATTCCGTGAATCTCACCTTTTTTGATTTTGATCGACATAGAATGGACTGCCAATACATCTCCAAACTTTTTCTCCACCGAGTTAAGTTCAATCATTTAAAGGACCTCCTTACCTCCATCTATTACTATACCATTAAAAGCAATTGGCGAGAATAAATATAATTCGATTGAAATAAATTTAAGAGCCTATTATGGGAAGCAACAATAAAAGAGGGGAATCGTTTGGAAATGTCGAAATAGATTATGCGAAAGGTCTATATGAACGTTGCAATGCTGTGTGATAAAAATTGAATGGAGGTTTTGTTTGTGAGTAAAAAGGTGTTAATTGTTTCTGGTGATGGAGTAGAAGCTTTGGAAATATTTTATCCTTATTACCGCTGTCTTGAAGAGGGGTTTGACGTAACGATTGCTTCGCCTTCTGTGAAAAAACTTTATACTGTTACACATGATTTTATTGAAGGCATGGAAACGTATGTGGAAAAGCCCGCATATGGGCTAGATTCTCATGCTGCATTTGCTGATATTGATCCTACAGAATATGATGGATTGATTATTCCAGGGGGCCGTGCACCTGAATACATTCGATTGGATGAAGCACTTCCGAACATTGTTCGCCATTTTTTCGAGGAGAATAAGCCAGTGGGCACAATATGTCACGCAGCCCAAGTGTTATCTATTGTTCCTGATCTGATGAGGGGGCGGGAGTATACTGCTTATATTGCTTGTAAACCGGATGTCATAGCGTGTGGAGCTACATATATTGAAGAGCCATTACACACGGACGGGAACCTCGTTTCAGGTCACGCTTGGCCCGATTTACCCGGTTTCATGCGTGAATTCATTCAACTATTGAAGTAGAATTAGAGATAAGCACATCCTATGCTTTGATGGAGTATGCTTATTTTGTAACTTGCGTATTAATTGTAGTGAAAGATATAAGTAAATTAATAAAGATTCGAGTATAATGGAAACTAACATTGATTTATTAGTTGGGAGGCTAGGATATGACAGAAAATAAAGAAACACCAAAGACAAAAGTTAGCTTGAAAGAAGCAATACAAAAACAGTTAGAAGCGAAGAAAAATCAAACTTCTGGTAGTAATGTAAAAGGAAAAGGAACACAATCTGCAAAAAAAATGCAAAGCCAACAATCAAAAAAAGTTACGAGCACCCGTAGAAAAGTTGGTTCATAATGTATAAAAAGCAAATCGATTATGTTTTTGATTTGCTTTTTTTATGTCTAAAAAAATAATAAAGCGTTAAATAGGTTATGCTTCAACAGATAATGATACAATACATAGTAGAGAATTTCTATATATAAGTATTTATATAAATAGAAGATTGATTTAGAAGGAGATTGAATTAAATGACGAACGAACTAATTAAAAATGAATTGCCACCGAACTACGAAGAACTAAAGAAATCCGCGAATCGAAACTCGAATTGGAAAGAACGTCTTGAAGCTATTGAAGAGTTAGGTCAATGGAAACATAAAAGGACCATCGATGTACTAACGCATAGAATGATTAACGATACTGTCTATAAAGTGCAAGAAGCTGCATTTAATAAACTTGAACAGTTTGGTGAAGATGTTGAATTGCCGCCAAGGAAGAAAGGCGATTTGATTAAAGACGCTACTAAAGTGTTCCCTAGAATTAAGAAAAGTTTACCTGCGGGCCATACGTATGAAGAGTTCAAGGAGAAGTTGAAAAACATGAGATTGGATTTATATGACACGTATGAAGGGGATAAGGGTACTGATTTTGATCAGTGGCTTGAAAATGTATGGGAAACGGCTACGAAGAAATAAGTTCGCTAAGAATTTCAATTTATAAATAGGAAAAAGCGATTGCACTTATTATGCAATCGCTTTTTTACGCTATTTTAAATAAATATTCGGTTACTTGGCTGTTTGCCCACAGTCTACAGGAAGGGCGACGCCTATAATCTAAGAAGCTTGATCATTAGCTTCACCCATAGGTCCGATTTAATAGTGCTTAAATACTTCGCGATGAACTTATAAAGTCCTTTATTGTATTAATTTTCACGTTAAGTTTACCCGCCTTTTATTTGTCATAAAGTATTCCTTTGTTTTACAACGGCGGTAATAGTAAACTAGAAGTTAGTATGCAATTTGGTAAGAAGATTGTATTCATATGTTGAGCATTTAACGTTTTAAGGAGAGAATAATGAATGAGTGTAGAACAAATATCTTCTTGGCGGAAGGTTGAAAAGTCAACTCCATCGAATAAGCGAACAATCCTAAATTTAATTTCTGATTTAATATCTCTGTTTAAAGGACTCGTATTGGTATCTAATGTTCTTCCCGTATTTACGGGTTTCTGTTTAGCCCTTTATTTTACGAATACTGCTTTTACTGCTAAATGGGATGTATTTTTACTAACGATTATTGGCAGTACATTAGTTATGGGTGGGGCGCTTTTGCTTAATAACTGGTACGAAGTTGATTTGGACAAGGAAATGAGCAGAACAAAAAAGCGTCCAACAGTTACAGGCACAATTTCACTGAAAACAGTATTAGCAATGGGAATTATAATCTCGTTGATCGGTATGATTCTTATAGCCTTTACTACATGGGAAGCAACGGCTTATGCCTTTATTGGGTGGTTTACTTATGTTGTACTGTATACATTCTGGTCAAAGCGTAAGTATACACTTAATACGGTCATTGGTAGTTTTTCAGGGGCAGTTACTCCTTTAATCGGATGGGCGGCAATCGCGCCAAGTTATCATTACGTTCCGATTGTTTTGGCCCTAATCTTGTTTATATGGCAAATGCCTCACACGTTTGCTATTGCAATAAGAAGGCATGATGAATATAAGGCCGCCGGAGTTGCGATGCTACCAGTTCTGCGTGGGGTCGAGTTTACTAAGCGACAAATTGTCATTTATGTTGCTTGCTTACTTCCGTTACCATTTTTTCTGGCATCACTAGGAACAGTCTTTCTAATAATCGCTACGATGCTAAACATTAGTTTTTTAGTGGCAAGTTTCACAGGTTTTTTCGTGAAAGACGATATTAAATGGGCACGAATGATTTTCCTTATTTCAGTAAATTATATAGCGATCTTGTTTATAATGATGATTGTAGTTACAATGCCGATTTTCAACTAATGTAAGCAAGCAGATAGTTATCTTATTTTCACAAAAACGATTTGTATTAGAAAGGGAGGAAGTAGATGATACAGCCAAATATTGCTTCTTTACATATGGAAGCGGGAAAAAAAGCAGCGGTTTATATTGACACATTGTTAAAACCGGTGGGGAGTTTAGGAAGACTTGAAGAAGTTGCGATTCAGCTTGCGGAAATAACGGGGGAGCCATTCCCTGAAGTGACCCCACCTGGAGTAATTGTGTTTGCAGCCGATCATGGGATTGCAAAAGAAGGTGTGTCTGCCTTTCCACAGGAAGTGACAAAGCAAATGGTCACTAATATTGTGGAAGGTGGGGCGGCCATTAATGTTTTTGGTAGGCAAATAGGCGCTAGCTTTAGAGTTGTTGATGTTGGAGTTGCAAGCGAGGTATTAGAAGAACAAGTAATACATAGAAAAGTCCGCCCGGGTACGGCTAGCTTTTTGACTGAAAAGGCGATGACACGGGAAGAGGCAGAAAAAGCTGTATCTACTGGCCACGAAGAAGCCAGTCATTTGATTGAAAGTGGCGTTAAGTGCCTAATCATTGGTGAAGTCGGTATTGGTAACACGACTACGAGTAGTGCGGTACTAGCCGTGATAACTGGTGCGGACCCTGCTTCGATTGTCGGTTATGGAACAGGAATTTCGAGTGACCAATATACGCATAAGATTGAAGTTATTCGAGAAGCAATCGATTATCATAAACCGGATTCAACAGATGCGATTGATATTCTATCTAAAGTAGGCGGTCTTGAGATAGCAGCCATGGCTGGTGCTATGATTGCAGCGGCGGAAAAACGGGTGCCAGTTCTTCTCGATGGGTTTATATGTACAGTAGCTGGTTGTGTAGCTCAACTACTATCACCACAAGCGGCGGATTATATGATTTTATCGCATCAGTCGGTTGAACCTGGACACCTAACAGCCATTAAGCATTTAGATAAAGATCCATTGATACAATTAAAAATGCGTCTTGGTGAGGGAACAGGGGCGGCGGTTGCCTTTCCAATCTTGCAATCCGCAGTTAACATGGTGAAAGAAATGGCGACATTTGAAAGTGCCGGCGTATCGGGGAAAGAAGAATAACGAATTGTGAAATATGGAAAGCGGACTCAATTTCTACTAATAGAAATTGAGTCCGCTTTTTTAGTATGTCAACCTAGGCGTTGTCGATTTTCTTATTACTTCATAAAGCCACCTAAAAACAGACTGATTGATGGAATGAATGAAATGATGAGAATATCAAGAATCATAATGATGATGAACGGAATAATGGCTTTTATCAAGCTTTCAAATTTCGTTCCCGCTATATTTGCAGCGATAAATAAGTTTAGGCCTACCGGTGGTGTGATGAAGCCAATTGCTAAGTTGAAAATCATAATGATACCGAAGTGAACCAAATCAATTCCAAGGGCACTTACGATTGGCACAAGAATCGGCGTCAAAATAATAATTGCCGCGGACGTTTCTAAGAAGGTTCCGATGAAAAGTAGTAAAACATTAATAATTAACAAGGCGATAATCCAGTTATCCGTCACACCAAGTACAACTTCTGTTATTTCCCTTGGGACCCGCGCCCTTGTTAAATAGTAACCAAATATCGAAGCACCCGCGATGATAAACATAATGACTGCGGAGACAACGACAGAGGAAGAGAAAATCTCTATCAAATCTTTTAATTTGATTTCTTTGTAGATAAATACTCCGACAATTAAGCCATAGAAAACGGCTACGACTGCCGCTTCAGTTGGTGTGAAAATCCCTCCGTAAATCCCGCCTAAAATAATTACAGGCATAAGTATCGCTAAAATAGCATCCGCGAACGCTTTGAAAAATTCCATTATCGTGAACTTTTCTCCGCCACCATAGCCTTTTCTAAGTGAAATAACATAAACTAGAATTAAAAGCGAGACAACAACAAGAATGCCTGGAATGATTCCGGCGATGAAAAGGGAACTGATAGACACACCTGCAGATACTCCATATAAAACAAGTGGAACACTTGGTGGAATCATTACACCGATTGTTCCACCGGCCGCTTGTACAGCTGTAGAAAAGCTTTTATCATAGCCTTTCTTTATCATAGCCGGAATTAGAAGTGAACCGACAGCTGCTGTTGTTGCGGCGGCTGATCCAGAAATTGCTGCAAAAAATGCACAAGCAATAATGGATACAATCGCAAGTCCACCAGTTACACGTCCGAACATAACGTTTGCTAGATGAATTAACCGTCTAGATATTCCACCGTTTTCCATTAACTTTCCGGCTAAAATAAAGAATGGAATGGCGAGTAATGGGAACGATGCGACCGAATTGAACATTCTTTGCATAAGGACGATTAAAGAAACTTGACCGTCTACTAAAAAAACAAGTGAAGAAGCCATACCTAATGCGACCGCAATCGGCACGCCAATTAAAAATAAAAGAGCTAATAAAGCAAATAAAAGAGCAGTCATGCTGTTTTACCCCCTGTCTTTAAATCCTTTGCCAACAAGTGGATGAGGTTGATGATTAAGAAGAACCCACTTATAGGAATAACTGAGTATATCCAGCCCATCGGAATTCTCATAACGGGAGATAATTGCTTCAACGATTGTTGTACCAAGTCGAATCCTTGAACAATCAAAATTATGTAAAATGAAAAACTAGCAATTGCAGCAAGGATTAAAAAAAACTTCTTCATAGAAGTTGGAAAACGTTCAACAAAGAAATCAACACCTATATGGGCTTTTAGAGAGAGCGCATAGGCCGCACCTAAAAAAGTAATCCAAACTAAGCAATAAACAGCTAATTCTTCAGACCAAGCCAGTGGAAGTTTGAAGACGAAACGAAATAGAACTTGTGCAAATACGGCACAAGATAATACAGCCATTATTATATTTAAAAAATGCTTCATAGTAAAATTCATATAGCCCACGAACTTGTCCAATGGATCTCCTCCTAAACATAAAAAAGGGAGAAAGAAAGATCTCCCTTTTACAAACTTATATATTATTCTTGCGCAGCAATAATATCATTTAATAAATCTTGGAATTCAACTTTTGAATAGATTGGTTTAACAGCTTCTTGGAAAGGGACAAGGTCTACATCTTCAATAATTTCAACACCGTTGTCTTTTAGGACTTGAATTGATTCTTTTTCCATTTCAATGATTAAATCACGTTCTTTTGAACCCGCTTTCTGACCTTCTTCTACAACGATTTTAGCTAAATCTTCGGGAAGTTTGTCGTAAGCTTTTTGACTCATCATATACATAGCAACAGAGTAGACATGTCCTGTTAATGTCATGTACTTTTGTTTTGATTCGTATAATTTAAATTGGTCTGCAACGATAGCAGGGTTTTCTTGTGCGTCAACGACACCTTGTTGTAGTCCAGTCAATGCTTCTGTCCATGCCATTGGTGTTGGTAGGGCACCTAATTCTTTAAACGCTGCAATATGAATTTCATTTTCTTGTGTTCTAATTTTAAGTCCTTTTAGATCTTCTGGTTTATTGATAGGGTGTTTACCGTTTGTAATATGACGATATCCATTTTCTGCCCAAGACAGGCCGATGATTCCATGTTCATTCATCTTGTCAAATAATTCTTCGCCAATATCACTTTCTAGCACTTTTACAGCTGAATCACGATCTTTGAAAATAAACGGTACATCGAGAACACTTAATTCTGGTACGAAGTTTGTTACTGGAGCCGTTGAAGAAACAACTAGATCCACTGTTCCAAGTGTCATACCTTCTGTTAATTCTCTTTCTGCTCCAATTTCGGAGTTTGCAAATACTTCAATCTTGACACGACCGTCTGTGCGCTTTTCAACATTTTCTGCCATTTCAAGAAATCCAAGATGGTATGGGTGATCTTCTGGTAAAGAGTGTCCCGCTTGAAGGGTAAATGTTTCATCGGATTTTGAATCGTTTTTTGAACTTGTATCTTTATCCGATTTTTCTTTTGAACCCGAACAAGCCGAAATAACGAGTAATAACATAGCCATAATTAGTAAAAAGCCAAACTTTTGTTTTTTCATTAATAGTTCCCCCTAAGTTTCATAGCAATCATCATACATTGATTAGTTTGCCTGGATTTAATATATTGAGCGGATCTAGTGCCTGCTTAATGGCTTTCATAGCCACTAATGACTTACCGTGTTCCATTTCTTGATACTTTAACTTGCCAACACCGACGCCGTGTTCGCCAGTGCATGAACCGCCTCTTTGTAGGGCATATTCGACTATTTCTTTATTGAATTTATCTCCTAAACGTACTTCTTCTGCGTCATCCATATTTAACATAAGTAGAACATGGTAATTCCCATCACCAACGTGACCTACAATACCACCTTCAAGTAAGTAGTCGTCCATTAACTTTTTAGCATATTCGATTCCACCGGCCAACTGGGATAAGGGTAAACAAACGTCCGTTACCATCATCTTTTTACCGGGGGAGGTGTGAATGTATGCGTATGCGACGTTATGGCGTGCTTCCCATAACTGATTTTGTGAACGAGTATCTTGTTCGAATTTAAATTGTTGGCAACCGAGATCAGCTAATAATTCCTTGGAAAATTCCACATCCCGTTGTAAACCAGCAGTATTTCCGTGGAATTCCATAAACAATGTAGGAAGCACTTCGTAGTTTGTTTCACTATGGCGGTTAACGCGTTCCATTGTTTTTTCATCAAGCAATTCAATTCTAGCAATTTGAATACCGGCGGATAAAATCGTGACTACCGCTTGAACGGCTTGGTCGATTGTTGTAAAAGAAGCTCTTGCAGCAACCGTTGCCTCGGGGATTCCGTAAACTTTTAATGTAAGCTTTGTGAAACACCCCAATGTTCCTTCAGATCCAACAAATAACCCATTCAAGTTATAACCCGACGATGATTTGACTGCCATATTTCCAGTATGTATAATCGTTCCATCCGCCAAAACGACTTCCAAATCCCTAACTTGGTCACGCATAATTCCATAGCGTACAGAAGTTGTTCCACTTGCATTGGTAGCCGCCATACCGCCAAGCGTTGCATCGGCACCCGGATCGACCGAGAAAAACAATCCATGTTTTTTTAATTCGTTATTTAGTTGGGATCTTGTTACACCAGGCTGAACCTTCACTAAAAAATCTCCTGGTAATACATCAAGTATTTTATCCATTAATGAAAAGTCGAGTGTAATGCCACCAGCGTATGGAATAATATGTCCTTCCAAACTTGTCCCTAATCCGTAAGGAACAACTGGGATGTGATGTTTAGTTGCAATTTTCATGACTTGACTGACTTCTTCAGCATTCCTTGGAAAAACAACGACATCTGGAAGACTCGGTGGATGGTATGACTCGTCTTTACTATGATGTTCTAATACGTTGATGTTTGTTGATACTTGGTCTTTTGGTAGGAAAGACAATAATTCATTTAAATAATTCAATATACACACCCTTTCTTTTATTACCCTCGTACTCAGTATAGTTGGATACCTACATGGATAATTATACTGTAAAAACTATAAAATTCAATGTATTCATTTAATAAATCTCTAAACTATTTAAAAGAATAAGAAAGTTAGTTATAATCCGGGCGCGGTGGCTAAGGAAAAAAACAGACTCTCAATCGAATTCGATTGAGAGTCTGTTTTTTTAAAGTGAATTAATTTGAGTTTTTAGTTAACCAAGTGTCGATAAGTGGATAGGTTTCATTAATTGCTTTACGGCCTACAACTACTGAAACATGTCCTGTTTCTAACAGATGAAACGTCTTATTTATACTAGATACTTTATCGTTAAGAGGCTCCACTTGTTGTGGACTTGCGATATTATCGCGACTTCCAGCAATATTTAACAAGTTTGCAGTAATTTTGCTTAATTCTACTTTATGTCCTCTTATAAATAGTTCATCATTAATGAGTTTATTATCTTGGTAGAATTCGCCAATCCACTGTCGATATGCTTCGCCAGGGAAGGGGATACCATCGTTTAGCCATTTTTGCATAAGCTTCCAGTTTTCAACGAACTCTTCATTATCTGCACGATCTGCAAGACTGACATAAGGTCCGTATATATTCGCAATCGGATTCAATAACTTATTTCCAGTGTCGATCAAATCATATGGAACATTTCCAAGTGTATCAACCAATTTATTTAAGTTGAAATGGCGTTTATCTAGGAAGTTTCCATATAAACCCGTATCAGAAAAATCAACTGGGCTTGTCATAAATACCAAATTGCGAATCGGTAAATGTGGATTTAGGGCAGCGAATATTGAAGTCATCGTTCCACCCATGCAATAGCCAAATAAGGTAATTTCTTTCGCGTTTGATGTTTGCAATACCTTTTTTACGGCACGTGGCATGTAATCCATTATATAATCATCTAACTTCATATGCCTGTCTTCGTATCCAGGAGTACCCCAATCTAATAGATAGACGTCATGTCCCTGATTCGTAAGATGTTCAATTAAGCTGTTGCCAGGAGTCAAGTCAAGTATATACGGCTTATTAATCAATGCATAAATCATTAAAATCGGTACTTTATTTGTTTTCTTTACTGCTGTTTGGTAACGGTATAATTTTGTTTTATTTTTTGTCCATATAACTTCTTTTGGAGTTTGGCCAACTTGTGGCTCAGCTTCCGTTGTAAGTACCGCTGCCATTCGTTTAATGCGGTTATAACTGTCTTTGAGTTCATCGGGCATTGCTTCTACTAAGTTGTCGAGTTCTTTTACGCTTGAATAGATCATTTTACTCCTCCTCAATCATTGAAAGAGAGCCTCCAAAACGGAAGCTCCTATGTGAATATTAGGAAACTTGAACGTCTTACATGTATAAGCCACCATTTACGTTTATGGACTGTCCAGTTATATAATTAGCTTGTGCTAAGAACAAAACTGCTTCCGCAATTTCCTGGGACTGTCCCAAACGTTTCATAGGGATATTGGAAATCATTTGTTCTTTTACATTATCGGGCATTGCCGCAACCATTTCTGTTTCAATAAAACCAGGACAAATAGCGTTGACTGTTATCCCATTTTTAGCCGTTTCCAAAGCGAGTGATTTTGTAAAACCAACCATTCCTGCTTTTGCAGCAGCATAATTGGATTGTCCGAAACCACCAGACTGTCCAATAATTGAACTAATATTAATAATTCTTCCAGATTTATTTTCTAGCATCTGATTAATAACGGCCGAAGTCGTATTGAAAACACTGTTTAAATTTACATTGATAACTTCATTCCAGTCCTCTTGGGATAGGTTTCGGAATGAGCGATCCCTCGTAATTCCGGCATTATTGACAAGTATATCAACCTGTCCATAACGGGAAACAACTTCATCTAAAAAGTTTTGGACACCCTTAATATCCGCTACGTCTGCTTTTACAGCAAAAGAAGTGCCGCCTTCATCTTCAATTTCTTTTACAAGCGCTTCAGCACTATCAATTCTAGATTGGTAGTTAAAGGCAACTCGTGCACCATTTCTAGCTAATTCTTTTGCGATTGCTGCACCAATACCACGTGAGCCACCTGTAACAATAGCTACTTTTCCTTCAAGCGGTTTTAAGTTTACCTTGTTTTCCGAAACTTCGATAGAATTGATTGTCATTATTCATCCACTCCCAATCTAAGATGTTAGTTATCATTTGTTTGATGACTATTATTGTTTGAAATTAAAGAATCTTATTAAATTCGTACCGGCTACCATTGGAAAGGCACCTTCGCCAGATTTGTCCATGTATGCATCTGTTTAACTCATGAATTGTTCTGATTACTTACCTTTCCCTACAGGAACAGGTTTTTGATCAGTTATTTTTCCGACTAAATCAATGACGCTGTCTATTTTTTTATCTAAATTTGCAACAGCCCTTTTTAATTGGCCGATTTCGTTTTTAAGTGTATCATCTTCGAAACTATCTTGAAGATCATCCACTTTTTCTTCTAGATTTATAACAAGGGAAGCAACGCTAGCAACTTCACCTCTTGTTGGCATGTTAACTTGCTTTAAATAAGCTTCAGTCATTTTGGAGATAAGTTCTTGGGATTGCAAATGACTATTCAATGTCTGACCCATGCCTTCCGAGAAAGATTCTTTTTTCATCGTTTCTTGGATCGCTTCACTCCACGTTGCTTCTGTCTTTTCATAAACATCTTTCCACATTGTAAATGGATCCATAAGTTTTGTGTGTGGCATACGATTTCATCCCCTTAGTGTATTTCTGAACGCTACATGTATAAGCATAACAATTATTCTCTACTTTCTGAATGCATGAAAAGGACTAACATTTCGACTTGTTTCGACAAGTTCCAACATAAGTTCGCTGAAAGTTCCATGATATTCAAAAGTGTGCTTTTTTCCTTCGCTTGACAAATTGAACACATAGGTGTAAATTACAGGTATAAGTAATTCATAAGCAAGGTAGGTGATATATTATGAGTTCTAAAGAAACAGATAAGATCAAGAGTGTCAATTTGGGGGCTCCAAAAAATTTTTTAATACCAATTATGCTTTTACATCTTCGCGATTGGAATTCCCACGGCTATGAATTAATGGAAAAGATCACTGAGTTCGGAATTCAATCAGTCGATCAGGGAAACTTTTATAGGCTTCTTAGGCAGCTAGAAAAAGATGAGCTGGTTACATCGAATTGGGATACTTCATCAGGTGGGCCAGCGAAGAGGGTTTATTCAATTACGGGTGTCGGAGAAGAGTATTTGGAGCTATGGGCGGGTTCACTTGGTCATTATCAGAAAATGTTAGATCAGTTTTTCAATTTATATAATCCGTTTTTTAATCCTTTTCAATTGGCTTCAAAGGAAACAGATAAGGATAACGAATGACTTATGGTAACAATGCAAAATTTTGCATGGAATATAAATTTAATGTTTATTGATTTATTAAAAAGGGGGAATTATTAATGACGAAGAAAAAAACAGAAGTTAAGAAAGTTGAACAATTAGCAAGTGGGGTAGATTTAATATGGGATGGTTGGTTAAACAGTTTTAAAGCGTTTCAAGGTCTTCAAAATGAAATCGAGGAAAAATCGTTACAAGTTTTTGAAAATCAAAAAAAGCTACTCGCTTCTACAAAGGAATCGTTTAGTAGTTTAGAGAAAGTTTCTAAACAACAGATGGATAAATGGAAAAATCAAATTACAACACAAGAAAATCCTGAGCCGATTACTAATTGGGAGAAAAGCATTGAGGAAATAAGTGATAAGGTACAAACGTTTTCGTGGAATTCAAACTATGCTATGCTAGATTTTTTCTTGGATTTACAAGAAGGATTAGAGGGAAAAGGCAAAGAGGTAGTCGAAAAGCAGAAGGAAGTTCGTAATGAAGGATACGAGAAGATTGAAGTTGTTGCCGAACAAGTAAAACAAGCGTTTGAAAAAGTATCGACAGCAGTTTGAAAAATGGAAAGCGGGTCATGAAGCGATTTAATCGCTTCATGACCCGTTTTTTTTAGTTAAAAATAAGTAGAAGCTTCTTTTGTTGTTTTTTCGGGCTCTTTCATACATAACGGTTCACTGTGTAAATAGTTAAAGACGTTCATATCACTCGTTTCAAGGGCACCGATTGTTAAACGGGGGAGGAGACGAATATGAACGCGTTCATCGACATTATTTGTTAAAGGTATAAATAGACCTAGATTGAAGCTAGAGATACCGATATGCTCAAAGTAACGGAAGAATCGCAAGACACTTTCGCTTAAATCTTGCCAAAAGTCTTCAGTCAATTCTTCAAAAGAAGATGCTTTGCTTATTCCGAAAAAGTCGGTATGGCTTTTTGGAGCAAATGCGTGAATCCAATCAATTGAACCTTCAGTACCGATAAAGCGTTCAGCAAGTTCTTTCTCATGTGTTTTCAAACTGTCATAATAGTTCGCTCCATTAAGCTTGTAAAAATCTTGTGCAGCTTTAGTCGTTGTTGCTTGATAGTTTGTTGGGTATTCAGAAGCAAGCACATGTATATGTGGATGCAAAATACTTCCACCTGAAGGGGGTAAGTAGTTCCAATTAATTGATGCATAAGTTGTTGAAGGGTCTTTGGCAATCACTTTTTTCAAATATTCATGTGCCGCCGAAAAAGAATTGCTAATTATCGATGGTGTAAATTCAGCGAGTTTAACGTAATGCTGCTCACACATTCGAACGACAGCATTGTGCTTGCTATACGGAAACAAATTCGGAAAGACAACAGCTTCGTCTTGAATTAGCCGTCCGTCTTCGATTAAGTCTTCTGGGAAAGTCGGTGTAAAAGATAATATGTTTTCGGGACAGAAGGGGCATTTCTTACCTTCTGTTTCTTTGGCTAGCTCAGAATAATCAGAAGGTGTGAAAGGTGTCCCCGGATCGAAAATGATGCGAGACGTTTCACCAGTTAGTGGATCCAAACGAATTTCAGTTTTTCGGTCGATCAATTGACCATTTTGCATCGGGTCGTGAAACGTAAAAAACTCTTCTTTTTTTGTAAAAGTAATGGACATCTATATTCCCCCAATTAACTATTTTCGATTACTACATCCATTCTATCTGTAAATGACGGAAAAGTCAGTATGTAAAAGAAAAGCGCAAGCACCTAGTTCCCAAAGAAAGTGAAAAAAGAGTTGCCTAGGGTAACCAGAGCAAACATCATCCTTGATTTTCATTTGCAGGTTCTTTATCTAGGTTTCCCCTTATTATGAGGATTTGGGGGATGTATAAAATTGACCAAAACTGGAAAGGGTGTGATTAGTAGATATTTTAATAGGGAGGAATGGTTGTATTGCCAAGCCTACAAGTCAATCAATCGAACAAGTTAAGCAACGGTTTTATTCCCATGAATTATTTAAATGATGACGAACTATATCTTTATACAGAAGCGATAAGATATCTAAACCAAGCGACGACGGCCCAGGAGTTACGGTATTTGGAATGCTTATCGGACTTATTATTGAAAACGGCGGTTCATAATTATGAATGTCAAGATCAAAGTAATTTTTAGTTGGAATCTGCCTTGCTATTCAGTGATGAATTCACCGGCACTAGGTATTCTTGTATCCTTATCCGTGTTCAAACATACAATAAAAAAGGGACCAAAACCATTGCGGTTTTGGTCCCTTTTTATATGTTTTTTAATGTTTTTCACCTATGAAGAGAATCCTTTAAGCAAAGGATGCGACTCTCTTGTTTAAAATATAATAATTATTTCGGTTCAAACGTTGCTGCTGCTTCGACTTCACTCCAAGCGATACCGATTGCATCTGCTACACCTTGTCCATAAGCAGGGTCTGCTTTATAGCAGTGTGCGATATGGCGAAGTTGGATATGTTTATCGACACCGTCGATGTTACGTGCTGTATTTTCGAATAA
This sequence comes from Sporosarcina sp. G11-34, assembly GCF_026931025.1. Classification (NCBI taxonomy): domain Bacteria; kingdom Bacillati; phylum Bacillota; class Bacilli; order Caryophanales; family Caryophanaceae; genus Sporosarcina; species Sporosarcina sp. G11-34. The sequence goes on along the minus strand of NZ_JAHNZW010000004.1, from coordinate 224,126 downwards.
TAATTGTTGTTGTTCAGGACTCATTAGGTTAAAGAGTTTACCTGGCTGCTCAAAGTAATTATTATCGTCTTCCCTAAGGTTCCAATGGTCTGCTGCACCAAAGAGATCAAGTGCAGGATCTTTGTATGATGGCTGTTCTTGCCATGCACCTTGACTGTTTGGCTCATAGTGAACTTTACCGCCATGGTTTCCGTCGACTCTCATACCGCCGTCACGGTGAAAGCTATTAACTGGGCATCTCGGTTGATTGACTGGAATTTGGTGGTGGTTTACACCTAAGCGGTAACGTTGCGCATCTCCGTATGAGAATAGGCGACCTTGTAACATTCTATCTGGTGAGAAACTAATACCCGGTACAACGTTTGCAGGTGTAAATGCTGCTTGTTCTACTTCAGCAAAATAGTTTTCAGGATTACGGTTTAGTTCATATTCTCCGACTTCAATAAGAGGATAGTCACCTTTGTACCAAACTTTTGTAACATCGAATGGATTATCCTTACTATTATTTGCTTGTTCTTCCGTCATTACTTGGATATACATTTTCCATTTCGGGAAATTACCCTTTTCGATATTTTCATAGAGATCCTTTTGATGGCTCTCTCTATCTTGTCCTACAAGAGTTCCAGCTTCTTGGTCAGTCAAGTTTTCGATACCTTGTTGTGAACGAAGGTGGAATTTAACCCATACGCGCTCATTTTCAGCATTAATCATACTGAATGTATGACTTCCAAAACCGTGCATTGTACGATAAGATTTTGGAATACCGCGTTCACTCATTAAAATTGTTACTTGGTGAAGTGCTTCGGGTAGGGAAGACCAGAAATCCCAGTTGTTGTTTGGACTACGCATATTCGTACGTGGATCACGTTTTACTGCGTGATTCAAGTCAGGGAATTGCATTGGATCTCTGAAAAAGAATACAGGTGTATTGTTACCAACAAGATCCCAGTTTCCTTCTTCCGTGTAGTAACGCATTGAGAATCCACGAATATCGCGTTCTGCGTCAGCTGCGCCGCGTTCGCCCGCAACCGTTGAATAACGTACGAACATTTCTGTTTGTTTTCCAATTTCAGAGAACATTTTTGCTTTTGTGTATTGTGTAATGTCATGTGTTACGGTAAATGTGCCATATGCACCAGATCCTTTTGCGTGCATCCGTCGCTCAGGAATTACTTCGCGATCGAAATGTGCCATCTTTTCTAAAAACCATACATCTTGTAAGAGCATTGGGCCCCTTGGTCCTGCTGTCATTGAGTTTTGGTTATCTACTACAGGTGCACCAGCAGCCGTAGTCAATTTGTTTTTGTTTACGTTCTCATTTTCACTCATTAACGTTCACTCCTTAGATAGTAATCGTGCTTACATGATAACTATAACAAACTAGCTATAATTCTGCTAATAAAGACTCCTAATTAATTTTACGATAAACTATATAGAACATTTGTCTAATTTTGTTCTATAATTGAATAAGAAAGAAGGTGGGTATATGAATGATCATGTAATGGATCAAAAGCTTCAAATTAAAACAACTGGTATGCGGGAGTGGCTGAATGGATCTATCCATTATAATCGGTATGAGGCAACGCCCTATACAGCATTGGATGCGCTATTCTCCGAGTATGAGCTAACGAAATCAGATGATGTTGTGGATTTTGGTTGTGGAAAGGGTAGGTTCACTTTTTACGCCCATCATCATTTTCAAGTCTCGGGAACAGGGATTGAAATGAGTGGCCAACTTTATCAAGAAGCTGTTGAAAACCAAGCAAGCTATATGCGGAAAACGAAGATGCCAAGCGGTTCGATTCAATTTGAAAGATGTTTTGCAGAAGAATATGAAGTGAAATCTACAAATAATCGTTTTTACTTCTTTAATCCTTTTTCTGTTCAAATTTTTATGAAGGTTATTAATAATATTCTTCTTTCAGTTGAAAAAGACAATAGAACAGTTGACTTAATCTTATATTATCCTACGATCGAATACATAGAGTTTCTGGAAACAAACACTTCTTTTGAATTGTTTGAGGAAGTAAAAGTACCAAGATTCTATGAAGTTAATGATAATGAGCGGTTCTTAATTTTTCGATATGAACCATTATAAAGGGGAAATCGTGCCACGTTTAGCTTCATTTGAAAACGTGGCATTTCTTCGTCTAGTCTAGACAATGCATCGCTTGTTTCACTTCATCCCAAGGGACTGTATATCCTTTACCTTTGGCACAAAAAATAGAAGTTGACGTGTATTCAGGGTCTGCATTTTTATTGTAGTTGATGCTATTAATGATTTCTTTTTCATTGTGGCAACGATTATAGCCACTAAATAGAAGACTAATTATGCCTTTTCCATGTGTGAATGAAGCCAAAGTAGCGCTGTAATTCATGAAGGTAGAAACAGGTACAGTACCTTTTATAATTACCTTGTTACTAATCGTTTCGGGAGCGCTAAAGCTACCGTGGGCTTGCTGAATATCCGCCAACACCCGTCCCATATGGTCTAAATCCACTTTTATTTTATAGTCGTAGTACGGTTCAAGTAGAATATTTTGGGCTTGTTCAAGTCCCTGCCTCAAAGCGCGGTAGGTGGCCTCCCTAAAATCGCCACCCGAGGTATGTTCGTTATGGCCCCGTCCTGTGAGGAGCGTTATTTTGACATCAGTAAGGGTTGAACCAGTCAATAATCCGTGATGATCCCGTTCAAACAAATGATGTCGTACTGAATTTTGGTTGCCGATTGATAGATGATTTGCATGGCTTGCATTTTCAAAAGAAATACCGCTATTTCTTTCTGCCGGTTCAATTTTAAGGTGCACTTCAGCATAATGCCTTAACGGCTCAAAATGTCCGTAGCCAATTACGGTCGTTTCGATTGTTTCTTTGTAAAGAATCTTCGGCTCGCCAAAAGAGACGTCAAAAAGAAAACGTTCTTTTACAATTCGTTCAAGTACTTCGAGTTGGATAACCCCCATAACGTGAACATGGACTTCTTGCACGAATTCATCCCACACAACATATAAAGAAGGATCTTCCGCATCGAGTTGGTTAAAGCATCGCAATACTTCTTTTACGTGAATTGACGTATCGAAAATAACTTTCGATCTCAGCGTTGGAACCAAATCAAATATCGCCTTTTCTTTGAGAGCGCCGAGACCATCACCAATAGAAGCGCTTGTCAGTCCCGTCACTGCAAATAATTCTCCGGCATATACGTGAGTGACTGGTTTAAACGTCGTTCCGTTATACACTCTAATCTGGGTGATCTTCTCCGTGTTCCCCTCATAATTTACTTCCTCACGAACGCTTAGTTGACCACTTAATAATTTAAGGTAAGTAACGCGATTACGACTTTCATCATGGCGGATTTTGTATACCTTAGCAGCAAATGGACCGTCCGTATTATAAGAAGTTTCGGTTAGTAAATCGAGTTTTTTGAAGAACTCAAAGACACCCAAATCTTTTAACGCGGAGCCAATAGAACACGGAAACACTTTGTTTTCACTTATCAATGATTTAAATACTTTTAACCACAATTCCTTGTCATAACCCGTATCTAAATATGTTTCGAGAAGCGTTTCATCACGCTCTGCGATAAATTCAATAAGATTATCCTGCATGATACCTTCATTAAATGAAGTTGTAAGGTCGATTACATTTGAAGAAAAATTCGTCTTTATTTCATGAAGTGTATTTTTAATGTTTGTTCCATCGCGATCAATTTTATTAATAAAGAAAAACGTTGGTACATTATGTTTCCGAAGTAATTGCCAAACGGTGTCGGTATGTCCTTCTATACCATCGACAGCGCTAATGAGAATGATTGCATAGTCCATCACTTGTATCGCGCGTTCCATTTCGGGTGAAAAATCGACATGTCCCGGTGTATCAATAATATAATAGGTTGAATCATTATAAGAAATGACTGCCTGATCCGCAAAAACGGTAATACCTCTTTCTTTCTCGATTGCATGACTATCGAGGAAGGCGTCTTTATGGTCTACACGTCCTCGTTCCTTGATACTTTTTGTATGATAAAGAAGCTGTTCAGAAAAAGTTGTTTTGCCCGCATCTACATGGGCAAGAATTCCGATTGTTTTATACATAGTACCACCCCAGTTTTTACTGTTGTATTTAGTATAGCAAATCCGAATCAGATGGATGGAATCATTTCGTGTTATAATGAAAATATAAAATTAGTGTCGGGGGGTAATGAATAATGCAATATACAAAATCAAAGATGGAAAAGCTAGTGAAGAATAATCCAGAGCTATCCGCACGTCTAAAAAAAGTAATGAAAGAACTTGATTTGGAAAAAAGCTATGCATTAAAAGCTTTGTACCATTCAGAAGTAAAAGATGGCGGACTCCTCCAAAGAGATTATCAGGAGCTATAATCTCAGGAACGAGGTACATATATGACCGAAAGACGTTATCCAATAAAAGTGGATAACGTCTTTTTCCATTGTTTAAATTTATTTATATACTATTTTTATTGATTTGGGGTATAACAAAATAAAAGAATGTGGATTCAATTAAGTTTATTCTTTTAATTTTTATTGGAGGAGGGATATTTAATGAAGTATAAAGGAAGAAGAACGAGTTCGAATGTAGATGACCGAAGAGGTAGGGGCAGAGGTGGAATAGCAATCGCAGGAGGCGGTATTGGTTTAGTAATTGTTCTCATTATTACACTGCTTGGCGGAAATCCGGACGAACTTATAGACAAGATTCAACCAAACGGTTCAAAGAGTGATATTACTTATGAAGAAACAACGCAAGAAAAAGAATTATCGGAGTTTGTTGCTGTCGTTCTAGCAGATACGGAAGATGTTTGGTCAGAAATATTTAATGCGGAAGGATTGAAATATACAAATCCGACACTTGTCTTGTATACAGGAAGCGTAGATTCTGCATGTGGTACAGCTGGATCAGCTGTTGGGCCGTTTTATTGTCCGGGTGACTATAAGCTTTATATCGATTTGAGTTTTTACGAGGAGTTACAAGATAAATTTAAAGCGCCTGGGGATTTTGCGATGGCTTACGTTATTGCTCATGAAGTAGGGCACCATGTACAGACTCTTTTGGGCACGACTGAACAAGTGATGCCACTTCGGCAGAAACTTGGTAAAGCGGAGTTTAATGAATACCTTGTGAGCTTCGAATTACAGGCAGACTATTTATCCGGCGTTTGGGCACATCATGCACAAGGTATGGATTTGCTTGAAGAAGGGGATTTGGAAGAAGCGTTAAATGCTGCCAGTGCTGTCGGTGATGATCGGATTCAAAAAGAAGCTCAAGGATATGTTGTACCTGAAAGTTTTACACACGGGACTTCTGAGCAAAGAAAATATTGGTTTTATAAAGGATTCCAATCCGGCAATTTAGGGGAAGGTGATACATTCACGGCGAATGGCTTGTAAGTTATAGTGGAAATACTTGTTGAATGCCAATAGGTTGCAATCTCTTATTTTGCTATGTTGTTAAAATTATTTTTAGTGCTTTTTTATAAATTTCAATTTCAATTGGAGTAGTCTTCATAATTTCCCCATCAACGACTACCGGAATTGGCCGATTCGTTCCAAAGAGGTAATGCATTTCCACTCCCTGCTGTTGGATTAATAATAAAAATGTACATCATACAACCCCATTTCTTCTACCCTATAATTTTAACATAATGCTTAATATGCGATATGGATATCAAAAATGGCCCAAACTCTTTATGAGACAGGGCCATTTTTAAAATTGAATACAGAAGAATTATGAATACTATTTTTTTTTGCCGAACACAGAAGATACGAGTTTTTCTTCTCCGTTTTTTATATGCTTGATATTTTCCACGTGTTTCACTATAGCTATTATAAACAATCCTAGTGCGATGATTGGCGGCCATATGCCGGGAGCTATCCATATTGCGATCGCAATTAGCGTTATATAGAGCATTAGTACACCGAATACGAGGAAGTCTGTCACAATTGCAACAACAATAAATAAGCCAAGCCCGATTAATCCGAACCGCCAATCAATGGCAAGAAGCATGCCAATTATCGTCGCTGTCCCTTTACCGCCGTTAAACTTCATATGAAAAGGAAAAACATGGCCAAGGACGACAGCGGCACCTACAACAAAAAGTAACAACCAAGCAATATCTTCTGGTAATCCTACGCGTTCCAAAATATAACGCGAAAGCAAAACTGCAAGGGTACCTTTTCCGATGTCAATTGCTGCAACGAGCGCGCCGAACTTCTTTCCAAGCACAATCGTGACGTTTGAAGCACCGGCATTTTTCGTACCAGTCTCCTTCAAATTCACTCCCGACAGTTTTTGCGCGAGAACGGACCCATGTAAGCAACCAAGAAAGTATCCTCCAATGAGTAAAGCCAATAGCCAAATCCACATAGTAAACACCTCTTTAAATTATATGAGTTTTATTTTAATGTTATTCTATTGCTATTTTATCAGGTTATGAAAGATTTTCCGAAGAAAGTAAACTTCAATGGAAAGGAAGTAGATACGGGATTTTACAAAGTGGTGTGCGTATATCTGCTTGGTCGTTATACATATTTAAAATCAATTAATTAAAAAAGTGTAACCTTTTCGTTGATTAAATAGTCTAACTTGTTTGAAAGGAAGGGGGCACACTATGAAAAGAAAGGCAATTTTTATCTTACTATTATCCTTCTTTATTGGTTTAATGACAGCTTGTAGTTCAAACGATTCAATAGGAAATGCCAAGATGGATTCCACGGTCAGATCAGATGAGGTGGGAGTGAAGAAAGAACTGGATAACTCCATGGTTGAGGGGTCAGCCGATGAAGGTTCTGAAATGATTGCAACGAATAGAATGATCATTCATAAGGCACAATTGCAGTTAAACGTGAAAAGCTTTGAAAAGGCTCGGCTTTCTATAGAAAAAAAGGTGAGTAAGTATGGTGGATATATCGTCGAATCGAATGTGTACCGAGAAAATGAAAAAAGTGTGAATGGTAGGATGACAGTTCGAATTCCAGAGGAGTATTTCCAATCGTTTTTAACGGATGCTGAAGGGGAAGCGGCTGATATTTTGGAACGCATTGTAACTGGTGAGGATATTACCGAACAATATGTCGATTTAGAGTCAAGAATGAAATCCAAACGGGTGGTAGAGGAAAGATTACTAGAGTTCATGGGAAATGCAGAGAAAACAGAGGATTTATTAAAAATATCATCTGATTTAGCTGGAGTTCAAGAAGAAATTGAAATCATTGTAGGACAGATGAACTATCTTAAAAACCAAACTTCTTATTCTACTATTGAAATCACTATGTACGAAAACCAAGTAATTGTTCCTGGAGTAGACGGTAAAAAGTTGGATACATGGGCGAAAACAAAAAAACAACTAGCTTCGAGTACAAATTCTCTACTCGCTACTGGATCGGGATTGGTTGTCTTCGTTATTGGCAATTTACCTATAACCATTCTGTTAGTACTCGTTGGGGCCGGGACTTATTTTTTTGTGAAAAAGAAAAGGAAGAAAAAGTGAAGATAAAGATAATAGGGGATAGGGGATAAGTTTATTAGCGGCAAGCTTTGTGGTGGAGTTTTTTGATTAATCTTCTAGTAATGATATATAATGAAAATATCTTAATCATTTCGATGATTATAGTTACGTGTTCTACGGAATGAAAAAAGCATGATCCACTTGGATCATGCTTTTTTCCATTTCTTATACGGAAAATTTGTTAGTTTCTACGTTCTTTTCACAAACTGTTCTTTCCGACGATTGTTCTGAACATCCCGTCAGTGCGGTTTGATCGGCCTGACTGTGTGGAACCTGTCAGTCTTCAAGTTGCACTTATACAAAAAACTTACCGTTTACTGCTAGTTGATACACGTGCTTGTTGGAATCTATTTGTACGATTCCCGACGAGAGTGTCTTTCGCCAGTAAAGCAAATTTTCCGCCAAGGTTGTGCAGTTCGTCGTTAGAAGATGAAAGTAGGTTACTCGTCTACGATTTCCCTTCCTCCGATAGTTTTACCTTGTACTAACATTATACCTCATTTCGTACATAAGTAAACTAATTATTTAGATTACTACCGAATTGATTATAAAGACCTATTTTTATGACTTGTTCATAAGAAAACCTTAAACTTATCTTGCAGCACACGTACTTTTTCATCTGCCGAAAGTTCAAAACTAGTTCGTACACCGTCTTCCGTCATGGAAAAAGTATGATCCGATAAAGTGATCTGTCCCGTGGGAGTGGCTTGCGTAATGATATCCGTATGTGTAAATGAAGAGCTTGCTGAAACTTGGTTGAACACACAACCTTCATGAAAATCGACAAGGTTTTTCTTATTCAAGTTAAATCGATATAAAGTTCTTTCTTCTGAAGCGCTTCTTTGCACTAAATTAAATGTATTGTCAGCCTGTTTATGAATGAGGTACGTGCTACTGATATCCGAACCTTCACTGCTATCTAAGGCAATGGGTAAACGTGGTGTTGCCGCGCCAAAGCCAACATCAACGAGATAGGGCTTATCTAATTGAACTAATAGAGCTGCGTGTGTATCTGCTTTTGCCCACACTCCATTAGGTCTTTTAACTGTTGCGGGGATTAAATGTGTATTGTAGCCAAGTTCGTTTAAAAGCCAGTGAAACAAACCATTAAGTTCATAGCAATAGCCTCCACGATTATTGTCCACGATTTTTTCATAAATGGTTTGCAAATTAAGATAGATGGGAACTCTGCGAATAACGTCTAGATTTTCAAAAGGAATAGATTGCATATGTAAATCTTGAAGCTTTGTTAGGTTAGTAAAAGAGACTTCCGTTAATGATGAAGCATTGAATCTTTCTAAATACTTTTTCATGTCCAATTGAATCACCTCTACTCATATTCTAGCGCAAAAGCATAAAAAAAGCATGATCCACAGGGGGAACATGCTTCATTCAGGTTAGCCGACAAGGATGATTACAATGAAGTAGGCAATCATTGCAACTAAACCAACAGGAACGCCAAAACGTGCCCATTCAAGGCTTGTAATTTTAAGTTTACCAGCAGCAATAATGTTCGGAATATTTCCTGGAATTAACATACCGCCACTAATGAGAAGTCCAAGTAAAATTGCTTTGATTTTCGCTGGGTCATCAGCCATTGCAGGACTGATTTCCGCAGCCGCTAATGTTGCGTTATCCAATACAGCCGAGATCATATTGATCCAAAACAGTACAAGATGGTCAAGGTCGAGTAGATAATTTTCGATAAACGGTTCAAACCCTGCACCGAGTAAAGTTAAGGCCATTACGAATAAGTATACTTTAAAACCTCTAATAATAATCTCTGTGTAGGATTCCGTATCTTGGTCGATACTCATTCTGTTTGTTTCATTGACTGGTTTAATCATAACCGCAGCAAGGATTCCAAATATAATTACTCCAGGAATGACATCCGGACCAATTAAATGAAACAAGTAGAAAAAGTCTTCGTTTAGTTTACTTGTTGCAATTGTCGAAAGTGGTTCACCAATTGGTGTAAGTGCAGCACCAAGTCCGATTGAAAAACAAGCTAAGATGACAAGACGAATTTCCGATTTTCGGTCGAGTCGTAGCACACTTACTATTGCGACAAGAACAATTGCTGCAATAATGGCCGTAATAACACTAGAAATGAGTCCTAGAACGATTACGACGAGTGCCAGGAACAAGCGAAATGGCATCGCTTTACTCATTCCGCGAATTCCTTTTTCCATGGGATTTTGTAACCAACGGAAAATTAGACCCGCAACAATTACTGCTAACGTAATGTTTACGGGATCCACTAGGGCTTTTGAAATCAGTTCTTTATCAAGTACCTGACTGATAATTACAGCGGAAACGCCCATAATAAACAAAAAAACTTCCAAATTTCGTTCAACAACTTTTATTGTGAACGGCATAAATAATACAAGAATCAATATTATTGTTAGACCTAGTATTGTTTCCTCACCTCCGTTTTTCAGTATATCATAAACTTTGTGTTAAAATTACAATGTTCAGTGTAGTCTATTAAGTCCGATTACAGTAAAATGTTTTAGAAAAGACACTTAAGTGGTATATGATTAAGAAGGAGGTGGAATTCTGATGAATTTGGTTTATATAGCAATATTACTTATTGCTTTTGCTTTTGCACTTATTTCCATTTATATTGCCAAAATATTGATACGCGTTTCGGGACTTATTACGACACTCGGCCAAACCGTAAATAATGTAGAACAAGAACTGGACAGAACGGTTATTGAGTTGGAACAATTTATTGCTGAAACTGAAAAAACCGCAGTAGATGTGGAAGAGAAACTGCTAGCTACAGATGGTTTGTTCTTATCATTAGGTAATGTTGGAGATGCTACTTCAATCGTGAGCAGGAATTTACGTGCTAGGACAGAAAAATATGCGAAAGATGGATTGCTTCCGGGAACGAAACCTTTTGTTCGAATGATTCAGTACAGTGAATTTGCTACTACTTTATTTACTTCGTGGAAACGGGGAAAAAGGGTTTCGTCGTAAAAAAATATATACTATGAAATGAGGGATTGTTGTGGATCTAACAGGAATCGGTTTATTGTTAATCGGTATTTCATTTTTCCTACTTGCGATATTTTTCGCGCGTGTCTTAAATAATATTGCATCCGTTTTAAATGGGGTGGACAAAACAGTCGAGCAATTGCCAAAACAATTGGATGGCATTTTAAACGAGACAGGGAATTTAATTCATAATAGTAATGACACACTGGCTGATGTCAATGAAAAACTTGGAACGTTAACGCCCTTATTTCATATTGTAGGAGATGTAGGGGAATCTACCCGTAAATTATCTTCAGCACTTGTTGATATAAGTACTTCAGCAACAAAGAAAATGGATAATGCCAATGAAGAGATTCAAAATAAGAGACTAGGTGGCATTTACGGTTCGACTGCTCTCGGTTATTATTTATTTGGCCGGCGTAAGGATATAAAAAAGGGTAAGCTTTTTTTAGAAGGCAAGAAGAAATCGCTTGAGATTAAGCAGATCAAAGAAGAAGCAATAGAAGGGTCAAAAAAATAAAAAATGCGTGTAAAGAAGGCAATCCTTCTTTACACGCATTTTATTTTGAGTTCGGAAGTGCATTTTTAAGATCTTTTCTTTTTTGTGAAAGGTAGAAGACTAAAGACAAAAAACGATAAAATCCTTGGAACTCCTGACGCTGTGAAAACTCTTTTGCTTCGCTTGTATTCTTTTTTAAGGCCATTGTCTTATCAAGAGCAAGTGAAGAAAGTTGTTGTGATGCTTCTCCTACTTCTTGTAAAATATGGAGTAATGGGTTAAATTCTTTTACTTGATTGTTCACATTACAAAATGTTTCATTCCCTTTTTCAAAGACTTCGGTAGCTTGCCCCGTTACTTCATCCAACATCGTTGGCAGTCGGTTCGTCGTTATCCTTAAACTTTCAAGGACAGCGGATAATTTGATAAGTGGTTTGATGAGAATGATAGTAAGAATAAGTAATGCAATTCCTATAATGAGGACTCCGATACCTAACCAATCCATTCGATACGCCTCGTTTCAATAGTTTATTTGAGAAATTCAATTCGTTTTTGTGGGGCGGGTAATTGTTTTTTTCTTGTTTGTACGGTGCGTGGTTTTTGATTTTCTTTTTCACGCTTGAACGTATAGTACATACGAGCAATTGTTTCTGTTACTAGATTTGCTTGTTCCATGATTTTCGTATACTTTTCAGGGGGATTTGATACTTTGTCCGAAACGTCTTGGATGGACTTATTTATATAGCTAGTTGTACTCCCTAGATTTTCTGCCGATTTAGATAGTGTATCAAGTGATTGTAGTTTCTTCTCTGCATCTTCAGCAATCTGATTTGTTTTCGTCATTAAACTTTCTGTTTTCTCCGTAATGCCACTAATTTTTGTTTCGACGCGTTTGAGTGTTTCTGAAACTTCACCCATCGTTTTTTTAGCACTTTTCAGTGTTAGAATGACAAAAATTGCGATAAGCAATAAAGATAGAGCTGCTATGATAGCACTTACATATAAAAGGATTTCCATAAAGTGCTCACCTCCATTTCCGCATAATTAAAAATAGCTTCTTATATAGATAATACCACTATTTGGTTACAACTAAACAATGTTTGAGAAACCTTTTCAGTTTCTTTGAATTATGGAAATTTGAGTAGATTTATGTAGTTCGAATAAGCGTAACTGCAAGACGATACAATAGAGAAGCATGTTGATGGGGTTTTGGAAAGAAGGAGTAGGAGTCGGATATTTCATTCGAGTTGAAGATGATGTAAGTGTATTTGTAGAAGATATCAATCCAAGCGCTAAGAAAACTATTGTATTTTTACACGGATGGCTAGCAAACCATAATATATTTGAATATCAGTTTGATTATATTCCGACCTACAAACAGGGGAATAATAGTAAGCATACTTTTAGCGGAACTCGAATCAAGCGTGGACTTTACCGTACGAAAAAAACATTGCTAAACGCGGACATTAACGCAGCAGCAAATATTGTAAGAAAAGTAGTGCCGAAAGCATTTGCTAACGGCATAGCGGCTGTGTGCTCCCAGCCTCAAGTGGTCAATGTGCGATAGCACCAACCCTGAAGCCCGTGACTTCAGTCGTGGGAGGTTCATTAAATAGGAAACTCGATCCGTTATTAGCGGATACCTTTCATGAACTTTTGGATGATAGGTGAAAGGAGAAAGAGAATAATCGCGAGAATAATTGCAATGCCTCCAATACCACCAAAGTAAATCATTTCATTTTTGGGTGAATACAATTTGACGAGTTGCGCATTAAGTGCTTGGGCGGCGGCGTTCGATAGGAACCAAAGGCTCATCGTCTGGGCGGAGAAAGCCGCGGGTGCCAATTTCGTAGTAGCAGACAAGCCGACTGGAGACAAACAAAGTTCCCCCAAGACGACGAGAAGGATGCTAAGAATGAGCCATAGCGGGTTCACAAGTGTATCGATGCCCCCAAGATAACCAGGCAACAAAATAACGATGAATGATAAACCGGCAAACAGAAGACCTAATGAGAACTTCTGTGGGATATTTGGCTGTCGATTACCAAGCTTCATCCACAACCAGGCAAAAACGGGTGCCAGCGTGATGATGAAAAGTGGGTTGAAGGATTGGAAAAACGCCGGTGAAATTTGGTATCCGAAAATATTAAGATTCGTTCGTGTGTCCGCATATAACGCAAGGATTGTTGACCCTTGTTCAGCAATCGCCCAGAACATAACAGACGCCAGGAAGAGTGGGATGTACGCAATAATTCGTGACTGTTCCACTTCGGTCGTTTTCGGGCTTCTGTACATGGCAACAAAATAAATCGTCGGAATGAGTAGCCCTAGTATCCCTACAATCGCTATAAACGATTCAAATGTGAGCCAACCTCTTGGGATAGCGATTGCAATCAGTATAGCAATTAATCCGGCAGTAATAGTAAAGCTTTTGAAAACTTTTTTCTTCTCGATTGACTCTAACGGGTTTGCGACTTGCGTGCCTGCAAGCCCTAGATTTTTCTTCTTCGTCATAACAAAGATGATCAATCCAATAAACATTCCAACAGCAGCAACGGCAAATCCGAGGTGGAAACTTGTTTTCATTAAACTGCCTACAATAAGTGGGGAGATGAACGCACCCATATTAATGCCCATATAAAAAATACTAAAGCCTGCGTCACGTCGATTGTCATTTTCCGCATAAATGTCGCCGACGACGCTTGAGACGTTCGGTTTCAATAACCCTGTTCCGAGCACAATAAGTACCATCGAAACGAAGAATGTCGTAATATTTCCGGGAATCGCCAGCGCTATATGACCGAACATAATCAAAATTCCACCATAGAAGACGGCTTTTGACGTACCGAAAATGCGGTCGGCAAGCCAACCCCCGATAATTCCTGACATATAGACAAGTGAACCATAAATAGACATGATCGACAGTGCGACTGTCTTATCTAACCCGAGTCCGCCTTGTGAAACTTCATAGTACATATAATAAACAAGGATAGCTCTCATTCCATAGTACGAAAAGCGCTCCCAAAATTCTGTGAAGAACAGTGTGAATAACCCTTTAGGATGTCCAAAAAATCCTTTTTGTGGGACGCTTTCAACAATTTGTTGCTTAGTCAAATTCGACATTGTACAGCCTCCCTTTGTTGTTTTTCAATGATACAACTAAAGGTTTTCATTTGTCAAAAATAATAATTTTTATCAATTAAATTAGTAATCTGTTGAATTTACGGTATTATAATAATTAATTTACTATTTTAATATGATAGTTTCACAAGTTTATATGAAAAAAGAGGTAAGTATGAAGGTAGCGTATTTTTCACCTTTGATAGGTTATCTACTCATGTTATCATCCCGTTTCCCATAGAATAAAGTAGCGGTGAAGTGCATTGATTGTCTATGAATCCTTCAATGGGATATATACACATCCACTCGGTGGAAACGCCGCTTAATTTTGCAAAGAAATTGGCGTATGCATTCACATTTTTAAGCGGTTATCTAATCGCCAAGTAAAGGGGGACTACGTATTGGAAATATACGATGTCGCGTTAATTCCACTTATTATAGGAATAGTAGAATTACTAAAGTTTACGGGGTTAAGAAAAAAGTTATTGCCCGTCGTCTCGTTACTTTTCGGAGTTCTAGCAGGTGTTTTTTACGTGTACCCAGGCGATTTAAAAGGGGGTATACTTGTAGGGGTGATGATGGGATTGTCGGCAAGTGGCATGTATTCTGGGGGGAAGGCGTTGATTGAGCAACCGGAGAGCGATAAGTAACTACCCGTCAATTCTTTGGAAATAAGCTCCTTTAATTTACGAGTCCATTCGGCACGAGAAGTGATGAGTGAGTGATGCACCATCATTTCAGTTGTTAGTTGGACAAGTGTAGCAATTTCTTTTAGTTTGTCCGGATTACTTGTAATGATGGGGAGAAAAACGCTCAAATATCTGAGAGTTTTTTGACGTATATTTAGAAACCTTATTTTACTAAAGCGCCCGTTAGTAGAACAAGCTTAAGGGCGCTCATACAAAATCTTGCCATCCTTCGAAAGAGCAACGAGTTTGTATTCTGCCGAAACATCTTTCAGATTTGTATCAACAATATAATATATTCTTGTTCCATATTTTGACTCGATTATGTTCACTCCCTTTTCTTTGTTATCCACCACCTCGATTTTTTCTATTTCTTCATCGACTATCAAACCCCAAGTTAAAACTAAAAATTCATCTTCATTTATATATAAAGGTCCTGACATACCGCTAAAACCTATTGAATGGTCATCGATACCTAAGCCACCTGTTTTATCACTAGTTTCCCACCCATTTTTCCGATTAACGACTAACCCAGCTTCAATCATTCCTTTCATTTCTTCCATGAATGCTAAAGCCAATTCATCGTTTGTTTGGGTAATGTAAAAGACATCCTTCCATTCCGTATTTTTTTCTATTGCTACTTCTAGTGTTGTATCATTGCTGCATCCACCCAATAAGAACAAAATCATTACACAGAACATGATCAAACTAGATATTGCTTTCATTATTCACACTCCTGTTTATCAAATTACCCTGCCTCGTTATTTTAAGTAAATACTTTCACATCATTTAAATTTATTTTACTATAAGTATCCAACTTCCTTCGAAAATAAGTTCACTTATTAGTAACCAAACTACCTCAGTTTTAGCACGTATTTTAACAACACCGCATAAATTTATGCGGTATCTCCAATTTGTATGCGAATCGGTGTGCTATTTAATGTGTTAAATCCATTGAAGTGTTGATGTAGCAATAAAAAATAGACACGAATTCATATGTGAATTGTATCCCCGAATAGATTGTTATTTAATGCTTTCTCCCCAATAACCGAACCCGTTACACGGTAGAGACTGTCTTTTTTCGTGTTATAACAAAAAACCAGAAAAGGATTTTAATCCACTGTTAATTATGCTTATCAGTTAATTTAGATTCCCTACTTTACATACGAACGTTTATTCTGTACAATAAAATAAAAGGAGGGAACGAGCGTGCGTAATCAATTAGTTAAATCAGTCAAGCGTAACGAGTCAATGGATATGATGTACATGGCGAAAAATGGGGAAGTCAGCAAACGAAGAATCAAGGTGCTGCAAGTCGGCGAGGTATCATTCCGTGCATATTGTCATTTGAGAGGATCCAAACGCACTTTTAGAATTGATAACGTGCTGGCACTTGTTCCCGTTATACAAAAAGAGAGGGTAGTCTAAATGAGAGCAGTACCAAAGCCGAAAGTAACTAAAAGTTATGTCGCACCTCCAAAATTAGAAGAACATGATTTTGTCGAGATTGGTGAAAAGATTGCCGAGTCACTGGAATACGGAACCGAGGTTGAAATCACGATATTCTTCGAGAAAAAACACGAAAGCTTTACCGGGGTAATCAGAGAAGCAGATGCACAGGTTGGCCAACTCACATTATTTACAGACGCATTTAATAGTATGAAAATTAATATCATGTCCATAGTGGGCATCAAGTGATTATAAAACGACCGATCCTATAAAGGAAAGGTCGTTTTGTTTTTTGATTATCTTCTGTATAATAAGTATCATTCGAGAAATAATGAACTTCAATTTGTGAATGTGCGCCCGTCAGCATTTTTAATGTCCCCCAGACGTCCCCAAAATCCACGGGTTGATACGACTTTATACAATCACTTAGAGGTGGCTTCAAATTCAAGAAATGTTGAATTTATGGCATTTGCAGTACATATCAAATGCTTGTATAAGTTAAAAAAAAGAATACTACGACTATACTTTAGTGTGAGCGTTTTCACTTTATTCAACAGGCGTTACTTTATGCTGAATAAAATGAAGGTGTCCAGCGGATTTGGGAGGTGAATTATATGAAAATCATTGTGGCGCCCGATTCATTCAAGGGAAGTTTAACAGCAGTCGAGGCGGCAAAGGCAATGGAAGCAGGGATTAAAGATTATGATTCAACGATTGAAACTGTATTGCTACCAGCGGCTGATGGTGGAGAAGGAACAATGAGCAGTTTAGTCGGTGCCACGGACGGCAGGCTAGTTACAGTCTTTGTGCAAGATCCACTTGGACGACAGATTGAGGCAAGTTATGGGATTCTGGGGGATGAAGAAACGTGCGTCATTGAAATTGCAGAAGCATCGGGATTGATGTTGCTGAACGAAAATGAACTGAATCCGCTTCAAGCATCGTCTTTTGGTACCGGAGAGTTAATCTTTCATGCATTAGAAGCAGGGTATCGGAAATTCATTATCGGACTAGGTGGGAGCGCGACGAATGACGGCGGGGCTGGTATGTTGAAAGCTTTGGGTATGAAGTTACTCGACCAGAATGGCGTGGAGTTATCACCCGGAGGCGGTTCACTTGGTAATCTACAAGCAATCGATAGTACCGGTTTCGATAAACGTGTATCGGAAAGTAGTTTTATCATCGCTTGCGATGTGGAAAATCCATTTGTCGGTCCAAAAGGTGCATCGGCTGTTTTTGGTCCACAAAAAGGTGCGACCGCAGAAATGATTGAATTGCTAGATGCAAATTTAACGAAGTTTGCGAATGTAGTTGAGAAATTGAATGGAAATTCGTTGCACGCGAAAAAAGGTGCTGGTGCGGCGGGTGGTGCTGGTGGGACATTTCAAGCTTTCTTTCCGTGTGAAATGAAACAAGGAATCAGTGTCGTTTTGAAAGCCATTTCTTTTGATGAACATCTTCAAAAAGCCGATTTAGTTTTGACCGGGGAAGGTAAAACAGATGTACAAACATTGTCCGGTAAAACACCGTTTGGCATTGCACAAGTGGCGAAAAGGGAAGGGAAGAAAGTCATCCTTATTTCAGGTGCTTTGGATGAAAAAAGCCGCGTGCAATTGGCACCTTTTTTCACTGAGCTTCATGCCATTGCGGATGAAACGGTTTCGGCAGAAGATTCGATGAAACAGGCATATCGATATTTGCGTTTGAAAACGAAACAGACGATTGAAAATTATTTTGCGGGTGATTGTTGTAGTTAGGGTTATTGTGATAATGATTTGGTCGGTACCAATATTAGATGCAATATCGTTTTTTCTCAACCAAGTAATTTTGTTTATGGACGGTAGGAACCAAGTAGGGGAGGTGTGGAGAAAGAATTGTCGTTCAAATCACATTTGACAATGTTGATGTTCGTGTGGTTTCTACCCACTGCTCTTCTTCTGATTTTCGGCTTAATAACTAAAAAACAATTGAGGTAGTTCCATACCAACAAATATCCCCAGATCAGGACTTATGCCTGTTAGGGGATATTTGTTGGTATCTTCTATATAGGGGAATGTCCATTTGAGGTTGCTTAGGAATACAGTAGGTTCTTAGACTTTTTCTTTCGAAAATACTTCTTTTGCAATTAGTTTATAAGATTGAATTCGATCTTCTGGAGAGTATGTGATTGTGTTAATCATGATTTCGTCTGCTTGATATTTAGTTTGTAACTCAACTAATTTCTGTTTCACTTCATAAGGATTGCCAATGATCATATTCTGTTTCATTTTTTCAAACGATTCTTTTTCTTTCTTGGTTAGTTTATATTGCTTGGCTTCTTTAATAGAAGGAACGCCTTGATGTCCTTCCTCTTTTACTTTTTGTAAAGACCAGATGAGTAAGCTTACTGCGACCTCTTCCGCTTGTTCCGTTGTTTCTCCACAAATAGCCGAAACAGTTACGATGACTTGTGGGATTTGTTCTTCTTTTCTCGGTTTAAAGGCATCCATATATTCTTTGATTATAGCTGCTCCATCATTGTCGCTCATAAAATGACCGAAAGTATATGGCATACCATTTTCTGCTGCTAGTAAAGCACTTTTTTTACTTGTACCAAGAAGCCAAGGTACAGGCGCATTTTCGGGTATTGGAGACGCAGAAATCTTTGAGTATTCGTGATCTGTTGGAAAATCATCGTCTAAAAAATGAAGTAATTCGTTTACTAATACAGGGAAATCCCAAACCTTCTGTAAAAAGTTTTCAGATAAAGCGTTCGTCGCTTCAGCCGATCCACCTGGCGCTCGCCCTATCCCTATATCAATTCGATTTGGAAATAATGTTGCTAGTATATTAAATACTTCTGCCACTTTATAGGGCCGATAATGGGGCAATAAAACAGCCCCTGAGCCAATCCGAATTCGATTCGTGTTCGCTCCAATATAGCTTAACATCACTTCAGGCGCGGAGCATGCGAGTCCAGGTAAATCATGGTGTTCGGCAATCCAGTATCTTGTATATCCTAGTGCTTCTCCAGCTTGTGCTAACTTCATCGACCCATTCAATGCGTCATAGGGAGTTTGATTTGAAGAAATAGGGGATTGATCCAATATGCTTAATCTCATTACACTTCAGTCCTTTTCTTTATGACTCACTTCTAGCAAAGTCAATTTAAACTGTCCTATTTGATTCTTTACATACAAATTAGTAATGGAAGTGGAATAATTATGAATGGTTCCTATAAATGTTAAGTCTTTCTCAGGAACCTTCACGTCAAATGTTCCGCTGTAAAGTAAAGTCGTAATGTCATGATAATCTTCACTTGTGACGTTAAAATCAACAGAAACTTTATATAATCCATTTACAAGTTCTTCTTCGTAATTGTATAAATGAATTACTCTGCCGTTTAAAACTATTTTACTTGCCAACAAAAATCACTCCTCTTTCAAATTCTAAGTCCTCATTTGAAAAAATGATACACCATACATTTTTGATTTGTAAGTATGTACACTTTTTTAATAGGCATTCGTTCTAGCGCGAATAGGGGGTTTGAAGATGTGTTGATGGCATAATGTTACCCAAACCCCTTGGTTAATTAGAAAATTATTTTGAGAGATAAATTTTCGGTGAAATTCATTTACTTTTCTTCTTCATAACGAGCAGAGATAGAAGGAAAAAGAGAATAGCTGTGCCGGCAAGGTAGAAAACACTAAACAACATAGACGTTTTGTCTCCATTAATTGTATAGAAAACGCCCATGTCAAATTGAAATGCTTCTTTCATTTCAGCGGGGGCATTTGCAAACGCATCTACCAGGGGTGCTTCCATTAAAAGTTGGCGAAACAATGCGGCTGAATGGGAAACGGGAAATAATTTCACGATGGTTTGTAAGTAATCAGGCAAACTGCCAATCGGAATATAAATGCCCGCTACAAAACCCAGAAGTGTTCCAATCACTGTGCTAGCTGCGGCAAACGAATTTGATGTTTTAAAGAAAGAAACTAACAAAAGAACCATTGAGGCGCTCGCTAAAACAGCTAAAAGGATGACCCCAACGACTGCAAGCATTTTATTAAAAGGCAACAGAGCTTCTCCAGTTATGAAAAGAAAAATTTCTGCCGTAATAAATGTGAATAAACACATGATAAAACCGATGAATAACGCACTAAGAATATAGCCGCCAACTAACTTCACTCGCGAAATAGGGGAGGAATAAAAGTCCATATACGTCTTATTCGCCTGATCCTCAACAAGATTACCGAAAGAACCTAACGTTGTTGTCACCGATGTGACGGATAAAATTCCCGCAATGAACCAGGACATTAGCAGTGCTTTTTTGGATGGAAAGTCAGGTAGACTTTTTAAAGTCATATCCCCTAAAAATAAGACGTATAGCGCAATGAGAATAAGTACGGCAAGCAGTGAAAAAAAGACCGATGTTTTATCTCTAAAATAAAGAAGAATATTACGTTTAGTGAATGCCATCATCGCTTGTCACTGCCTTTCCATTAATTGTAATGAACACATCATCCAAACTGGATTTACGTACTTCAAAAGATGTGATTAAGTCGGTGAATGCGATTAAAATCGGTATCGCATCTGTTGTTTCCTCAAGGGGAATGTGAAAGAGTGATTTCTCGACTTTGAAGTCGTATTTTTCGATTCGTAGTCTTTCACTCATCGCTTCCTCGTCATTTGACGTACAAGTCAGTTTATGAGAAGAATACGTATTTTTTAATTGTTCGGGGGTACCTTTCGCAATAATACGTCCCTCTTTCATGACGACTACATAATCCGAGCCCGCTGCTTCTTCAATATAATGCGTTGTCAAAAAAACGGTCATTTTTGTTTCGTTTTGAAGTTGGATAATGGTTTCCCAAATGTTTTTTCTACTTTGTGAATCAAGACCTGTCGTCGGCTCATCCAATACCAAAATAGAAGGGTTGTGAATAAGTGCCCTCGCAATATCCGCTCTCCGCCTTTCACCGCCCGATAATTTGCCATAAGGTCGCTTCAGAAATAAATTCAAGTCGGCGATGGCAACGACTCTTTCAATCGCTTTGGCTCTTTCTTTTTTAGATAGCCCATAAAATGAGCTTCGAATTTGTAAATTCTCTTCCACAGTAAGTAAAGCGTCCATTACGCTATCTTGAAAGACGACGCCGATTTCTTTACGAATGGCGTGATCTTCTTTTCCAACGGTGTACCCATTCACTTTGACGTTGCCTTTGTCTTGTTGTAAAAGCGTCAAAAGAATAGAGATGGTTGTTGATTTACCCGCACCATTCGTTCCTAAAAAGGAAAAGAGGGTACCTTCCTCGACATAAAAGCTAACGTTGTTCACCGCTCGAACTTTTCCGAACGATTTGGATAAGCTATCTACTTCAATTATTTTCTTCATCGGATTTCTCCTTTTTATGCGTACGTATTGCGGAATTTATTTTTTGCGCATCCGCTTGGTCTCCGGTAAATAAGACAATAATTACGATGGCATATGTCAATAATCCCATCGCTAGAACATAAAAAGTATATACACTTTTGAATGGAACCATATTGAAAAATACGATTGCAACAAGCAGAACGATAAGAACAATGAAAACCTCCAATAATCGAGAAATAAATGGATTTTGGATAGGTAATAAATGGGTCAAGTAAATCAACAACATAATGCCGATTGAAATGAATAGCATAGTGACGGCTAGTTGTTCATTAAAAGGAGGAAAAATAGTTAATAGACTAAAGAAAAGATAAAAAATACAGCTGAATGTGAACGAAACACAACCTGTTGCAATATATTGCATAAATTCTTTCATGCGATTTTCCCCCTCACGTTAGAAACTTCTCTTTAAATGCTTTGACATAGTGTCTGTTGACAATCACTTTTTCTTTATTTGTTAACGTAGCTTCAAATTTGCCGTTGAATAAAGCACGAACACTTTCGATATATGTTGTATTGACAATCAAGTTTTTACTAATGCGGATAAAGTGCGTTCCTTCTACTAACTGCTCAAGTTCGTACAATTTCAAGTCACTTTCATATACTTCTTTTTGATTGTAAAGAAATGATTTGTTATCAACAGATTCGAAGTAATATAACTCCCCCGACGCAAGAAGGTATGTTTGTGCCTCCCTTTTTCCTGTTAAAGTAATTTCATAGTGTTTAATTTGCTTAATCAGGCGAGCAAGCCGCTCGTCAATTCGAGGGCATTTAATGATGATTTCCACCTCGTCGTGTTTCTCAGATTCGTCGATTGTTATCCGAATGATCCTCACACCCTTTTACTGTATTTCTATTGACTGCATCGTACCATTGGATTGAACAAGGGACAATGCTTCCCAAAGCAAGTTGCATTTACTGATTGATAAGGTGCATTTTTTTCTGGAGAGTGTAAAGTTATCTTTACACATAGAGGCGATTCATGCATTATAACTGTAAAGAATTCTTTACAGTTCAAGGAGAGGATTTCATATGAGAGTTATCAATTATATTCGAGAAATGCGACTGGCAAGAGGAATTACACAGGTGATAATAGTCACTGAAAATATTCAATCTTGATTGGCAACCTATTGAAGTATATACTATTAGGAATAGATAGATAATTCCGGGTGCTTGGGGAGCATTTGGGGTTCTATTCATTCAAAATGATAAAAGGGGTGTTTCACAATGGTAAAACAAGTGGAAGTAATCGAATGGAAGAATGTTGTAGATGATTTATTTCAGTTGCTGCGGATAAAAACGATTCCGATTGGTATGAAGATGTATGAATCAAAAGAAGACATGGAAGCGATTGCGAAAATTCGTCGGCCCACTAAAGTGCATACAACAGATCAAATTGTCGCACAAGGGGCTCGGTTAGGTTGGACAGTTGGTATTACGGCGGAAGATTTAGTAATGCCGCAATGTGGAGCAGTAATTGGATTACACAAACAAGATGAAGAATGGTTAGATGGTGAACCGATGGCTGGTGTATGGTTTGAAACAAAAGAGGATGCGCGGGCACATCAAGAAGCGATGCACGTCGTACCCTACGGTCAATATGAAGCAATGGCAGTTTCGCCACTTGTTTCGGGTAGAATTGACAATCCGGACATTTGTCTAATTTACGGGACACCCGGACAAATTATGATTCTGATTAATGGGTTGCAATGGTCTGGTTACAAAAACCTCAACTGGGGCGTTGTGGGTGAATCTTCGTGTGCCGATTCTTGGGGCAGGGCATTGAAGACGAAAGAACCGAGTCTTTCCATTCCTTGTTATGCGGAAAGGCGGTACGGCGGAGTCTTGGACGAAGAAATGCTTATGGCGATTCCGCCAAGCCATTTAGTGAAAGCCATTGAGGGGATGAAAAAACTTTCGAAGAACGGCCTACGGTATCCAATTGCCCAATATGGAATCCAGCAAGATGCGCAAGAAGGTCTCGGATTTAGTTATAATAAAAAATGAAAAATAGATGAACGAACGCAAACTCCGACACCTAGACACTTTGAAAAAAGTGCCCAGAATCGGAGTTTTTTGGTTGGGAATAAATCTGTTAAAGGCCGTACTCTTTCAATACGTATCCATAATCAGTTATACTGTATATATGAGTGAGTAGAAATGGATGTGTTGTCATGAGTCAATTAATCGTTGAAAACCTGACGAAAACGGTTGGGGAAAAAACGTTGTTCAATAATATCGCGTTCACAATTTTGAGCGGAGAGAAAGTCGGTCTAATCGGTATTAATGGTACGGGTAAGTCTACATTATTATCGATTATCGCAGGTGTTGGAGATGCGGATTCAATTTCCAAAGAGCACCCGAATAAATATCGGATTACGTATTTGCCACAAGAACCTAACGAGGATCCTGAACTTACTGTAATGGAAACCGTGTTCAATAGCGATGCACCAATTATTCGCATTAACTTGGAATATGAAAATGCACTCGATGCACTTTCGGAGAACTCTGAATCGACCGCTAATCAGGATCGCTATGCAGAGGCACAAAATAATATGGATGCACAAAATGGCTGGGATTTAAACGCAAAGGCCCGCACAATACTTTCGAAACTTGGTATTGAAACGTTCGATAAGAAAATGTCCGAGTTATCGGGTGGCCAACAAAAGCGAGTATCTCTTGCGAAAGTACTCATTGAGCCATCGGATTTATTGCTGTTGGACGAGCCAACAAACCATCTTGACGTAGGTTCAATTACATGGCTACAAGATTATATGAAGAATGAGCAAGGTGCAGTTATATTCGTTACGCATGATCGATATTTCCTGGATGGTATAGCGACTCATATTTACGAACTTGCAGATAAAACCTTATATTCACATACAGGTAATTATGGTGATTATATAGAAACGAAAGCACTACGCGAAGAAATGAATGCAGCTTCGGATGATAAACTTAGAAACCGCTATCGTACGGAACTAAAATGGATAAAACGTGGGGCGAAAGCAAGAACGACGAAACAGAAGGCACGAATTGGTCGTTTTGATGATCTTGCGGAGCAAGTGAAGAAAGAAGAAACAGCTGGTGAAATGGACGTTGCACTGAAAACAACGCGTCTTGGTCGTAAAGTCATTGAGGCAATCGGTATATCTAAATCATTTGGTGAGAAAAAGGTGATCGATGATTTTTCATGTCTTCTTCAATCGGGTGACCGTATTGCCGTCGTGGGACCGAACGGAGCGGGGAAAACAACACTGCTCAATATGTTTTCAGAAGAAAGTACGCCGGACTCAGGTGAAATCGATAAAGGAACAACGGTCCGAATTGCCTATTTCCATCAACATATTCCAACGATAGATCCTGACAAACGTATTATTGAATATATTCGAGAAACGTCCAACGATATTGAAGACGGCTCAGGGGTGCGGATTTCCGCTTCGCAAATGCTGGAACGATTTTTGTTTCCAACTAAAGCGCACGGAACGCCAATCGGTAAATTGTCGGGCGGCGAGCGTAAACGACTTCATTTATTGAAATTGCTTATGGAACAACCAAACGTTTTGTTATTAGATGAACC
This sequence comes from Sporosarcina sp. G11-34, assembly GCF_026931025.1. NCBI lineage: Bacteria > Bacillati > Bacillota > Bacilli > Caryophanales > Caryophanaceae > Sporosarcina > Sporosarcina sp. G11-34. Next base: position 198,852 of record NZ_JAHNZW010000004.1, on the reverse strand, counting down.
TACAAATGATCTGGATCTTGAGACGTTATCCGTTTTAGAGGGCTTTATTGACACGTTTCCAGGCGTAGTGATTACAATTTCCCATGATCGATTTTTCCTGGACAGAACGTCTAAAAAGTTATGGGTACTTGATGGCTCTGGCAAAATAGATACATGGTTCGGAAGTTATACAGAGTTTCTTGAAAGCTATGTGCCACCGGTAGAAGTAATCACTGAGCCGACAGTGGAAATTGCAAAGTCGGAACCGAAAGAACTAAAAAAGAAAATGACTTATGCTGAAAAGCAAGAATGGAATACAATCGAAGCAGACATCGAAAAAGTTGAGGACGGTATCCAATCTACAGAGGCTGAAATGGCGTCTAACGGTTCCGATTACGATAAGCTAAAAGTTCTAACCGAGAAACTTGATGGATTGAACGAAAGATACGAAGAGTTGATTGAAAGATGGACGTACTTACAAGAATTAGATGCATAAGAAAAGCGCTACTAGACAATACAACTAACAGGGGGAAATCTACATGAAAATTATATCAATTGAACAAACACCGAATCCAAATTCAATGAGAATTGTATTGGATACAGAACTACCGTCTGGAACAAGTCATAACTACATGAAAAAGGATGCAGAGACTGCGAGTGAACCAGCTGCTTCTTTACTGAACATCGATGGTATTAAAGGAATCTATCATGTTATGAACTTTATGGCGGTAGAACGAAGCGGAGACGTTGAGTGGGAAGATATTTTAGCGAACATCGAATCAATTATTCCAAAAAAGTAAGGAGATAATCCAATTGCAAATTAAAACAGTTGAACCAACTCCGAGCCCGAATTCCATGAAAATTATATTGGATACAGAATTACCAGCAGGAACGAGCTATAACTACAAAAAAGCGGATGCGGAAACAGCTCCACATCCAATGTCCGCCTTGTTAAACATAAATGGAATTCGTGGAATTTATCATGTGATGAATTTTATGGCCGTTGAACGTGCCGGAAACGTAGCATGGGAAGCGATTCTTGCGGATGTTCAAGCGGTATTCAATGAAGAACAAGGTGAAGAGACTGAGCCGGTTGTGGAAGCAGACGATAACTACGGGGAAGTGTATGTCCACGTTCAGACGTATAAAGACATTCCGTTACAAGTGAAGGTGTTCGATAGCTTATCCGAAGAACGTTTTGGCTTAAGTGAACGATTTGTCAAAGCGATGGATGAAGTGCACGGGGCTGAAGTTGAAAACTATATTTTACTCCGTAAATGGGCAGATTACGGCATTCGATATGGGGAAAAGACCGAAATTGGTGAAATAGTTATTCAAGAAGTTGAAGCTGCCTATCCCGAAGAACGTCTTCAAGAAATTATTCGACAATCGAAAGAAGGCCATAATGAAGTAGTTCAGCGTGGTAGAAAAATAACGCTTGAAGAATTTTCTGTAGATGAGTGGGAAAAAAGATTCCAACTTCTCGATCAAATGCCAGATCCCGATATGTCGGATGCACCGCTATTGGACCGGGCATTGGACGATGAGAAAATGTCTATTCGAAGACTCGCGACGGTTTACCTCGGCATGATTGAAGACCAGGCCGTCATTCCATACGTTGAAAAAGCGTTAAAGGATAAAAGTTGGGCGGTTCGACGTACAGCAGGGGATTGCCTAAGCGACCTTGGTTTTGAAGGATTTGAAAATGCTGCAATTGAACTACTGAAAGATCGCAATAAATTAGTTCGCTGGAGAGCAGCCATGTTCTTATACGAAACAGGAACTGAAAATTCACTTCCAGCATTGCAAGAAGCGGAAAATGATCGGGAGTTTGAAGTAAAGCTTCAAATTCGGATGGCAATTGCGCGTATTGCTGAGGGTGAAGATGCTAAAGGGTCAGTTTGGAAACAAATGACCGAAGCGACTCGGGGGACTGGGCGCTGAAATTCAGACAATAAATAAAAGCGTTAGCAAAATGTTGGATCAAACACTTTGCTAACGTTTTTTTAATTTTTTTGTTAAAATTATTTTGTAATAGGTTCATGGTGAAGAATGGGGAGATCTAATGAGGTTTGTGAAAAAATTATTCGTTACAATTATCATTTTAGTCGGAATTGGCTACGGGATATATTATTTTGGAACTAATTTAGCATCTGAAAAAATAATGAATGATGTTTCTGTTGAACTAGAAAATAGTGGCTATTTGGATGAAATTAAGCAATTTGTTGCAAATGACCCGGAACTACAAAGTTATATTGAAGAAGGTGCAAATGTTGATAAAAATAAGCTTCCCTTTACAACAAAGGAACAAGCAACCCGGGTTTTAATTAAAAAAGTCGGGCTTAGCGAGCTACTAGCTATTCAGTCCAAAGCAACAAGTGGAATGACAGAGAATGAAATGTTAAACCTCTTAAATGAAATTGAAGGAAAGCTGACGGATGAAGAAATATTAGCATTAAAGGTGCTAGCTTATCAAGAATTAAATAACTGAACCAATCAATAAATGTAGGGGGTGTTTGTGAAGAAAATTTTCTATGTCAAGGATGACATAGGGATTGGAAACCTTTACTGAATTTGATGATGTTTTTGTCGTCCAGTATATCGATGATGATTTTAAAGTTATTTATTATGAAGAATCGAAGAAATGGAACGTATATTGAGAAAGTACGACAATAAGTTTGAAGCGGGTATAAGTGGATTTAAAAAGCTGTATCGTGAAAAGTACTTGTCCGAATCGAATAGAAACGCCTTCCGCAATGAAATATGCGGAAGGCGTATTTTTTTACTGAATTCGGCGGTTATTTTAGTTTCTCGTTTAAAATGCCTTCCTCCAGGACGGAAAACTTATCACCGTATACTTTGGTAATATGCACCTCACCCCATGCACATAAAGAATCTAATATGCTCTCTAGACTTAAGCCATATTCACTTAATTCATATTCTACTTTTGGTGGAACTTGGTTGTAAGCAATTCGGTTAATCACGCCATCTGCTTCTAGCTCGCGTAATTGTTGGGTTAACATTTTTTGTGTGATGTCAGGCATAAGACGTTTGAGTTCATTTGTTCGTTTTTTACCATGTGTTAAGTGGCAAAGAATTACGCATTTCCACTTCCCACCGATTACTTCCAATGTTGCTTCGACGGATATATTATACTTCTTTTTTGTCATTCTTATCCTCCACTTCTATAGGAACCTAAAAGTACCTATAGCACTTAATGGTGCCTACATTACTTTAAAGTGCGTACTATTATTTTTAATCCCTATGATTCATAATAGCATTTGCCGGTGTATTACATTATATATTCTTCATAAATTCAATCATACACCATCGGCAAAGAGGGGATGAGCAGAAATGACTTTAGAAAAAAAGAGAAGTGTATTTGCACTGCTTGCATTGGCTATTAGTGCATTTGCTATAGGTACAACAGAGTTTATTAGTGTGGGGCTTTTACCATTGATCGCCCAAGACTTGGATATATCAGTTACTACGGCGGGGCTGACTGTTTCGCTGTACGCATTAGGCGTGATGGTAGGTGCACCGATATTAACATCTCTTACCTCAAGAATGCCACGGAAAACATTATTATTATGGATTATGGTTGTCTTTATAATCGGGAACGGTATTGCGGCGGGCGCAACAAGTGTTAGCATCTTACTAACGGCCCGTGTTATTTCCGCATTTTCACATGGGATATTTATGTCGATTGGGTCGACAATAGCAGCTGATTTAGTTCCAGAAAATCGCAGGGCAAGTGCAATTTCAATTATGTTTACGGGACTCACTGTTGCTACGATTACAGGGGTTCCGTTCGGTACGTTTATTGGACAACAGTTTGGCTGGCGCTTTGCTTTTGTAGCCATTGTGGTTATAGGGATTGTCGGGTTTATCGCGAATAGTATTCTTGTCCCCTCTAATTTACGCCAAAGCCCACCGACAACGATTCGGGACCAAGTTAAGCTCGTAACAAATGGTCGAATCTTGCTTGTTTTAGCCATTACAGCATTGGGTTACGGAGGAACATTTGTTGTATTCACTTACTTATCTCCGTTGCTTCAGACAATAACAGGGTTTAAACAAGGAACGATTGTAATTATCTTACTTGTTTACGGAATTGCGATTGCAATCGGCAATATGATTGGTGGAAAGCTTGCGAATAAAAACCCGATAGGTTCGCTGTTCTATATGTTTGTTGCACAGGCGATTGTGCTCTTCGTTTTAACATTTACAGCGCCGTTTCAAGTCGCTGGTTTAGTCACAATCCTTTTCATGGGCTTGTTTGCATTTATGAACGTTTCGGGACTTCAAGTGTATGTCGTCATGTTAGCCGAACGTTTTGTCCCAAGTGCAGTAGACGTTGCTTCTGCAATGAACATAGCTGCATTTAATGCCGGCATTGCGGTGGGGGCTTATGTAGGCGGAGTAGTGACTTCTTCGATTGGACTCATTCACACGGCTTGGATTGGTGGGGTAATGGTACTGATTGCGGCCATATTAACAAGCGTCAGTCGTTCGCTAGAAAGAAAAGATCAGCAAAGAATTAACCTATCCTAAAGGAGGTGATTGGAGCCGAATAATCCGCAACACAACTTTAATTAAAAAATAGGGGGATATTAAATTATGAAAAACTTACAATCTACAACAACGTTACAAAACGGCGTGGAAATGCCTTGGTTAGGTCTCGGCGTATTTAAAGTTGAGGAAGGTCCAGAATTAGTAAATGCGGTAAAGACTGCAATTACACATGGCTATCGAAGTGTCGATACAGCTGCGATTTATGGCAATGAAGTTGGCGTAGGTCAAGGTATTCGTGAAGCGCTTAAAGAAATAAGTATTACGAGAAAAGAACTATTTGTTACATCTAAAGTTTGGAATTCGGAGTTAGGTTACGAATCAACAATTGCAGCTTATGAAGAGAGCTTAACGAAACTAGGTTTAGACTATTTAGATCTATACCTTATTCACTGGCCAGTAACAGGTAAATATAAAGAGGCATGGAGAGCACTAGAAACACTTTATAAAGAAGGACGTGTTAAAGCAATAGGCGTAAGTAATTTCCAAATTCATCATCTTGAAGATTTGATGAAGGATGCTGAAATTAAACCAATGGTAAACCAAGTGGAATACCATCCACGTTTGACACAAAAAGAACTGCAAGCATTTTGCCAACAACATGATATTCAGTTGGAGGCGTGGTCCCCACTTATGCAGGGCCAGTTGTTGGATAACACAGATCTCCAAGAAATCGCCGATAAATATGGTAAATCTGTTGCCCAAGTAATTTTACGCTGGGACCTGCAAAATGGCGTCATTACAATTCCGAAATCAACTAAAGAACATCGTATAGCAGAAAATGCATCCGTATTTGATTTTGAATTAATGGCAGATGATATGAAACGGATCGATAGTTTGAATGAGAATCACCGAGTTGGTCCAGACCCGGATAACTTTGATTTTTAAATAAAAAAAGCCTCTATTGTAATATAATCAACAGTTTAAGTTCATTCTTAAAAAACACTACTAATTACATCCCTTATTATGGGTGTCGTTGGTGGTGTTTTTTCATGATGAAATGGCTTTAAAACTGGAATGCCGGGGGATTGATACATAAGGGCTAACACTAAGTAGATTTTATCCACACTAGTAGGTTTAGAGCCTGTACAAATCGTCAGAAAAAACATATACAGTAAAGAGGAGGAAATGAGATGGAAATGAAACAACAATTAGTATCTAGTCGAAAGTCGACATACGGTTCGGGAAATCTTTGTAACTATATTACAATTCATGAAACAGCCAATTATGATAAAGGGACGGGAGCTCAAACTCACGCAAACTTGCAGTCAAATGGCTATTCGGCATCATGGCATTACCAGGTGGACGATAAGGAAGTGGTTCAATCTTTTCCGGACACTATTCGATGTTGGCATGCGGGTGATGGGAAGGGCAGGGGGAATTACGAATCTATTGGAATAGAAATTTGTGTGAATAGCGATAGTGATTTTAAAAAAGCTGTCCAGAACGCTGCATGGCTCGTTCGACAACTTTTAGCTACATATCCGCGGATAACGATGGATCGGGTAGTTCAGCACAATAAGTGGAGCGGAAAGAATTGTCCTTTCAATTTACGAAGCGGTAAAAAAGGCATCGATTGGGCAGGGTTTAAGCATCTTGTGGAGGCTGGTGACCCAGTGCCAAGTAAACCCCAGTCACCGCCATCAAAACCGGAACAGGGAAAATCATCGACATCTACGTCTATTGTAGACTGGATGAATACGAACAAAATGGATTCGAGTTTTGCGAATCGCGCGAAACTCGCAAAACAATATGGGATTACAGAGTATAGTGGTACAGCGGCACAAAATAACGAGTTATTGGATAAGCTGCAGGGCAAAACTGCGGATAAGCCATCGCCACAACCTACATCTTCAAAGGTATTGCGTTATGGCGATAGCGGGGCAGATGTGAAGGCGATGCAGCAAGCATTAGCATCTGTTTATTTTTATCCCGATAAGGGGGCAAAAGACAATGGTATTGACGGATTGTATGGAACGAAAACACGCGATGCAGTACGACGATTCCAATCTGTCCATACGCCAGCAGAAGTCGACGGTATTTACGGGCCGAAGACGAGGGTGGCTCTTGATAAAGTAAGAAAAAAATAAAATAAAAGTAAAAGCGAACCTTCCACAAGTTTTAATGGTTGGTCGCTTTTTTATTATTTCAAAAACGGTAAGTTTTAAGGGGTGGGAGATTCATTAATGGACCAAGCGAAACGAGGATTTATTGAGCAATGACCCAATGGGTTTTTGAGAACCAGGAGCGACAGACGAAAAATCAATTTGAAGTCCAGACATCAGCTAATTCGTATTACTAACCTGTTCATGTTGCTTAAATAATAAAAATATAGAAAAGGGAAATTCAGATATCGAGTCAAAATTGATTGAAACGATAAATATAAGTAAATAATAAGAATGAATTATCGTTTTGTGAAATGAGGGCTTGATATGGAGAGAAAAGAACCGGTGATAAAAGAAGATATTCAAATAACTTATTATTTCACAGCAGTATTTATGGCGATTGGAATCGCCTTAGTTTTTTATATTTTGTATCAAAAAGTAGGGAAAGTAAATCTATTTATTATTTTACTTTCAGTGTCCGCAGGGGGATTACCTGTTGGAGTCATTGGAGCGTTTATTGATTATAAATTTTCGGAACGTAGGTTCGGGAAGAGGAGTTTCGAATAATAAAAAAGATAGGATTACACCCTCGTTTGTCGTATGATGGTGAAAAGAGGGAGGGGTTATTCATGATTAATGAAGAAATAAATAAATTATCGGATGTACTCTTACAAAGTCTTTATGAATATCATCTTGCTAATAATGGCGGGAGTTATAATTTACCTAAAGCAATGGTAAATGCCGACGTAAATAGCAAACTAGCTATTGAATACCTTATCGAAAAGGAATATGCCACAGATAGCGGGCAAGGGACAGATAATCTAGTTTTAGCGATAACAACGCAAGGTATAGACTATATAAAAAACAAATAACTGTATTAAGTGATTAACAAAGGAACGTCCAAATGCGGGCGTTCTTTTTGTTTTCAATATTTCATAAATAAATGGAGCTAATTGATACTTTGTTAATTAGTCATAAATACCATTCAACTATTTCGAGTGTTCGTCTGCCATTAAAAACCTTGCAAACGGTGTGATTTTTCCAATCAATTAACTTAATAAATCACCAAAACTAACATTTAAAGCGACAAACCGTGAAAATGTATGAAAGTCGAGGTAGAATAGAACTCGTGGAACTTGATATACAAGCTATTTCGAACACATATGAAAGGGGACGAAAACATGAATGCATACGATGAGTATATGAAAGGCATCGTTACACCGATGCGCGAGGAACTTGTTCAAACTGGATTTACAGAGTTAACTACAGGTGAAGAGGTTCAAGAAACGATGGACAAACTTGAGGGGACTGCGCTTGTCGTTATTAACTCGGTATGTGGATGTGCAGCAGGTCTTGCACGTCCAGCAGTGAAAGAGGCGTTAAAAGATACTGAAAATGCACCAGATCATTTGTTTACAGTATTCGCGGGACAAGACAAGGAAGCGACTGCAATGTTTAGAGATTATTTCTCCGAAGTGCCACCAAGTTCACCTTCAATTGCGCTATGGAAAGACGGTGCGCTTGCGTACTTTATTCCAAGAGAACAAATTGAAAATTATTCGATGGAGCAAATTAAAGACCATCTAGCTGGTGCGTTAGACCAAGTTTGTGCAAAGTGACTACTATAATTACGACCGGCGGTAGACCTGATGATCTATCTAGGGAACTGGCAAAGGAAGCTTCAGAAGTTCTTGGCTACCCTATTATTGAACGAAATAAACGGTCAGTAACTAGAATTCAGGACGCGTATGAGGCTAATTGTTTAATTTCGGGAAAAGAACGGTTTGAATTGTACCGGATTGGAATGGACAAGCCTTTTTTCTTTCATCCCAATTCAGCAGCATTTCGTTTAAAGCGATTAGTTAGTGGTGAAACAGATCCGTTGATGGCAACTGCCCAGCTGCAAGCGGGTATGACATTTCTTGATTGTACGCTAGGACTTGCATCTGACAGTATTATTGCGTCATTTGTGACAGGCGAAAGCGGGAAAGTTACAGGTGTTGAGATGGACCCCGATGTTGCGTTCATAACAGAACGGGGTCTACGTTCGTTTCCGTCTAATTCAGAAGAGCTGACCGATGCGATGGGGCGTATAAACGTTATTCATTCGGACGCGGTCGCATTTCTAGAAACGCAAAACGATGCGAGTTGGGACATTGTTTACATTGATCCGATGTTTAGTGCGCCGATTGATGAATCGGCCAATTTCACGCCGCTTAGGCAAGTCGGGGCATCTAGCTTGCTTACTGAAGAATGGCTTAAGCATGCACGTCGCGTGTGCAAACACCGAGTTGTCGTGAAGGATCGGTTTGATTCACCGGTATTTGAACACTTTGGATTTAAACGAATTGTACGACCGAATACAAAATTCCATTTTGGTTTCATAGAAAAATAAGAAACGCCGGAGCTTTCCACATGGGGAAGTTCCGGCGTTTCTTTGGATTAGTCCGTGAAACTTAAAGAGCTTAAATAAACAAGTAAAGCTAGCATTCCAAGACCGATAAACAATTCCGGATTCATCAGTAAAAACCTCCTTCAAAAGAACGAAGATTTATCTTCCTGTTTATTGTACAATGAAATTAGGAAAGATGAAACCTTTTCCCAAGGTTATCGTCTGAGTAACTAGTGTTGTTAAAAAATCATACACAATTGCAGGTGAGCATTGTTGAAAAAATGGTTGCAGAAATCCTTCATTATCGCCGTGGCACTGTTAACATTTGGCGTCATTACTCCTGGACATGAAATATGGACCTTTTTACAGGATAAAGATAGTACAAAACAAGCGAACGCACTGGAAGATAACCACAATTACGAGTTGGCTTTAGAAGACCCGATAATTGAATATGAATTAGATTCAATTGAAGACAAGCTTATTGCATTTGCGCAAGAACAAGCGTATATGAAGTTCGGAACTAAAATCGGGCCGGTTATTTCCAGTGAATTTGATGATATTATTTTCCCGGAAATTGATAAAGCTATCCGTATGACAGTAAAAAATATGGATGAATTACAAAAACGTCGACTAGTGATTAGCGAAAAACCAGCAGGTAAGTATTCTGAAAAAATTTTTAACGTCTATGATATGGCGAATGGAAAAGACGCAATTCGTTTTCATGTACGAACAGATAAGCGCCCACAAGACGGCTTTTTCTTTAATTTCCACTATCATCTATCTGAAGATAACTTTGTAGCTCACCATACGATTGGTGATATTTATTGGTCAAAAAACACACCGCCAAAATGGTTGTCTTAAAAATGTTAAAACACTCGTTGAAATAACGAGTGTTTTTTCTTTAGGAAGGTTTATCTGTCAACGTTTATATGGTTTTGCAATTACATAGTCATCAAACGAATTTATTTCGAAAGGCAAGTAATATCTCATGTACCCCAATTTGTACCCCAAATTCACTGTTTTTCTTTTTCAAATGATTCTAAACTGACGAGTTCATCCATTAAACTTGATGCTTGGATTTCATCTTTTTCAAAGGAGTGTGCATAAACTTTATAGATTGTCTCTGAGGTATCTCCTACTAAAGCGGCAACGGTAGAAATTGGAATCTTATTAGATAACTGGATTGTAACAAATGTATGTCTTAAATAGTGCGGTGTGAAGTGGGGGATTTCTTCTCTTTCGCATAGCAGGTCGATAATACGCTTCATGTACCGCTCCCCAAGCGGTTCTCCAGCGTATGTGACGAATACATATCCAAGAGGATTCCGAAACTGGTAAGGCGCCATAGCGTGCTCGTACCACTCCTTGTAGGCGAGCAACAGATTCTTAATGTTTTGATTTATAGGGAACGTCCTGTAACTGTTTTTTGTTTTTGGGGACCTCGGACCGTAACGATCCTTGGTTCTCCTAATGCGAATTACCTCGTTTTCAAAATCTATATCACTTTCCCAACGCAAAGCTCGTAATTCGCCAGCGCGCATTCCCGTTAAAAACAATAAACTTAAAGCGGTATAGTGAGTAATTTTATATTTCGTTCGTGCAACATCTAGTATTTTTGTCACTTCGCTAACAGATAGTGCATTTCGTTTAATACTTTCGGTCGCGCCTTTTAAATTTGGGGTCGAAAACCTTTTCCTGTCCAACATTTCATGTTTGATTGCGAACATGAAAATAGCATTCAAGCGCCTGTAGATTGACATTAGCGTACCTTGCTTAAATCCTCTTTTTATCAACGGATCTATTAAATTCTTTTGCACGACGAGATTATTTACATTTTTAATTTTACGGAGTCCAATTGCATTTAGTACATAGTTTTTCATAATGTACGAATGATTATTTTCAGTGGTAGGCTTCCAGTTCGTAATATTCGAATAGACATATATTTCGTTTAATTGCTGGACAGTTAAGTTATCGTTTTCTACGAAACTTGTATTTCCATCCAGTACGGCAGCCTTAACCTCGATTAGTGACCGTTCGGCCTTTTCAATTGAATCGAAGCCTTGCTTGGTCTTTTCATGTCGTACACCATGTTGATTGTAATATTAAATTTATATGATTGATCCTATTAAAGATATCTGTGTATTAAAAATAAATATACCATCGGGAGCAAAATCAAATCTTAGAATAAGTAATACAGATAGTTTAAGGATCGGCGAAAGAGTGGCTATTATTGGATTTCCACATTCAGATTTAGGAAGAGTTGTATTAACTCAACAAACAACAGAAGTAGGGGCAATAATTTTGCTTAGCAATAATAGTGTGAAGACCAAGCATCTAGTACTGAATATACAAGCAAGACCCGGACGATCGGGAAGTCCTGTAATTAGTTTGGAAGATAGAACTTTGGTGGGGATTTTAGTTGGTCCTTAAGTACCAACTTTAACAGGTGGCATAAGTTTAGGTGCGATAGATCATCAAACATTACATCAAACAAAACATGTAGTTTCTACTGAATACCTACAAAGGATGATTGGAAATGGAATGAAATAGTAAGTGTAGTTGATTATAAAAGTGAGGAATGGCTAATATCATTACCAAAATATCAACAAGATACTCTAAAAAGCTTGTTGGAGACTAAAGAACCAGAGGATGCAGCTATTGCCTGGTTAACAGCCACAACAGAGAATACTTCCCCATTTAGTGCTAAAAAAGAGGACACAAGTAGTTACTTCGACTCGATAAAAAATGAACTCTATAAATTATTGTGTGGAAATCCAGAATATGATGAAGAAAGGATAGAATTAAGCGGAATTATTAAATCAAAGGATAACAAGACTTTGATAGTCTCGAGTATTTCAGGAATTATAGGTTCAAAAGTTGGGTTGTCAGCTACTTTTATAGCCCCGGTTACTGTGTTACTTTTTATGACGATATCTAAAGTTTCTATTAATGCTAGGTGTGAATGGCAGAAAGGAAGTAAAGAACTTTCATCCTAAATTATATATCTAAGATGTCTTATTGCGCTTTAAATAAAGGAATGACATGTTAAAAACTACTAGGATACATTACGAAATGGTTATGAGCTGAAAATAGTCATTTTTTTATAAACTCGAATCATTTTTTTATTTGCTCTCAAACAACAGATTTAGTTCGATTTTGGTCTAACTTTCTTATAAAGCACAGTTACCCGTTAATTAATATTACGGTGAAAAAAGGGGTGAGTTAAAATGAGTGCAGAAATATTTACGATGAACATATTGCTGAGGAAAAATTAAAGCAAGGTACAAAGTACGGAAAACTAGCATCAGTAGTAATTAAAACACTAAACAAAAATGATGTTGTTATCCATGATTTAACTCTTCGAGGAGACAGCAAGAAAACAGGACATCAAATAGATGTTGTAGTTCACAGCTTAGGTTCAAACGTTTCTAAGGGGATTTTAATCGAATGGAAGGACAATGATTCAAAAGTTGGTATAAGTATAGTAGGAGATTTCTTTGGTGCTGTTTCACAAATTAATCCTGATGAAGCCTTCGTTGTTACGACCAAAGGATATACAAAAGGAGCTAGATCTTTTGCGGAAGACGAGGGTATAAAGTTAGCTATGCTTAGAGGATTCAAAGAACAGGATTGTGAAGGTAAAATATAAGTTATCAATATAAATATAAATACTAAAGTAACTTATATGAATCATCCCACATTATCTTGAAAACTAGCTAATGAACAGTCTACCAAGGAACCCTGATATTCCGACTGCTGGATATTATGAGTTTGATACAATTAAATATATTAAAATGTCAGAGATGTTGTTAGGTATTAAAGGATTTGACTATGAATTTACAAGTGGTCAAAGTTTAATTGAAAGCATTATTGACCAAGGAAGTAAAATAGACTTATTGGTATTTAAAGTTCTTGATGAGGAATTAGATAAGATTATTTTTGATCAAGATTTAGAAAAATGGACTTTTAATGATAATGGTGAAGTCATTTCAAAGTAAATAAGTACTGATACTTAAAGGGCGATTTATGTTTGTAGTTTTTTAACAATTGGGTGCGATTGTGACACATTGATAAGGTTTCAAAAGAATTGTATTATCTTCTCAGATGATACAATCTATAAATCGTTTACTTACACAAAACACATTACGTTCAGCAATTGAATGATGCGTGTTATTTTTGTTTTTATTTTTACGAAAAGGAGGAAGTCGAAATTGTTTTTCAAGACTAAAATCTGTAAAAATAAGCTGAATATCTACTCAGAAGTGGAAGTTCATGTAGCGAAAAAAAGCCCAGCCGAATTAATCGAGTTGGGTTTTCTTGTACTTGAAACACCCCTCTTACTATTGAGGATGATGGATACCCGAAACCACAAAAAGGATATGCGATTTTGGGCGAAACGTATATCTCACAATGCCAAAGCGCTACCCAATTTATTATGGAAGGAAGGTGAACAATCAAATCAATTGTTGATTAGAAATCAGAACAAAGAGCACCTGGAATTACTCAGATATAAAATATCGAGCACCATTTAGACGTTGTTCAGTTTTGAGGAAGATCATCCTGCACCGTTCAAAATGGATCAGATACATGAGTACTTCGGTAAGCGGGATTGGTTAAAGAAATGTTACTAAAAGGAGGTGAGGTAGATGGGAGTGCCCATCGTATGGCAAGGGAGTGATTGCTTCACTCATATGCTTGCAGTGGGACCAACCCGTTGCGGCAAGACGGCAACGATATTGAAGCCGATGATTTATCAACTTCTGCTACAGAAGAAACGAGGGGTGCCATTAGGTATTTCCGTTGTCGAATCAAAAGGGGATGTGGCGGCAATGGTATATGAAATGTGTTTAGAAATGGATATTCCATGTATTCACGTTGACCCTGACAAACCCAATTCTGCGGGCTTTAATCCAATGGAAGGTGACACGGATACAGTGGTGGAAGCAACGGTCGTTGTATTAAAAGGATTGATTGGAAAACAGGATGCTTTCTTCGCAACCGTTCAGGAACTATCGGCACGTAACGTTACGAAACTGCTTCAAGAACTGCATCGCAACAACATGGATATATCTAAGAATAATCTGGCGACCTTGAAGATTTTTTATCTGTCCTTACTTAAAATTAGGCTCTGTTGAATAAGATTGTTGATAATCTATTGAAAAGGAAAAAAGGACCTATTCATGGTCCTTTTTACTAACGCACCCGTAACAGATGGAAACTTCATTAAGTATGCGTTTTTTTACGGTGGTTATAGATGAAGAACTCGGTAAAATTACTGTCTATCAAAGTACTATTAAAATCCAGTGAAACCAAGATGATTTGTACCGGGTATTTCCTCTCTATCCAATGGGACTCAACAATTTAATGACAATAGAAGCGTTTACGTTTGCTTGTGTGCCGCCTATAGGGGACGCAAGGCCAATTGCTGCAGCAGAAGAATGATTTCGAATGGTAAGAACATCGCCTGCTGCTATGGTGAATATACCCTGACCGCCGTCTATCTGAGTGCCTGCACCTGAAGCGTAGATTGCACCCGGAACCACCGAGCCATTTAAAAACAGGGCAAATTGGTTAGGTTCTGTACCTAACACAACGAATTGAACCTGGTAGTCTCCCGGAACGTTAACTATAATTTGAGTGGTTCCAGGGGTATGCACAATTCCAGGTGTCATCACTCCATTTGAATCAAACAAGATATCAGCTTCTACAGCTACCACTTGAGGAGTTAGGTTGTAAATATACCCGTATTCGCATAACCCACATGTGGCTCCGATAATGGGAGATTCAGGCCGTTCGGTAGTTCTGAACGGTCCTATGAAAGCACTTGGTACTCTGCATACTTTTTTGCAAGAGCATGGATTGATATTACATTTGCAACGTCTACGATTAGAGTTGTGGTTATTAAAATCCATCTATTCACCTCCTTTTGTAATATACTATGCGTGTAAAAAATGGAATGAGGGGCGATTGGCTCTTGTCTTACTATTGAAAAATACTAAAGATTGATCCTAGTGTAAGTGAAGAAACCGAAGACATGAGGGAAAAGGCAAATTGCCTGCTTAATAAATTGGCCGGAGATCCGTGGATTGCCCGATTTTATAGGTCTTTTGACAAAGGGAGTCATGTTGTAATGGACAGGTCGCATATTCTTTCGGGCGTGTATATTTCAGTGTCTTGTATTTCGGATCGAAGCTATCGTAACGATAGGGATACTCCAGGACACACGTTGGTGCGAATTGCTCGTAGTAACCGACCGGTTTCATTCCGCCATTGAATGAAACGGGTTGGTTTTTTCGTAAGTGAGAATCCGCAGAGTGATTTTCAAAACTAAAACCTATAGATAAGCTGTATATCTACCCGGAAGTGGAAGTCCATGTAGCAAAACGAGACCGAAATAGCTGATACAATTTTCTAGTGTAGCTATTAAGTTGAATTTTTTAAAGTGTCCTTAATTTATTAAAAATTTCATCTGTATGGGATAGCGACAGGGGAAATGTAGATTTACAACGTTAAGCACATTTTCAATACGCTACCTCTATAGATGTTTTGCTCAAAAAAATCTAGTATATGATCTAGGGAAATCACGTAGAATAGTAAAGAAATACTTTTGTGGTAAAATATTGAAAGAGAGGGTGTTTACATTGAAAAATGGTCGTACTAGTGGAATTATTTACTGGAATCTGAATTATAGAAAAAGTTTATTAGGACGCTATGGATGATACCATTCAGTGTCGTTGCAATTATAATGCTGTTCACTTATTCAGAGTTATCCATTCCTTTTAAAATAATATCAACCTCGTCAATAGTAGTTGCTTTGCTTTTTCAATTAGTCTATACCCATTCTAAGTGGAAGAGTGAAACATAAATAAATCACTATATTTACTTACACTAACGGGTGCGTTACTAGAAGAAGAAATAGAAAGATAAGAAAAGAAAATAATGAGTTATATCAAGATTGTCCAGACTAGAATAGTTTGGGCTTTTTTGATTCTTTCGATTAAAACCATTATTATAGAAGAAACAGAACAAGTCGGAAGAGGTGGTGAAAATGGCGAAAATAATACCATTCAAAACTAGACAGATATTTGAACCAGAAAAGGCAGTTAAAGTTATGCGTGAGTGGGAAACCCACTTAGAATGGGAAGAGGCGAATTGGCACCATGTAATAGAAAGAGAAACAGAAGAACAGGGCTTATCACAGGAGGAAATCGAGTGGCTGAATGAATGGGTGGGCGAAGAAAAATGATTACCATAAAAGTTGATCAGGAATAGCTAAAAGAGCTTTATCTACAGGGAAACACATTCGTTCCGGAACCAGGATTCGGTTGGCTCTGGTTTAACTTGTGGTGGCGTCCATGCTTTAGCAGATACCGAATACGTTGAACCATTTGTTGTTACTGTTATATGTTTTCAACCGCAGACTCCGCATCTCCTGTGAGCAAGAAGCTTACTTTTCCGTATTTTTCTTTGAGTACAATTTAAGCGTTATTTGCATTCGATGCATCTGCTTGAAAACTTAAAAATAAGAAATGAAAAAGAGGGCGCTTAATGTTAACGGATTCGGTTGACGGGGAGAAAAACGCTAAAAAAATGTAAATAACAATTCCATTGGCAAATGTTTCAGTATTAATTCAGCAATATAAATAGCAAGTAAAAACGCTCAGACAAGCGTTTTTCGATGAAATATTTTACTGACAGTAGGTGCGTATAGTCTGTTCCACAAACGCATCCGTTTCTTGCATAGACAAAAGGATTGTTTTGATGGATAGACAGACAGAATTTTAAAAAACTTATATGCTAATACTGGTTATTCGTCTAATATGATTTTTCTCGTGGAAGAATTGCAATAGCACTTAACAAAATACCTATTACCCCAGTTCCCGCTGGATATAACAAAGGAAAGAAAATTGATGGTATCCCTTTAGTATGTCTGAATAATAACCCATACTCATTAATGATGTGCCAGCAACGTTTATTAAACGAACAGCAAGAGGATTTTCATTTCGCTTTTGATAAGAAGTTTTTTCATCTGTAATATCGCCTTGTTTATCAATCCAAATAATTTTCCATCTACGGTCGTTCATTGCTTCATCGTCATCTGTAAGACGTTGTACGATGGCTACCTTATCATTAACCGTTAAAATATCAAGCCAAGAGTAATAACGACTTCCTCTATCCCGATTCGAGAGCCAAATTTCGTCTGCTTGCGTTACTTCTTTGCCATCAACCAATATATGAATTCTTACAATATCTCCAGCCTCTACACCTTCTTCTCTATCCCATAAGGTTAAACTTCCCTTTTTTCCAGTTTGTTCTTCAACTATTTCAATGAGGTGTCCTTTAACTTCAATTTCCTGCACATTGATTGTTGTAGGAAATCCCTGTTCGGCATAAGTCTGTTCGACTTTATAACGAATATTTAGATTCCAATCAGTTACTACTTCTCTGACCATTTGAAATAAAGGTATCGCTGAAAGAACAAACAAGGCAAGTCCACTAATTAATAATTTTTTTCTCATTCTACCCCCGCCTTAGTTATTTATATCATTTAATAAGTGGGCTCCATTTGTTGAATAAAGATTACTCTTGAATCTATATACAGAATCCTTTAATTTACTTTAACACAAGCTCTCTTATTTCCTCCGAAATTATCAATTAATTCTAGGTGAGTATCTTTTGCGGTCGTTGTTATATTCAACTAATTAGCAAGCATTTTAACCTGGTAATTAACTAAGGAACATAAATTTATGCGATGCTGTTAATTACTGTGCTAATTGTGGTGCCAGTTTGTCCATATAAGGCATCCAAACACCGTTATAACAATAAAAATAGGGACACCAATTCATACGTGAATTGTGTCCCCTAATGCTGTGTTTTTTAATGTTTTCTCCCCATCAACCGAACCCGTTAGCTTAATGTCCCGTCTTTTTTTCATTAGTAAAGAGTGTGGCTGTACAAAAAGCATAAATGATATTAAACTTATAGTGGCGGTAAAGTGAATAATAGCAACAACAGCCAGCGACTCAATTGAGAAGGTGGCTTTATTTTCGGTTACTTTTCGCAACTAAATAAGTATACTTAACGGTACCCCAATGGTACCCCAAAATAATACTTTTAAATATACTAAATTTCGTGAAGTGCAAAAACATGATACGTTTCAAACGCTGATTCTGCAAGTGTTGCGACTACAAAATATGCAGCTATATAAACAGCATTGGATTTTGGTCAAAAAACACACCACCGCAATGGTTAACTTAATCGTAACCTTTGTGGCGGTGTTTTTGTTATGTATTTGTTATACTAAAGGTATTCACTAGGAGGCTTTTAAAATGAAACAGTATTTAGAATTATGTAATCATGTACTTGCAACTGGAACGAAGAAGGAAGACCGAACGGGTACTGGAACAGTAAGTGTGTTTGGGTACCAGATGAGATTCGATTTGAATGAAGGATTTCCACTTATGACGACTAAAAAAACCGCGTTTAGGCTTATTGCTTCGGAATTGTTGTGGTTTTTAAAAGGAGATACGAATGTTCGAACGCTTATTCAAGATCGAAATCCAATATGGGACGAATGGGCATTTGAACAATGGGTGAAGAGCGACGAGTATGCAGGTCCAGATATGACGGATTTCGGACTTCGAGCGACGAAAGACCCTAAGTTTGCAGAAGTTTATAAAGAAGAGATGGATTTGTTTAAACAACGTGTCGTATCAGATGAGGAATTTGCGGGAAAATACGCGGATCTCGGTCCAGTATATGGAAAACAATGGCGCTCTTGGACGACAGGTGAAGGGTCTATCGATCAGATTGCAAACCTTATCGAAGGGATTAAAAAAAATCCGGATTCACGTCGCCATATTGTGACAGCTTGGAATCCTTCTGAAGTAGAAGATATGGCATTGCCGCCGTGTCATGCGTTGTTCCAATTTTACGTTTCAGATGGGAAATTGTCTTGCCAGCTTTATCAGCGTAGCGCAGATATTTTCCTCGGTGTACCGTTTAATATTGCATCGTATGCGCTTCTCGTTCATTTAATAGCATACGAGTGTGGGCTAGAAGTGGGCGAATTTGTTCATACACTAGGAGATGCACATATTTATTCGAATCATATTGACCAAGTGAACGAACAACTTTCACGTACGCCGAAAGAATTGCCATCATTAAAATTAAATTCAAATGGAAAATCCATTTTTGATATGGACTTATCCGATATAGAGCTTGAAAATTATAATCCACATCCAAGAATTAAAGCGCCAATAGCTGTCTAAGAAAGGGAGATATGAATGATTTCATTATTAGTTGCACATGATCAAAACCGAGTAATCGGGGCGAACAACGATTTGCCTTGGCATATTCCCGAAGACCTTGCTTACTTTAAAAAGATGACTATGGGCAAGGCGATGGTGATGGGGCGCAAGACGTACGAATCCATAGGCAGACCATTGCCCGGAAGACTCAATATAGTCGTGACAAGGAATAAGGACTTTTCGGCAGAAGGTGTTATCGTTGTTCACGAATTAAATGAAGCTATTGAAAAAGCGAAAGTTCATAATGAGGAAATAATGATTATCGGTGGTGCGGAGATATTCCGACTTACTTTGGAAATGGCGGATCGGTTATATATTACGCTGATTCAAAAAACATTCGAGGGAGATACATTTTTCCCATCCTATAGCAATGAATGGGAACTTACATCGACTTCTGAAGAAAAAATGACAGAAGACGGCATTCCTTTTTCATTTCTCGTTTATGAAAGGAAATAACGGACTGATATACAGGTGTTTATGCTCAAGTGCCTAGGAATAGCTAGCGTAGGCTTCTTACAAAGGGTTGCCGAAGCCATAAGACTGGTAGCGAAGCTAACTTGGCTTATGGCGAAGGCCCCAAGCGCCGAAGGGTGTTTAAAGGAATTCTTTATTTCGGCATGTATAGTTTCACTGGATCAAAGTATTCATTCAATTTCAATTTTAAGAGGGGAGCGTTTTCTGTGAAAAAGATTCATATCGTTACGGATTCAACAGCAGATTTGAGCGAAGAAGATATTAAGAAATACGACCTCCACGTTGTACCATTAACAATCCAAATCTCGGGTGAATCTTTTATAGATGGAATTGATTTGTCACCTGAGAATTTTTTGGAGATGATGGCCGCTGCTCCTGAACTGCCTAAAAGTTCACAGCCTGCCGCTGGAGTATTTAAGGAACTTTATGATCGGTTGGGTGAAGATGGCAGTGAAATCATATCAATACATATGACGGGTGGTATGAGTGGGACTGTAAAATCCGCACAAGCCGCAGCTGAAATGACCGATGCAAAAGTAACGGTTGTCGATTCAATGTACATTTCCCATGCACTAACATTCCAAGTACTTGAAGCTGCAAAAATGGCGAACGAGGGTAAAGCCGTTGGAGAAATTGTTGACCAATTGAATTTGGTGCGAAAACAAACATCGCTTTTTGTTGTTGTTGACGCGCTCGATAATCTTGTGAAAGGCGGTCGTATCGGCAAAGGCCGTGCAATGATTGGTTCACTACTAAACATTAAACCTATTGCTACATTACAAGACGGCGTGTATACACCAGTCGCAAAAGCACGCAGCCATAAACAAGTTGTGTCCCACCTTTTCAAAGCATTTACAGAAGAGACAGCAGGGAAAATAGTTAAAGGTGTTGGAATATCCCACGCGAATGGTTTGAAAATGGGTGAACCATTGAAAAAGTTAATTGAAGAATCAGGGATAAAAGATGTAAAGGTGACGTTTACAACACCTATCATTAGTACACATACAGGTGAAGGTGCAATTGGTTTTATGTACTACACCGATTAATCTAAATGATTCTTAACTAAGGAAAAGGGGAACTATGTGTATGAGAAGAGTACTTATAATTATTTTCACCTTCTCATTCTTATTGTCTGGTTGTAATTCACCTTTTGTTAGATCCGCGGATACGGTTACGAAACGAGAGTTTATAGCATTCGAGGAATGGTCGATACCAAATTATTTCATACCGAAGCGACTTCGTGTTGTCGGTCTTGGGGATTCGCTTACACAAGGCGTTGGGGATGAATTAAAGTGGGAAGGTTATTTTGGACGATTAACGAACGAGATGAATGAGTGGAAAGGTGTTAAGGATGTAAAAGCAGATAACTTGGCCAAAAGAGGACGTCGAAGTGATCAACTAATTAAGCAGTTAGAAGATGCTGAGATTCAGGCTGTTGTGAAAAGTGCCGATGTAATATTAATAACAATCGGCGGGAACGATATAATGCGGATTGTAAAGAAAAATCTTTTTGATTTACGGGTGGGGCTATTTTATGATGAACTTAAAAAATTTGAAAACCGGTTGGATGAACTATATGGAGTTATTAGGGATTTGAATGGGGATGCAATTATTGGTTTGTCAGGATTATATAATCCTTTTACAATTGTAACGGATGAAGCAAATGATTTTGAGAATATTATAGAGGACTGGAACGAAGCGATTGAAGTTCGAACCGTCTTGGATCAAAAATCTTGCTTTGTACCTGTAACCGACCTATTTAATTCGAACGCGATGATGGTATACCATACCGATTTTTTTCATCCGAATGCCAAAGGATATGATTCGATGACAAAACGGTTTCAAGAAAAATTTGCACAATGCGATTTGAAAACTAAGTCTGATGGGCAGCTGGATATGTAGGGAGTGGGTTACATGAATTTTTGGAAAGTCGGTTTTTTCGTACTGTTTGGCCTCATAGCTGCAGCAGTAGTTGCATTAGTTGTTTTTATTAGTAGTTCTCCAGAGTCTGTTGACGTTCCGAATGCAGGAGTAAGTACCGCTCCAAATCATCTGTTGACGGTGCGTGCAACGAAAGAAGACTTTGAGGGGATTGCGAATACGTATATTCGTAAAGCGATGGATGGCGAACCTTTGCCTGTCACGTTGGAAGTTAAAGATAATATTGTTTTAACATCTGAACTGACGGTTTTTGCGTATACACTACCCGTTACTTTATTTTTTGATCCAATCGTTCGAGAAGACGGTAATCTAATCTTAAAACAAACGTCAGTTGAAATAGGAAAGTTGAACATACCGCCATCAACTGTGTTAAAAATATTGAAGGATTCTGTTAAACTACCTCCATGGATGATTGTGCGGCCGAAAGAAGAAGAGTTATTTATCAATCTTTCCGCAATACCTGTTTCCGGCGATTTAGAAATAAAAGCGAAAGAATTCAACCTTGCGAAAGATGAAATTATACTTGAAATTGTTATTCCAAAAGACTAAGGAGGAAAAAACAATGGCTAAAAACTTAGCAACATTTGCAGGTGGTTGTTTTTGGTGTATGGTCAAGCCGTTTGATCGTTATGATGGGGTGACATCCGTTGTTTCTGGATATACGGGTGGTGACGTAGAAAACCCGTCTTATGAACTCGTTTGCACAAATACAACAGGTCATCGCGAAGCGGTGCAAATTTCATATGACGAAAGTGAAATTTCGTATAGTGAATTACTCGATGTTTTTTGGCGTCAAATTGATCCAACGGATTCTGGGGGACAATTTTTTGACCGAGGAGAATCTTACGAAACGGCAATATACTATCATACCGAAGAACAGAGGCTTCTTGCTGAAAAGTCGAAAGTAGCACTAGAAGCTTCAGAGAAGTTTGATAAACCGATTGCTACAGAAATTCTACCGGCAAAACTGTTTTACGAAGCTGAAGAGGGCCATCAAAATTATTATTTGAAAAATCCTACACATTATAATCGATACGCAACGGGTTCAGGACGAGTTCAATTTAAATTAAATAAGTGGGGGGAATAACGTATGAAAGAAGACTTAAGAAATAAACTAACGGATATGCAGTTTCACGTAACCCAGGAGAATGGAACAGAACCGCCATTTCAAAACGAATATGACAGTCACTACGAAGATGGAATCTATGTAGATATTATTTCGGGAAAACCATTATTTAGCTCGAAAGATAAATATGACGCTGGATGCGGCTGGCCAAGTTTTACGAAGCCAATTGAATCGGAAGAAGTAATTGAGCATTTTGATGATAGTCATGGCATGCGCCGAACGGAAGTAAGGTCTAAGGAAGCGGATTCACATCTCGGTCACGTTTTTCCGGATGGTCCCGGTGCGGACGGGCTCCGTTACTGCATTAATTCGGCCGCACTTCGTTTCATACCCGTCAATGAGCTTGAAAATGAAGGGTATAGTATGTATGCACGATTATTTTAACTTCATTCAACCTTCGGCGGATGTTATGGATCTTGCAGGGTATTAACCCTGCAAGTAGGGTTCAAAATCCGGAACGTAATTACACCAGGGCATGATTGATGTTGAAAGTTTGAGATGAGGTGTTGGGTAGATGAATAAATCATTTTATCAGTTCGCTCTTTCTTTTCGCGGGGGGCGAAAAGATGATTTGCAAGCACAGTTTGCAGAAAGTATGTTCAATGACCTTAGTTTTCCAAAAGAGGAAACCGAGTTTGATTTAATTTCACGGTATGTAGAAGAAAAGGCGGATGCAGGGATGCGTTCTGTTGTCTTTGATGACTTGTACAAGCTGTATGAAGAGCGCGGAAAGCGTTAAGAGCGACAACTTTATTGCATAACCGCTTTTTTCCATGTATGATTATGAAAGAAAATTTGAAAGCGAGGAAGATATTTTATGAGTATACATATTAATGCACAACCAGGTGAGATTGCTGAAACGATTTTGCTTCCAGGAGACCCGTTACGCGCTAAATACATCGCCGAAACATTTTTGGAAGATGTAAAACAGTACAACGATGTTCGGAATATGTTCGGATATACAGGAACTTATAAAGGGAAACGTATTTCGGTTCAAGGTACTGGAATGGGAGTTCCTTCGATTTCAATTTACGTAACTGAACTTATGCAGGAATATAACGTGAAAAAACTAATTCGTGTAGGGACATGTGGCGCAATCCAGAAAGATGTACATGTGCGTGATGTAATTATCGCTCAAAGTGCTTCAACAAATTCAAGGATGAATCAAATTATTTTTGACGGTAATGATTTTGCTCCGACAGCTGATTTCGATCTTCTGTTAAAAGCGTACAATGTTGGACTTGAAAAAGGTTTAGAGCTAAAAGTTGGAAACGTTTATACTGAAGATTTATTCTATAATGAATTTGCACAGCACGAAAAATGGGCACAATATGGTGTTCTGGCGGTAGAAATGGAAGCAGCGGCATTGTATACATTAGCAGCAAAGTTTGGTCGCCAAGCACTAGCTATTTTGACGGTGAGCGATCATATTTTAACAGGTGAGGCTACTACAGCAGAAGAACGCCAACTTACATTTAATGACATGATTGAAGTTGCGCTTGAAGCCGCAATTATGGAGTGATTTTAAGAAAGAACCGCCCGCCCTGTAGCGGTTCTTTTTTCTGCAAAGATAAGATGGGCGGAAAGTAGGGAAAAGTATGAAGGAAGATGGAAAAGCCGAACTTGAACAAGGTTCAGAACAGCCGGCAAAAAAACAGATAAGATTAAAACCATTCTCCTTCGTCATGCTACTAATAAGCGTAGTTCTTGTTACTGCAGGAATTACATTTATTGTACTGATGGCAGGAGACGATAAAGTTGTTGATGTCGGTTCCCCTATACAAAAGGTGGATCGGAAAGAATTTGAAAAGCTTTATAACGCTTATGATGAAATGAAAAAAAGTTACTATGAAACAATCGATGAAACAGCTGTCATTAATGGAGCCATTAATGGGATGATCGAGGCACTTGGTGATCCGTACTCCGATTATTTGAACGAAGATGAAGCGAGGCAGTTAAATGAAAGTATTTCATCAAGTTTTGAAGGAATTGGTGCGGAAATCCAAGAAAGTGACGGATACATAGCGATCGTTTCACCGATTAAAAATTCGCCGGCTGAACGCGCTGGACTATTGCCACACGATAAGATTATTGCCGTTGATGGTAAGAGTATACAAGGGTTGTCTTCGTCCGAAGCCGTCCTTCTTATACGGGGCGAAAAAGGAACGACAGTCGTTTTATCGATTATGCGTGGTGAAGCGGTCGATCCTGTAGATATTAAAATAACTCGTGACGTTATTCCACTTGAAACGGTCTATTCAGAAATGCTTGGAGATAACATTGCACATATTCGTATTACGAGCTTTTCAACAGGTACGTACGATGAACTTTTACTGGCGCTCGACGATATGGAAGCACAAGGGATGAAGGGCATGATTGTAGATGTGCGTCAAAATCCCGGCGGTAGATTAGATATCGCAATGGAAATTTCAGATTTATTTGTAGAAAGCGGTAAGAACTTATTCCAATACGAAGAGAAAAGTGGTAAACCCGATATTTATCCTGCAAAAGGTGGTCGGAAAGTAACTGTACCAGTAACTCTTGTAATGGATGAAGGAAGTGCTTCTGCTTCTGAAATACTGGCGGCGGCATTAAAGGAATCTGCTGATATTCCGTTAATTGGTGTGAATACATTCGGTAAAGGGACAGTTCAAACGCCGAAAGACCTTCCGGACGGATCGAACTTAAAAATTACAACGGCAAAATGGTTAACACCAAATGGAAACTGGATCCACAAAGTGGGGATTAAACCCGATTTTGAAGTTCCTTATCCACCGTATGCAATGTTGCCATATTTGGATCCGACTGCCGAAATGAAAGATGGTATGCAATCTACGATCATTAAATCTGCTGAAGAAATGCTTGAAGCAATCGGTTATAAACCGGGTGAAATAGATGGTTTATTTGATGAAGATACGGTTGTAGCTGTGAAAAATCTTCAAGATGATCTTTCACTTGAAACAACAGGGATTTTGTCCGGCGATACGACATTTGGTCTTATGGAAAAGTTGCGCGAGAAAATCCAAAAGGATGACCCACAGTTATTGAAAGCTAAAGATGTATTGCGTGAAAAGATAGGAAAATAAGTGAAAAGCGTCCGTCCTATGGGAAGGGCGCTTTTTTCAATTAAAAGGTTGGGATGTAAAAATGATAGATGTTTATTTATTTAGCGGTTTTCTTGGAAGTGGGAAAACGTCATTGCTAATGAATGTTATTGGCCAATTAAAAGAAGCGGGAAAGAAACCGGCTGTCTTTATGAATGAGCTAGGGAAATTGCCGTTTGACTCGGATGCGGTTGAAGGCGATGTACCGCTTAAAGAGCTTCTTGACGGGTGTATCTGCTGTACGGGATCGGAACAGACGGAAGCACAGCTGCAAGGCCTACTTGAAGAGAATGAGGACATAGATGTTATTTTAATTGAAACGACAGGTGCCGCACATCCCGTTGAAGCTTTGGATGCTGTGTACTCACCACTTTTTGCGGACCGTTTGAATGTGAAAGGAATCGTTACAGTTGCAGATAGTAAACTTTGGTTAGACCGTGACAAATTGTCGCCACAAATTAGAGCACTATATATGGAACAAATCCGCCATGCGCATCTTCTTCTTGCAAACAAATCGGATCTTCTAACAGAAGGCGAAATGGCAACGGTTACGTTGGAAATGGCTAATTTCAACAGTGTGGCACCAATTATCCAAACAACGGGGGCGAAAATTGCGTTTTCATTCATTGAAAAAATACTTAATCAACCAAAACAAAAGACAAATGAACCGATTATTTCAGGGAAAGGGTTACCGCTTTCATCCAAATTGATTACATTTAAAGAAAGTGTCAATCGCGAGGAATTCGAGGACTGGGTGAAATCGCTTCCCGACACTGTGTATCGCATGAAGGGATACGTTCCTCTCATTGGGGCAAAAAATCCTTATCTTTTCCAATATGCATATGGCATGGTAAGTTGGCTACCTGAATACGTGAAAATGGATCCCCGACTCGTCGTTATAGGGGAAGGAATAGACTTTATAACGTATGAAAGCTCATCAAATCAATATGGCGTCAACCCCTATTTAAATGAAAGTTAAACATATTCGTCCAGAAGTATCCATTTTTGCTTAATAGAATGTACGCTAGACTCGTATTTGTGAATATACTGGACTAGTTGGAAAGAACGTCCATAATTTGAACTCTCTCGCGCGTTATGATAGTTTGCGAAGGGAGAGATAAGATATGAAAAAATCAATCGCAGTAATCTTACTCGGTTCGGCACTTTTACTGCCGAATGGCAATAATGTAGAAGCTTCTTATGCAAATAATGAGGTACAGGTGTCAAAGGCACAGTGTATTCAATACATAGGATGGGAAAGTGAGCAATTTAACTTCTACAAGTTACACCCAGAAAAGAATGATTTTAAAGGGTATCATTACAAATGGAACAAGGATCGTTATCAACAACAGAAGTTAGAAAATCCGGCTAAACCGGTGACGAAACCTGTACCATCTGAGCCGGTAGAAAAACCGACACCGACTGAACCAGTGACAAAACCAGAACCATCCAAGCCGGCGGAAAAGCCGACACCAACGGAGCCAATAACACAACCCGCACCAACAGTGCCGGTGGAAAACCCGACACCAACAGTGCCAGCAGAAAAACCTGTTGAAACACCACAAGACGCTTCAATTTCAGCAATTGAAAAAGCTGTCCTTGATTTAACGAATGCAGAAAGACAAAAAGCAGGACTTAAACCGTTACAGACAGATAGCAAATTGATGAACTCAGCGCGCCAAAAATCTACGGATATGGCTTCAAAAGGATACTTTTCACATACGAGCCCGACATACGGATCACCGTTTGATCAAATGAAAGCAAATGGTGTAACGTATAAATCAGCCGCTGAAAATATTGCAATGGGTCAACGTACAGCAGCGGAAGTCGTTAAAGGATGGATGGAATCACCAGGGCATAGACAAAATATCTTAACGCCTGGATTCACTCACATCGGCATCGGCTATGACAAAAATGGCAACTACTGGACACAGCAGTTCATTCAAAAATAATATGATTGACGAGTTGTTCTTTGCACCGGAATCGTTCCGGTACAGGGGATGACTCTTTTTTTATATTTTTTCAGTTATAGATAACCTTTTAATACCATGGTGTTAATAATACTATTATGTAAACTATAAATAGTTTTGCAACCAACACGCACTTCCATATAAAGTTTAAAACGTTTTTCCATTGCGCATACTCTTCAAAGAGGTGAATGTAATGGATCAAGTGAAGTCGAATGACAGTTTGATTTTATATATCAAAAATTTATTCCATGATTCGGCGGATCTTATCGTACGGGAAGTCAGTTGGAAAGATGGAGTCGGCATCGTTTGCTTTTTTAATACGATGACGGAAAGTGGAGAAGTGAACAAACAAATCGATATTATACGGAAACGCGC
This sequence comes from Sporosarcina sp. G11-34, assembly GCF_026931025.1. Lineage (NCBI taxonomy): Bacteria > Bacillati > Bacillota > Bacilli > Caryophanales > Caryophanaceae > Sporosarcina > Sporosarcina sp. G11-34. The sequence continues at coordinate 170,504 of NZ_JAHNZW010000004.1, read as the reverse complement.
GATTGAACTCCCAGATTGGGGTGGGACCGCCGCATCGACCGTGGAAGCATTTTCGGTACCGAAATTGGTCGAAAGTGTCTCAAGCGGTTTTGTCGTAGTCTATTTCCCTGTACCGAATCTAATAATGACAATTACGATCCCATCTTATGAAGTGCGTTCAACTGCTGAGCCAAACAGTGAAATCGTCATTCGCGGTGCCCATGAAGGCTTCGTGGAAAGCATCGACAAAAATATTTCGCTCATTCGAAAGCATCTTACAATCCCGGATTTAGTCGTAAAGGATATACGGCTCGGGAAAGACACGAATACGAAAGTTACGTATATCTATATTGAGTCAATCGCTAATAAAGAAGTTGTTGAGGACGTTAATAATCGACTTGAAAATATCGATGCACCTAAAATATACAGCGCTGGACAAATTGAAGATTATTTGGAGGATTCGGTTTTTTCCCCTTTCCCGCAGTTCCTTAACACGGAAAGGCCGGACCGTGTCGTCGCGAATTTACTGGAAGGGAAAATCGTTATATTCACTGACCAATCCCCCACAGCGCTCATTGCACCGATTACATTTTTTTCGTTTTATGAGTCAACCGACGATTTTAACGGACGAGTCTTGGTCGGAACATTCTATCGTATTCTTAGGCTGTTTAGTTTCATGATTGCAATTTTCCTGCCTGCATTTTATATTGCGGTGGTCGGTTTCCACTCGGAGATTTTGCCGTTTGAAATAAGTCAAAAAGTGAAAGTTGCAGTGCAAGATATCCCGTACCGTCCGCTTGTTGAAGCGCTTATTGTTGAAGTTTTTATTGAAATTATCCGGGAAGCAGCAATCCGGTTACCGGCACCAATTGGTCCGACAATCGGCATTGTGGGCGGTCTTGTTATCGGAGATGCGATTGTCAATGCAGGACTGGTGTCGAATTTGATGGTCATCGTCGTGGCGATGACCGCAATTGCAAGTTTTGTCGTGCCATCTTTCGAAATGAACATGACAATACGAATCATCAGATTTCCGTTCATGCTTGCAGCGTCACTTTTTGGTTTTTTCGGCATCGCTATCGCGACACTCATCCTATTTATCCATTTGATGAATCAGTCTTCACTGAAACAACCCTATTTGTCACCGGTCGTGCCATTTGATCCTTCCCGTTTTAAAAATATTTTCTTCAGGGTCCCTTATTATAAAAATCATAAGCAACAACAAACATTTACACACGGAGGGGACAAGCAGAAGGACGGGGGAGAAACTTGAATTTCAAATTATCAAGAACCCAGTTTTTCCTACTTCTTTTCATTACACAGACAGGGTCGGCATTCTTCTCCTTTCCAACACCGTTCATCGGTGCAGTTGGCAGGGATGCATGGCTTGTATTTCTCGTTGCTGGCGTCCTACACTACATGCTGCTACTCTTTTATGAACGGTATTATATGCGATTTACTTTTGGTCCTTTCGTCGGGTGGTTGTATAAAGGGTACTGGCTTTTTGTTACAGTGTCCTTTCTTGCATACATCGACTATACATTAGCGGTATGGGGGTTCCCGGAAACTCCTCAAATTATCGTCCTCGCGGCGCTAGTTAGTGTATCGCTATATGCAAATTTAAGTAGAGCGGAAACGGTCATCAATTTAACTGTCATTCTTATCCCCCTCATCTTTTTTTTTCTTATAATATTACAGTTCGCTTGGGATGATCTCATATGGACGAACATTTTCCCAATAGGGGAATCGACTGGAACGGAATGGTTTAAAGGTCTCTTAAAGGCACAAATTGCTTTCGTAGGCATTGAATTATATTTATTTTTCAGAAGGTACGTCGATGTAAAGCAGAAAATAAAAGGCTTTCCGTTATTCGTCTATCAAATGGTGTGGTTTTTGTTCTTTTTTTTCTCCGTCATTGTTACAATTTTATATTTCACGCTCACTGGGTTGCAACACGTCCCGGAACCGCTTCTTTTTATTTTGAAATCCCAGGAAGTTACTTTTGTCCAGCGGCTCGACTTGTTTTTCCTTTACATTTGGATGATTTGGAGCATCATTACCGTTACAATTCTCTCCTTTTCCGCAATGTATGTTCACCGGCTTCATGTAAAAGAGCATCACAAAAGGGATACGATTATTTGGCATGTACTGCTCGTTTTGTTGCCTTTACTCTTTGTGTCAAAACAGTATGTAGACAAACTGGCTGATCTTATCATTTATGTCCACCTACTATTTACCATCCTTATTCCGGCCATCGTCATCATTACGAATAGGAGGAAAGGGAAATGAAAAAAATCGCACTTATTTCCATCGCATGTTCTTTCCTATTGGGAGGATGTTGGGATGAACAATTGTACAAGGATCTTACCATCGTCCCGCTTATTGGTTATGAGGGGGAACCCGGAGAATTGAAGGGATACTACACAAAGCTCGAAGTAACTAATGGCACCGCCAGTTATTCGACTGTTGAAGGAAGTGGTGTCTCCCCAAGGGAAACCCGGCTCGATGCAAATCGAAAGACAGGTGAAACGCTTAGTGTTACACAATTGCAAGTAATGCTCCTTGCCGGGGAGACTGTGAAGTCGGATGTAATAAAGACTTTCGATGTCCTCTTCAGAGCGCCAACTAACCCGTTGAGTAGTAAATTTGTCGTTGTAGAAGGGAAAATGGCTCCATATATGAAGAAGCCAGAAAAGGTGTCGGTAGAGCTACCTAATTACTATATTGACATGTTGGAAGCTGCCATATCGTTCTCTATTATTCCGGACATCGACATTCAGCAAACTGCTGGACTCCTATTTGACGACGCAATTGACCTTGCATTGCCTTTCGTTAAAATGTCCGAAATGACCGGTACACCCGAAGTGTGGGGGGTGGCTTTGTTCAGTGGCAAAGTTTTTACGGATCACACATTGGACAAGCAGGAATCCACAATCGTTCAGGTTCTTCGGAAGAAGCCTGGAAAGCATACGTTGTTCACCTATACGTGGGAAAAAGAAGATAAATCCTATCCAATCACTGTTGAACTGGCCACCTATAAAAAGAAATGGGACATTCGGGACAGCAAGATTGATGCAACTTATAAAATGAAATTCGGTGTTGAAGAATTTCCTTCCGATCACCTGGATGAAGATAAAACAAGGAAAGAATTAGAGAAATTCCTCTCGAAAGAACTGACAAAGGATTTCAACAAGGTGATCAAGAAATTGCAAGAAGCTAAAAGTGACGTCGTTGGTTTCGGAAGAAATGTCCGCGCATTCCATCCTCAATTATGGAATAAGGGGAAATGGAATGATACGTTCTCAGAGCTCGACATAAATGTAAAAGTGGAGGCGGAAATTACCCGTACCGGTATATTGAATTGAACATCAAAAAACCCGCGAAGCTTATACGCAACGCGGGTTTTCATGTTTAACTGAATTTCTTTTTTTGTATATAGATAAGTCTTATTGTCAACGTGATAGCACCCACGGTCAACCCGGCAATGAGTCCGACCCAGTAACCATACGGACCGAGATTGGTGTACGTTGCCATCACATACCCGATCGGTAAACCGAGCACCCAATAGGAGACAATCGCCATGATGAAGGTCATGTTCACGTCCTTATAGCCCCGTAATGCACCTTGGACAGGGGCTTGTATCGCGTCCGACAATTGGAACAGCGCAGCATAGATGAAAAACTGCGTTGCAAGTCCAATAATCTGTCCATCTGTCGTATAAAGAGAAGCAATCGGTTCCCTAAACACAAGAAGAATCGCAATCGAAACGAAGCTAAACCCAACAGCTAACCCGACACCGAGAAAACTATAATGTTTAGCATCGCGCATTTGACCCGCGCCGACAGCTTGTCCGACTAGTATCGTTGCACCCATTGAGATACTGAGTGGTAACATATATAGAAGTGATGTGAAGTTAAGTGCAATCTGGTGTGCAGATATAACTGCAGTTGAATAGTTACTCATCATTAGTGTCACCGCGGAGAAAATACTTGTCTCCACAAAAATTGAAATTCCAATTGGTACGCCGATTAAAAGAATCATTTTCCACTTTTTGAATGAAACCTTTTGCCAGCCCGTAAACACTTTGAATTTGTTGAACGGTTTACCTACCCAAGCCATAGCACAAGCGATGATGAATACAATCCAATACGTTATTCCGGAAGCATATCCAGCCCCGGCACCCCCGAGTTCAGGGAACCCCCATTTACCAAAAATGAGTAAATAGTTAATAAAGATATTAATAGGCGCGGAAAGTAGTATGATAAACATCGACACCCGTGTTGCACCTAGTGCATCAAAAAACGAACGAAGCACCGTATAAGCAAAGAGCGGGAGAAGACCGAGGCTCATTCCTTTTAAATAAGCCGCAGCAACAATACGAACTTCGTTTTCAAGCGGCATCGCTTCCAGTATAGGTGAGACTGCAAAAAGAATAAGAGTATAAACAATTGCAGCAAGGACGACTGCGATATATAATCCTTGTTGTACTGAGGGGCGGACTTCCTCGCTCCTACGTGCTCCTACGTACTGAGCAATAATAGGGGTAAGACCCATTAGAATTCCAGCCAGCCCCGTATAAACGGGCATCCAAAATGAAGAACCAATTGTCACACCCGCCAAATGGTGTGTATCGTATCGTCCTGTCATCAAAATATCAAAGAACGTCATCATGTACAGGGCGACTTGCGTAATGAGTATTGGCATAACGATTGTTGCTAATCTGAACGGTTTTTTCTTAAGCGGAAGTGTAGTATCCAAATAAATCATCCTTTGTTTCACAATTAAATACTATTGTAACATGGTTCGTTTGCTATAATAGAATCTAGCAAACCATTTTTTAAAAATAGAAGAGGTGATGGCCATATGAAACGGCCAGTTATATTATTAACAGGAGGCGGGACTGCTGGACACGTGTCTGTCAATGAGGCGCTTATACCCGTTTTCGAAGAACGTGGATATGAAATCCATTATATAGGATCTCATAATGGAATAGAGAAAAAACTTATCGGTGAAGGTCATCCGGAAGTGAAATATCATGCCATTCAAAGTGGAAAGTTTAGACGTTATTTTTCTATGAAAAACTTTACAGACCCTTTTCGGGTAGGGGCGGGTGTTCTACAAGCTCTTTCGATTATTCGAAAAGTTAAACCTGAAATTATATTTTCAAAAGGGGGCTTTGTGTCAGTCCCTGTTGTATTAGCGGCGAAAATGACGAAAGTCCCCGTCGTCATTCATGAATCGGATGTAACTCCGGGTTTAGCGAATAAGCTAGCCCTTCCTTTTTCGAATCATATTTTTACAGTGTTCGAACAAACGTTATCTTATGTTCCGGAGGGGAAGGCAACTTGTTCCGGACCAATTATTCGTCCCGAATTGTTTGAAGGCGTAGCCGAGGATGGATTGCGTATCTCTGGGTTATCAGGTGGCAAACCAGTACTTATTGTAATGGGGGGAAGTCAAGGGTCCGCTGTTTTAAATGATGCGATAAGGGAAGACATGGAAGCCATTATGTCGACATTCGATGTAATTCACCTTTGCGGTATAGGCAATATTGACGAAGCTTTGGAGAGCATTCCAGGCTATACGCAATTTGAATATGTAACAGAAGGTCTTCCGCACTTACTTGCGGCTTCTGATTTTGCAATATCTCGTGCAGGCTCCAATGCTATATTTGAATTACTGGCACTTAGGAAACCGATGTTACTCATTCCGTTATCGGCAGCGAAAAGTAGGGGGGATCAGATTTTGAACGCCTCTCATTTTAAATCACTCGGTTTGGCGGATGTACTGAAAGAGGAAGATGTCCCGTTAAATCCTTTATCCAAGGAACTTGCTTTGTTTCAAAAACATAAAGAACAATTGATTACAAGTATGTCAAACACGGCATTGCCAAAAACACCCGAGCAAATGGTTGAACTAATCATGCTATATAGATAGTAGAATAACCTTGTACTAAAGAGGCAACATTCACCAAATTTAAAGTGTTAAAACATTCTTAATGCATAAATATTCGATTGTTCGGGCTAAACCCTTTAAGTTCTAGTGTTTGCGTGGTAAAATTAACAAGGATAAAAAATATAAACACAATATGCTGAAAGGCAAATGTGGAGGTCATTGGACATGTCGAAAAGTTTAGATACTCACCGGTCCCCTTATGCTTCATTTTCTGGACCTAACCTTGGGTATGTAATAGAAATGTATGAACTGTTTAGAACGTCACCAGAATTGGTAGAACCTGAATTAGCTGCAATGTTCGGGGAATTTGGTGCGCCTGAAATGGACAACGAAGAACAAGCAACGGCAACTGTAACTACGGGTGCCACACCGGTCGAGTTTGGTAAAGTATTATCTGCTTATCGGTTACTAGATGCTATACGTACATATGGACATTTGGCGGCTGATATTTATCCGTTGAACGATCGTCCGAAAGAATCAACTCGCCTAGAACTTGGATATTATGGGTTGACAGACAACGATTTGAAAAGTATGCCTGCTAAACTCTTCTTCACAAATGTACCAGCGGGAGTAACTGATGGTCTAAGCGCTGTTAATTACTTGAAAACGCTATATACAGGGAAAATGGCTTATGAATTTTCTCATGTAATCGACGAAGAAGAACGAAACTGGATTCAATCTAAAATTGAAAATGATGACATCAAAGTAACTCTTTCAGTGGACGATAAAAAAGCGCTTCTTGAAAGACTAACGAAAATTGAAGGATTTGAAAAATATATACACCGTACATTTGTCGGTGCTAAACGATTCTCTATTGAGGGTCTCGATACACTCGTAGTATTCCTAGATGAACTTGTTCGACGTTCTGAAGAGGAAAAAACGAAAAAGGTTCTTATCGGTATGGCACACCGTGGCCGATTGAACGTACTCACTCATATTTTAAATAAACCGTATGAAATGATGTTTGCTCAATTTGCAAACGTTGATGATGATCCATTCCTACCGGCTGACGGTTCAATTGAGACATCACGTGGCTGGTTTGGTGATGTGAAATATCATATGGGAGCTACTTATAATGCTGAATCTGGAACGAAGCGTTTCTTAGCATACAACCCTTCTCACTTAGAAGTTGTCAATGCAGTTGTTACTGGACAGACGAGAGCAGCTCAAGAATTGACAAATGAGGCCGGACTACCGGTTCAGGATATGGATGCAGCTTACGCAGTACTTATTCACGGAGATGCTGCATTTCCTGGACAAGGAATTGTCCCGGAAACATTTAACTATAGTCGAGTACCTGGATTTAAAACAGGCGGTTCCATTCACCTGATTGCCAATAATATGATTGGTTTCACAACCGAGCATTATGATTCAAGGTCAACTCACTATTCATCAGATCCTGCAAAAGGATACGAAGTTCCAATTATTCACGTGAATGCAGATTGCCCAGAATCGGTAATTGCGACGGCGGCATTCGCATTTGAATATCGTAAAAAGTTTGGTAAAGACATTGTCATTGACTTACTCGGCTACCGTAGATACGGACATAACGAAATGGATGAGCCGTTAGTGACAAACCCAATGATGTATCATAATGTTCATGAACATCAAACAGTACGTGAACTTTATGGTTCAGCACTTGTTTCTGAAAAAATTATGAACGACGAAGAAGTAGTTCAACTAGATTCTGATGTCTTCAAAATGATGCAAGCTGCGCACGACGTAGTTAGGGAGCATCCGTCTTCAAAAGACAAACAACCACTAGATAATAGTGTTCCGGCTGTTGTTTTAGCAGGTTATCCTGAAGTACAAACAGGTGTGGACGAAGAAATTCTTCAACAAATGAATGCGGAACTACTTGACTTCCCTGAAGACTTCAATGTGTTTGGCCGACTTGTCCGTATTTTGAAAAGACGTGAAGAACCTTTCAACGGAAAAGGTAAAATCGACTGGGCGCATGCTGAAACGCTTGCATTCGGTACAATTTTACAAGACGGTAATCCAATTAGACTGACTGGTCAAGATGTTCAACGTGGAACGTTTGCACACCGCCACCTTGTACTTCATGATGAAAAATCAGGTGACACGCTTGTACCATTGCATCATATTAGCGGATCAAAAGCATCATTCTCCGCACATAATAGCCCATTAACTGAGGCGGCAATCGTCGGGTATGAATTCGGTTATAATCTTGAAGACCAGGAAGCGCTATCGATTTGGGAAGCGCAGTACGGTGACTTTTCAAACATGGCACAAGTAATGTTTGACCAGTTCGTTTCTTCAAGTAGAGCAAAATGGGGTCAGAAATCCGGTCTTGTTATGCTGTTACCACACGCATATGAAGGACAGGGACCTGAACACTCAAGCGCTAGACTAGAACGTTATTTACAACTTTGTGGGGAAAACAACTGGACTGTTGCCAATCTATCAAGCGCAGCGAACTACTTCCACATTTTACGTAGGCAAGCTAAAATGCTTGGGGAAGATTCAATGCGTCCACTTGTAATCGTATCTCCAAAATCACTTCTACGTCATCCACTTGTAGGAGCGGACTTAAGTGATTTAACGGAAGGTTCATTCCAAACAGTTCTTGAGCAACCAGGAACAGGTAAAGAAACTGGAAAAGTTGAGCGAATTTTGTTTGCAAGTGGTAAGATGGCAATTGACCTTGCTGAGCAAGTAAAAGATGGTGAAGGCTTCGAGCACTTGCATATTATTCGTGTCGAGCAGCTGTACCCGTTCCCATCCGAAAAAATCAGTAAAATCGTTTCACGTTACCCGAACGCAAAAGAACTTGTATGGGTACAAGAAGAGCCGAAAAACATGGGGTCATGGTCATTTGCGGATCCATATATCCGTGAAATTGCAGGCGATAAGAAAGTATCTTACGCAGGAAGAATTCACCGCTCAAGCCCGTCAGAAGGCGATGGAGAGTCACATACAATCGAACAAAAACGTATCATTGCTGAAGCTTTAAACCGTTAAACGGTATGACTAAGAGGAGGAATTTATTGTGGCAGAAATCATAGTACCAGAACTAGCAGAATCAATTACAGAAGGGACGATTTCACAATGGCTTAAACAACCAGGTGAAAGCGTCGAGCGTGGAGAGTTTATCGTAGAACTTGAAACAGACAAAGTAAACGTAGAAATTATTTCTGAAGAAGCAGGAATTATTCAAGAACATCTTGCAGCTGAAGGAGATACAGTTGAAGTTGGTCAAGTAATTGCTATTGTAGGCGAAGGATCTGGCTCACCAGCGGCGGCACCTGCTGCACCAGTAGCAACTGAAGCGGCACCTGCTGTAACTGAGGCTCCAGTAGTAGAAGAGTCAACGGATTCAGAACGTACAATTGCAAGTCCGGCAGCTCGTAAACTTGCTCGTGAAAAAGGAATTGACCTTGCAGCAATTTCACCGGTTGATCCAATGGGCCGCGTTCGTGTTCAAGATGTTGAGGCACACGCTTCAGCTCCTAAAGCACAACCAGCAGCGAAAGCAGCAGCTCCAGTAGAAGCAGCACAAGATGATGGCCGAATCACACGTGAAAAAATGACGCGTCGTCGTCAAACAATTGCAAAACGTTTACTAGAAGTTAGACAGTCTACAGCAATGCTAACTACATTTAACGAAATTGACATGACAAACGTTATGGCACTTCGTTCACGTAAAAAAGACGAGTTTTTCGATAAAAACGACGTACGTCTTGGATTCATGTCATTCTTCACGAAAGCAGTTGTAGCTGCACTTAAGAAATACCCATATGTCAATTCTGAAATCAGTGGAGATGAAATCTTACTGAAGAATTTCTATGATATTGGTGTAGCTATTTCTACAGATGGTGGCCTTGTTGTACCAAACGTTATTGACGCTGACCGTAAAAACTTCGCTGAAATTGAAGGATCTATCGTGGAACTTGCGAAAAAAGCACGTGATAACAAACTTACAATCGCGGATATGACAGGTGGATCATTCACAATTACAAACGGTGGCGTATTCGGTTCATTGATGTCAACACCGATTATGAATGGTACACAAGTTGGTATTCTTGGAATGCACACAATTCAAAAACGTCCAATTGCAGTTGGAGACAACGTTGAAATTCGTCCAATGATGTATGTCGCTCTTTCTTATGACCACCGTGTGATTGACGGAAAAGATTCTGTTGGTTTCTTGAAAATGGTAAAAGAATTAATCGAAAATCCAGAGGACCTACTTCTTGGATCATAAGTAAACTAATAAATCGGCCCGCTATATATCCGGGCCGATTTTCTACTTGGAAGGTGTGACATCTATTGAATTTCAAAGAATGGGCTACATCGCCCTCTAAGCGTACTGTTATTTGTAAGCATTCAGATGCACAAAAATATGTTGTAAATAATGTTTTGACACCAGGTAAAGAATATGACGTGAAAAATGAAACGGAAGAATTCATTTTCATTGTCGATAATACGGGTAAAATTGGTGGCTATTACAAAACATATTTCGAATAATTGATTGCCTGATTCCCGCACAGCGGTGCATCAGGTTTTTTTAACTTTATTCAGCCCTCGGTAGATGTCATACTGAGGAGCGATTGATTGGGAGGGGAATAGTTTAATGATGAAATCATTTGTCGAGCGAGAACAATTGCTGCGATCCGAACGAAGCTATAACCAAACTGAACAAATGCTTATTCAACAAGGTGGGTATATTTCACCGGATGCTTATTTATGGGAAGATGTCCTACTGAGCGTTGTATTGAAAAAACCAGTCTTACTCAAAGGGCCAACCGGTTCAGGTAAAACAAAATTGGCACAATCTGTTTCAGAATACTTTAAACAACCGATGCAAAGTGTGAATTGTTCAGTAGATCTTGATGCGGAGTCGCTTCTTGGATTTAAAACAATCATTCTAAAAAATGGTGAAACCGTTATCGAATTTGTTGAGGGGCCCGTCGTACAAGCGATGAAAAAAGGGCATATTCTTTATATCGATGAAATCAATATGGCAAGACCCGAAACTTTGCCAATTCTTCATAGTGTACTTGATCACAGAAGAGTTTTAACTAACCCATTTACGGGTGAGGTCATTTTTGCACACGAAGACTTCACGGTCATTTCAGCAATCAATGAAGGGTACGTTGGTACATCTCCAATGAATGAGGCCCTAAAAAATCGATTTGTTTCTTTTTCGGTACCATATTTATCGGGAGAAGAATTAAAAAAAGTAGTAATGAATGAATTTCCCGCTATTTCTTCACAGCTCGTTGAAACAATACTTAATATTGGGGATGATTTAAAGAAACAAGTAATGAGCGGGCTCTTATCAGATGATGCAGCCTCGGTCAGGAGCCTTTTAGATGCTACGGGGCTTGCGGAACATATCCCTGTAAAGCGGGCAATTCAATATGCGATTGCGGAGAAGTTAGACGATAAAATTGAGCGAAGACTCGTTATGGAACTTGTCAGTACGTGGGTGAAGTGAGGCGAATGTAGTGGTGAAGATGAATCGATTCATTCAATTTAATGATGAAACCGTTGATACAACAACACTTTTATTATATGAACGACTTGGTCGGGCACTAGCGGATACGCCATTCCTTGAGTTAACGGAGCGCAAACTTCTTGAATTTCAACCATCAGAGGGCATTGTTTCAATGAGTGTCTTTTGGCGCCATCGATCAGAGGAAATTATGCATAACGGTCGATTATCTGATATATACTTGTTAACAGCGGGTTATTGGAAACAGTTTAGTTTGGGTTCCTGGAGACGATTTCAAGAAGAGTATAAGCTGCACCCTTTTCGAAAGTTTGCAACGGAACTTTTTCTTCTGCTTGAGGAGTTTCGTCTAATCGATACAGTCGTAAAGCAACGACCTGGGACCGAGACGGCGTTTGCTAGTAGAAAAACAGCGTATGTTGCTTTTCATCGGAACGCAGTTTCCGCAAATATGAAAAAAGGTTTTCTTGCTGATGCCCTAATGAATGAAATTTTCATTGCACTTCATGAAGGAATGTACAGCGATTCGTCGATTGAATGGGGCCCAATCAATTTCGAACTCATCAAGTCAGTCCTTCAAAATGCATACGACGCAAAAAGTACAAAAGACAATACGTATATTGCTACCCGCATTATGGATATTATAGACGACTTAGTCAACAACGATTTAGTCAATCAATACTATTCGGTAGGGGAGTCATTAATAACGGAAAACACAACGTTTAATTACCATGACGGCATGGAAAATGCCGAAAAGGGTGAAGAGGATTCGAAAGAAACAATAGAGGAAGTTTTTCGTTCTTGGCACGAGGAGAATGAAAACGAATCAGGCGTCCATTTGGAATTTGAACTCGAACATGGTCGCTCGGGTCAAACAGATGGCAATGACGCGACTCCGGGTAATGATGAAGCCGAAGTTGAGGAAGTAGGATTTGGCAGTTCCGAGGGCGATGACAGTAAACAGTCATCCGATGAAGAAAATGAAAAGCATGAAAAACAAGACAGGAAAAAGAAAGCGGGAAAGGTGTTCGGTAAAGAGCACCTGAATGTAGTCTATGAAGAACAACGTATCGAAATCGTTGATGAGTATGCGAATCGACAAAAACTGGCGATTTGGCGTGAGGAACAAAAACCATATGTCCGTTCTTTTGTAGAGGAAATGAAAAAGAGAATTGATTTGAAAGTGGATTCGAAGCGAGAAGGGCTTATGAAAGGAAGACTTTCAAATAAATTAACGACACTTGTTTTGGATGAACGACCAAAACCATTTTATCGAAAAAATGCACCTTCTGTAAATCTTGATGCTGTTTTCGGTCTTCTTGTCGACGGATCTGCATCGATGCTCGATAAATTAGATGAAACGAAACATGCGGTTTTACTGTTTCATGATGTACTGCGTCAATTACGTGTTAGTCATGAAATATCATCCTATTATGAAGATGCTTATAACGCTTCGGCGGAAATGCAACCGAACGTTTTCGAGCGTATGCACACATTTACAGATCGTGACCAAGATAATGGCATGTCTATTTTGTCGTTTGATGCTAATGAAGATAATCGTGATGGCTTTGCGATTCGGTGGATGGCAGAGCGGCTTGCGGCTAGACAAGAAAAGCATAAGTTTTTGCTTGTTTTTTCGGATGGGGAACCGTCCGCATTCGGATATGATCGCAATGGAATTCTAGATACAGCCGAAGCGGTAATGGAGTCGGAAAAGAAGGGGATATCGGTTCTTCATTTATTTCTTTCTGCCGAAGAACCATCTGAAGACCAAAAAGCATTATTCACAATGATGTTTGGCAATAAAACAGCATCTTCCAATTCAGTTGAAAGTTTTGCGGACCAAACACTCCGGATTTTAAGGAAATTGCTCTCAATTGTTATCCGTAACACATAGTAAGAAAAGTGCCTGTAGTCTAGATGCCAAGATAAGCGCAGGCTTTGGATAATTCTTTATCTAGCCTATAGTAGTGGACCTTTTTAATAGCCTTATCCATAAGTGAAAAAACCGCCTTATTGAGGGCGGTTTTGTGTTCTGTCGTGAACGGCAAGAAGTCGTTGTTTAAGTTCTTCTTCCATTTGTCCGATTTCGATTTCAGCTGCTTTTCGTTTTGCGCGTCCATCTGCTTGAATAAGCAATGTTTCTTCAATTGTTTGAATCAGGTTTTCTTGTGTTGTTTTCAGTGTTTCAATTTCGATAATACCGCGTTCATTTTCTTTGGCTGTTTCAATTGAATTTATTTTTAGCATTTCCGAGTTTTTCAACAGTAAATCGTTTGTTGTTTTTGTAACAAGCTTTTGTGATTCAACTGCTTTCATTTGCCTATTTAATGTAAGTGCGATTGCAATTTGGTTTTTCCAAAGGGGAATAGAAGTCATAATCGATGACTGGATCTTCTCCGCAAGCGTTTGGTTGGTCTGTTGAATCATTCGAATTTGCGGTGCACTTTGAATTGTAATTTGACGGGATAACTGTAAGTCATATAGACGCTTTTCAAGACGATCAAGAAACTGCGCCATATCATTTACTTCTTGGAATGCCATTTGGTCGTTTGATAACTCAGCTGCTCGACGCATTTCAGGGATAAGTACATTTGAAATTTCATCGCGCTTTATTTCTGCAGCGGCTATGTAAACATTAAGTGCTTGGAAATACGTTTTGTTTTGGTCATACAATTTATCAAGCATCTTCACATCATCAATTAGACCTTTTTTAGAATGTTCTAGTTGAATACCAATCCGATCGATTTGAGTGCTTAATTTCTGATACTTTGTCATCATTTCTTGAAGTGATTTTGAAACTTTACCAAATAGCCTGCTCAAACCAGTTTTCTTTTTAGAGGATAAGTCGTCAGGGTCAATTTCTGATAGTTTGTCCATCAGATCTTTTAAAACATCGCCAACGGGTCCAATATCTTGGCTTTGCACGTGATCGAGCATTTTGTGTGAGAATCGGGATAATTCTCCCTGTGCATTTGCACCGTACGTAATGATTGCTTCATAGTTTCCTACAGGGATCTGGCTCGCAAGTTGAACGGCTTTTTCCCGCTCTTCAGGGGTTAACCGATCAACTAATTGGACGGCCTTTCCGACTTCTGCACCTTTTGTTTGCATCTCATTTGAAAGAAGTGGTTCTTTTATTTCAAATGGGTTATCAAGTAGATTATCAACTGTTATTATTTCGTTTGTAGCACCTTTATTTTCTGTCATCAGGGTGATCCCCTTTCATTTCTAATAGCGGTTTTTTTCGATTCATTGTCACATCAACAAAATCGATTTCCATTTGAAGCTTTTCTAAATCTGAGGAAAGTACGTTGCGCATATCTTGCTCTAATTGCATATTTACATCACTAAGTGTTTCCCGTGTATTTTGTAAGGCAATCCTTACATCTTTATCTTTAAGTGGTTGATTTACAAGCAAAGCGTACTTCGAAGTAAGTTCAACGGCGGAATCAAGATGCGCATAAAAGAACTTTTCTACATGGTAAAATTTTTTTGGATTTGTTTTAACGATGCTTAAAATCTTTCGCGAAAGGGTATTCATCTCATGAAGTTGTCGAAACGCTTGGACAGATCTTACTTTCCCGTAATAACCATTTAGCTGTTTGACTTTTGTGCGAGCACTAGAAAGCTGACCCTGAATGTGATTATATTCAGAACGAGTCATACTGAGTGTTTTTAAGTTAGATGAAATTTGTACTTGTTTTATCGCAAATGTTCCTCCAAAATAAATCAATGCTGATAAACCTGCTATTGCGAATATATTCATACCCGTACCGACGATAAAATAAATCATCGAACCAAAAGTAACGGGGGCAGTTATCAAATGTCGTATAAAAAACTGTTGTATTCCATGCATGGTTAGACCTCCTTAAACCCTATACTAGTAATACGTTTGAAAGTATATAAAGTTTCATTCCATTAGATTAATTATACCCGATAATCGTTGAAGACACATTCCTTTTGAACTGTATGCAAAGCATTTGAGTGGACAATTGTTTTTTGTTTGTTAAGATTATATAAATAATCAGCGTTGATTCACACTGGAGGTAACATAAATTGTTTGAAGTAATTTATATGAAAGCGGAATTTGAGCCGTGGTGGATGTTTGACGATTGGGAAGAATCTATTATATCACGACAGTCGTTTGCAAATATCGTTGAAAGTAATATGTATCTTAAAGAATTACTCGATAATCTACGAAAAGTTCATCCAAATGAGGCAATGAAAAAAGATTGTTTTTTTGCATTTTGGTCTACAAATGAAAAAGAGTTTTGCGAGGCGTGCGACGAGAATTTGCAAATTTATCACGGGGTTATTTTGATGAAAGAAGGGGAGCCGTTGAAATTATAGAACTATTAAACAACTTAAACTGTCTAATAGTACTATTGACAATCTTTTAATATATGATATAGTTTTAGATAGATAAAATGAGAAATTGACGGATTCACACATTACAAAAAGTAATTGGCCCTGTCAATGCTTTTTGTAATATGTGAATTTTTATTTTCTTGAAAAGTTCCATATTATTATTATTAATGATTTGGAGGTTTTAACATGAAACAAGGCACAGTAAAATGGTTTAACGCTGAAAAAGGTTTCGGTTTTATCGAAATTGAAGGCGAAGATGATGTATTTGTACATTTCTCAGCAATTGAGGGAGATGGATTCAAGTCATTGGATGAAGGCCAATCTGTTGAGTTCGAAGTTGTAGAAGGCAACCGTGGACCACAAGCAGCAAACGTAATTAAACTTTAATCTGATAACAAACCGAAAGAGGCGCCCCGAAAAGTGGGGCGCCTCTTTTTCCATAACAATTATTTACCGAGAGAACTTAAGGCGGAAGTCGCAGCGATGATATTACCGTTACCAGTTTCCATTGCCGATTCACGCTTAACTTCACCAAAACCCGAGACAAAATATTTTCGAATGATCACATCTTTTTCTTTGCTTTCAATCACAATTGCATTGTCAAATGCCTGATAGGGGGTATCGACTTTAACACCTGTTTGAACAATTGTCCAATCTCCAAATACAGTACCCTCAGAAAAAGGTTGTTGCAAATAGACACTAATTGGGTCCATTTTTTCTAATTCTTCGAGTGATGGAAAATCTTTTCTAATATCAACTGTTTTTGAATCCAACATATCGATTCGATCTCCTTGAATTTCAAAAATGCGTCGAAGAAGGGTGCCATTACTGTTTTCGAAGACGATAAAGTAATTTTCACCTACTTGCGAAACTTCATATTCAAAATCGGCTAACTCATTTTCCTCACCTTTAAAATGTCCTTTTGATCCATCCGGCGGAAAATAATCATGCATTGAAATGACGGACTCTACTTCTTTCTTAGCGTCCTTACCACCAGCAGCACCCGCGGGATTGTCAGTAGGTGTTCGGTCTTTTCCACAGGCAGAAACAAGTAGTATTGTCACAAGTAGTAAAGTAAAAATTTTCCATAACTTCATCAAAACCCACTCCTCTTTATTGGTTTTGCCCAATTTGGAGGTAATCATACATTGACAATTGAATGAACAAAAAAATGTCCAAATTTCGGACATTTTTTCTAATTATTTTGCAATGGATTCTAATGATGAAGTGACGACGAATTCTCCTTCACCCATATTCATAATGGATTCACGTTTAACTTCACCGTATCCTTGCACAAAGTATTTTCGGTTCACAAAGTTTTCCTCTTTCATTTCGACGACAATTGCTTTTTCAAATGTTTTGTACGGCGTTTCCACGGCATCTTCAGTTTGTACGATTGTCCAATCGCCAAATTTAGCTCCTTCGGTGAAAGGTTCTTCTAGATATACGCCAATCGGTTGCATAGCTACGATTTCATTTAAAGTGGGGAGAGGTTGTTCAAAATCTACAGGTTGTTCTTCAAGTGTTATTATCTTATGCTCTTCGACTTTGTAAATTTTGCGTAGATAAGATCCGCCATTATTTTCGTAGACTACAAAATAGTGCTTATTTACTTGTACAACTTCAATATCGAGTTCCGCAAATTCATTTCCTTCGCCTTTATAATGTGCTTTTGTTCCATCAGTAAAAAAGAAATCGGATAGTTGAACTCCGGTTTTAGCAGGTTTTTCCGAGGGCTGTTCATCGGGGATTACTTCTGGTATTTCGGGAATATGACCGTTTACTGTCCCGTTATTCTCCTTCTCAACTGGTTTTTCTGTAGGGGTTTGGGTGCTCATGCAAGCAGCAAGCACTACTATTGTTATTAGTATGAAAGTGAGGAAGGTAGACTTTCTCAATTTAAACCACTCCTTTACTCAGTTTTACTCTATTAGACGTTATAAAAAGTATAATGTTTCAGGTGTTGGAAAATAAAAAACCGCCATCCAAATTGGATAGGCGGTTCGTTTTTAGTTTTTCTCTTTCCACTCAAGATATTCATCATATGATGCAAGTTTATCGACAACTGTGCCATCATCACGGATTTCAATTACACGATTTGCAACTGTTTGTATAAACTGTTGGTCATGCGACGTGAAAATCATTGCGCCTTTGAAAGCGATAAGTCCATCGTTCAATGCTTGGATCGATTCTAGGTCCAAGTGGTTCATCGGCTCATCAAGAAGAAGAACGTTTGCACTGTTTAACATCATTTTCGATAACATACAGCGAACTTTTTCTCCACCAGATAGAACAGATGGTTTTTTGTTTACTTCTTCACCTGAGAATAGCATACGTCCAAGGAAACCACGTAGGAATGTTTCAGTTTGATCGTCCGGTGAATATTGACGCAACCATTCAACAAGCGATTGCTCAGAACCTTCGAAGAACTTACTGTTGTCAAGAGGTAGGTATGCACGTGACGTTGTAACACCCCATTTGATCGTTCCAGATTCGGGTTCATTTTCTTCAGCAAGCATTTGAAGAAGCGCTGTTTTTGCAAGTGGATTACCAAGAAGAATTACTTTGTCTTCTCTTCCAATTGTAAATGACGCGTCTTTGAGCATTACTTTACCATCTTGAGTTTTGTTTACATCTTTAACACTAAGAACGTCGTTTCCGATTTCACGACCAATTTGGAAGTTAATGAACGGGTAACGGCGTGATGATGGTTTAATATCATCCAATTCGATTTTTTCAAGTGTCTTTTTACGTGATGTTGCTTGTTTGGATTTTGAAGCGTTAGCACTGAAGCGTGCAACAAATGCTTCAAGTTCTTTAATTTTCTCTTCTTTTTTCTTGTTTTGATCAAGTGACATTTTCAATGCAAGTTGACTTGACTCATACCAGAAATCATAGTTCCCAGGATAGATTTGAATTTTGCTAAAGTCAAGATCCGCAATTTGCGTACATACTTTATTAATAAAGTGGCGGTCATGGGAAACAACGATGACTGTATTGTTAAAGTTAATAAGAAACTCTTCAAGCCATTGAATTGCTTTCAAGTCAAGGTGGTTTGTCGGCTCATCCAAAAGTAGAACATCCGGTTTGCCAAACAATGCCTGTGCAAGTAGCACTTTAACTTTATCAGAACCCGATAGTTCAGCCATTCTTACTTGGTGTAGTTCTTCCGGAAGACCTAATCCTTGAAGAAGAATCGCAGCTTCAGATTCTGCTTCCCAACCGTTTAAATCACCGAATTCTCCTTCAAGTTCAGCTGCGCGCATGCCGTCTTCGTCGGAAAAATCTTCTTTCATATAAATCGCATTTTTTTCTGTCATGATGTCATACAAGCGTTTATGGCCCATAATGACCGTGTCCAGGACAGGGTTTTCTTCATATTCAAAATGGTTTTGTTTCAAAACTGCAAGGCGTTCGTCTTGGGCCATAATAACATTTCCAGACTGTGGATCAAGTTCGCCTGATAATATTTTTAGGAATGTTGATTTTCCCGCACCGTTCGCACCGATAAGTCCATAACAATGACCCGGGTTGAACTGTATATTCACATCTTCAAATAGCTTGCGATCGCCAAACTGAAGGCTTACATTACTTACTGCTATCATAAAAAAATCCTCCTAAATTCACAATG
This sequence comes from Sporosarcina sp. G11-34, assembly GCF_026931025.1. Taxonomy (NCBI): domain Bacteria; kingdom Bacillati; phylum Bacillota; class Bacilli; order Caryophanales; family Caryophanaceae; genus Sporosarcina; species Sporosarcina sp. G11-34. The sequence goes on along the minus strand of NZ_JAHNZW010000004.1, from coordinate 151,089 downwards.
CTCCTAGTATACCACGTAACAAAACTTAATAGCAACAAAGCTTTTAGTGTCAGGGTTTAGAAGGGATAAAATTCAGGGTTCTCACCGGAACATCTCTCAAACTTAATAATTTATCGCGTCATTGAATCCTTTTATCGACTTTATTTCTAATTCTTTAAATGAGTGGCCATAAACCCTTAAAATCATCTTTATATGCCTGAACTTTAGTAAATCCAGCCCGATGCAGTGACTGGCTTATTTCCTCATAGCTAAGGAAAATAAGTTGTACCTTGTCTTCAATTAACACCTTTGTTAAAAAGAAACAGGGAGTTGTGCTTACTATGGAAGATAAGGCTAAGACCACCCAAAATCGAAGACAATGGTGTTCTCGGCGCGTTTATAGAAAGGAGAGGGTTAGTATTTAACCCAACTCAAACCAGTTGTACCTTCACCGGCGTGTACGCCAACGCAGACGCTGAGGGAGACAACTTGAACTTTTAACTTTGGGAATTCTTGCAATAGTTCATTTTTCCAGCTTTCGGCATCTTTCGTATTGTTGCAGTTGATCACTGCGACTTCTGGAACAAAGCCTGTCTCCATGTCGCTCTGAAGTAAAGCCGTCACATGTTTCTTTGCGCGTTTATTCGCACGCACTTTTTCTTTCATTACGGGCTTTCCGTTCTCGAATGTAATTACAACTTTAATATTTAGCAAATTACTTAAAAATGCTTGCGTTCCAGAAACACGACCGCTTTTATGTAGCTGATTTAAATTAGCAGGTATGAAGGATAGCTTGGAGTTTTCTGTTATTTTCTTGATAGCTGTAAAAACATCTGCAACGTCTTGCCCCTTTTCAAGTAGTTCGTTGCCGATTTCAATCATTTTGATCATTGGATAAGAGCCGATTTTCGAGTCAATCGGATAGACCTTGAAGTCCGTCATTTTTGCAGCTGTCTGCGAGCTTTCAAATGTACCGGATAAGCCACTAGAAACATGCAAAGCAATGGCAGAATCATAACCTTCTTTTTGCAATTTTTCATAAAGAGCAACCATCTCGCCAATCGCGGGTTGGGAGGTTTTTGGGGGAACCTTTGTCACGCGCAATTTGTCGTAAAACTCTTCCTGTGTCAAATCTACAGTTTCCCTAAAGGTACTATCTCCAAATACGACACTTAAGGGTAAAATATGTACGTTATATTTATGGATGAAAGATTCATCTAGCTGTGCAGCTGTATCCGTAATCCAAGCAATTTTCTTAGTCATCCAAAATTCTCCTCTGTGATGCATATTTTATGCTTTAGAATCAGCTATCTATTATCGCTAATTTACACTACAGGGTAATAAAGTACTAGTGATAGTCGTCATATATAGAAGAAGTTTCGAATAAGGCGACATAATTTGAACATATAATGATAAAATTTTACTTCTAAATAGGCCGAATAAATGACATTAACGCGAATTCGATGGATGTTTAATTTGAATAGCCTACAACGATAAATGACCACCTTACCCGCTTAATGGGTAGGTGGTCATTTATCGTTTTTAGTCAGTTTGAATTTGTGCCATTTTACTAGCTTTGTGTCTTTGGTAGCCTAGTCGAATATTTTGTGAAAAGACGAATCCAAATCCGAATAAATAAGAACTACTTAGATCTTCTTGGAAGGTTATATATAAGACACTAGCTAGGAAGAACATTAAAAAGTAGATAAGAACTTGCATACGACCATCATCCAAAAATATTTCGACGTTTTGTATGGGTGTTCTACTGCGAACCAATCCAAGAATTGCTAAAGAAAACAATCCAATTATTGAAGCAATCGAATACGTGCTTTAGTAGTCGATTGCCAAAAAGAAAAGAGTGGAAACAAGTGCGAGAATTTCAAGCAACTGTTTGAACACTATAATTATTTTCCACATAGATTGTCCCCTCTAAACCGGTTTCAGTTCAAGTCCAGTGATTTTCGATAAATGTATCCCTTCCGGAGCGGGCGCGGTCTTCTTCGTAATGTACTTTTTCTTTTTTGTAGTAATCTTGATGATATTCTTCCGCACGGTAAAATGTTTCGGCGGGGCGAATTGGCGTCACGATTGGTTTATTGAAAATCCCACTTGCACCGAGCTTTTCTTTAGAAATTTCTGCAAGTTCACGTTGTTTATCCGTGTAATAGAATATCGCTGTTGTATAGGAGTGTCCGCGATCTTGGAATTGGCCTTCCGCATCGGTTGGATCAATCTGTTGCCAAAATAGCTCCAACAGTTTGTCATATGGAAACTTTGTAGGATCATATGTAATTTCAACGACTTCTAAATGGCCCGAGTCACCTTTTTTTACATCTTCATATGTAGGATCTGTGACATGTCCACCCATATAACCAGACACAATATCGTGTATACCGTCCCAATCTTTAAATGGTTTCACCATACACCAAAAACATCCGCCGGCAAACGAGGCTTTTTCAAAGGTTTTTCCAATCATTAGTAACAACTTCCTTCCATTATATATTCATAGAAACATCATATCATAACAGATGATTACAAAATGAAAAAGAGCACCTATTAAGTGCTCTTTCCATATAAGAGGTGCCCGTGAGCGGCTAATGGATGGATCTGTGGATATTAGTAAATGAAGCTCGCACCAATGATAATTAGTAGTATGAAAAGCACCACAATCAATGCAAAAGAACCCGTGCCACCTTGTTGTTCGTAGCCCATAATTAACACCGCCTTTCTTAGAGGATCTATATCTAGCATATGTATCTTTATAGAAAGGAGATGGGGAAATGCCTGAATAAAAAAGCGTCATAAACGAAACACTTCGTTTATGACGCCATAATTTATCGTGCCTGTGCATTCAATGAAGTTAGTAGATTGGTTGATTTTAATCTGTCTCTAACGAGAATGCCAGCCCAGGCCGCTAGTCCCGCTTTCATGAATCCAACAATGATGAAAGGTACAAAGCCACTAGCAAATGCAGCTGTCCATGAAAGGTTGGCACTGAACATTAACCAAACAGTTCCGAATATCAATGCGATAAAGGTGCCAAGAATGTTCGCAAGTACTGCATTTCTAATTGTAAAGCTCGTCTTTTCAAGAAAATACCCTATAATAAATGCAGTTGGGATAAATCCGACTAAATATCCTCCGGTAGGGCCGACCAAGATTCCTAAACCACCAGACATTTGTGCGAAGACTGGCATGCCGATTGCACCCATACATAAATAAAGTAAAACCGAAAGTGTCCCATACCTAGAACCTAATATCGTTGCGGCAAGTCCTATTGCCAGTGTTTGTCCAGTAATCGGAACAAGTGGTAACGGCACAGTAATTTGTGCCAAGATGCCAATAATGGCGGCAAATAGTGCAGAAATGATCATCATTCTTAGTTTAAAGCTAGATTCCGTCATTACGTATAATTCCTCCTGTTTTAGGTTAACCATTAAACTTGCCAGGTTTACTCATTTATTATATCGCAATCTATTTGAATACGTCAACAAGTTTCGTGTTTGGATATCTTCGTACATAAGTTATTGAAATAGACACAAACTTAATTTGAAAAAGTGATAAAAAAGTTCTAGGTAGAGTATATGCTATTCGTAGCGGTCTATCTGATATAATAAGTACAAAGGTAGCAACCAAGACGATTGTCGTTCGTCCTAATTGTAAGATTGTTTTTTGGAGGAATAGTAATGGATGAAAATTATGAAGAACCGATACTGAAAAGAAAGAAAAAAAGAAAACTTCGTCTAGGTAGGGTTATTTTAACATGTTCAATGCTTGTCTTTATTGCTGCTGGACTTTATTCTTTCGTTCAATACAATGCGGGAAAAGCGATTGGCAAAGGAAATGCCATCGATCCCGGTTCGTTTAAAGGGGATGCGATTCACCCGAAATACGCAACGATTGAAAATTATTTGCTTCTGGGCGTCGATGATGATGGAAGTGGGAAATCGCGAACGGATACAATGATGGTACTTTCTTGGAATAAAAGTACTGGCACAATGAATGTTATTTCATTTATGAGAGATATTTACGCGGAAATTCCTGGATACAAATCGTACAAACTAAATACGGCGTACTATCTTGCGGGAGTGCAAACCGTTAAAGATACGATCACTGGAATGTTTGGCATTCCGATTCATCATTACGCAATTGTCGATTTTGAAAACTTCGAATCCATCGTGGATATTGCTTTTCCAAAAGGCGTAGAAATTGATGTCAAAAAAGAAATGTCGGAAAAAATCGGAGTGACACTGACACCTGGGAAAAAGAAACTAAACGGGAAAGAGCTACTTGGTTATGCTCGTTTTCGCGCTGACCGTGAAGGGGACTTCGGACGTGTTACACGTCAACAAGAAGTAATTTCTGCAATGAAAGATGAAGCTTTACAACCGGGAATGATTATGGCAGCCCCGAAACTTGCAGGTGCGGTATCTAGTTTTGTTCAAACAGATCTATCTTCAAAGGATGAAATTTCCCGTGCGATTTCTTTAGTTTTAAAAAGAGGTGCGAAAGTAGAAACAATGACGGTGCCGGTTGAAGGGACGTATTCTTTTAACTCTTACTCTCATGCGGGTTCTGTTATTGAAGTAGACATTGAAAAAAACAAAGAAGAAATCTCGAACTTTCTTGAAATCCCGCTCGAATAACTATATACGTTTAAAAAAAGAATTCTACTCGATTCGCTAGGGGATGCCTTCACTAAGTTCATGTTTGTATTTACAAGTTCAACATATATAGTAAACACTTATGAAAGAAGGGGAGGCATTTGGACATTGAAGGCAATCAGCAACAACTAAGAAAAGATAAAGTTGCGACTAATGTGATACGTTTTCTCGGAGGACGAAATACATTATTTGTTTTAACCTCAATTTTATTAATCGGATTAATCATTTTGATATTCAACAAAATTTCGTTCGTATTTTACCCTTTAACAGTATTTTTTTCAACAGTTGTTTTACCGGTTATACTTGCAACAATCGCTTATTATTTACTAAGACCTATTTTACGTGGATTGGAAAGAATTCGAATTCCGCGTATATGGGGAATTTTAATCATTTTCGTTGGAGCGATTGGCCTAATTACTTTACTTGTTTTTCTCGTGCTACCATTTTTAAAATTTCAATTTCATAATCTCGTTGAAGAGTTTCCAACCTACTTTAAAGAATTAATGTTAACAATGGATACATTTTTCCGAACCTCTTTTTTCGCTCCTTATTATGAAGGACTTGATATTAACGCGAAAACATTAGTGGATACGGCCCCCGCGAATATCGGGAAGTTTTTCACGGATATGATTGGTGGAATTGCAGTTGGCGTAACTTCATTTGTTTCCGCGTTGACGGGGTTTGTATTAGCGATTGTTACAGTTCCATTTATTTTGTTTTATTTGTTGAAAGATGGGGAGAAGCTTCCTCGATTTTTTGTGAGGATTTTGCCACCACGTATACGTATGGATGCTAAAATTATTTTACGCGATGCGGACAACCAGATTAGTTCCTATATACTGGGACAAATTCTAGTTGCGATATGCATTGGCATAATGGTTTCGATTGGATTTTTTATAATCGGGATGGATTATGCGCTTTTACTCGGAGTGCTTGCGATGTTTACGAGCGTAGTTCCATATTTGGGTCCGCTAATTGCAATTACGCCGGCGGTAATTATTGCGATTGTTTCATCTCCTTGGATGCTTCTTAAACTGGCGGCTGTTTGGACAATTGTGCAGTTGATTGATGGAAAGTTGATTTCACCGCAAATTATGGGAAAATCACTACAAATACATCCCATTACAATTATTTTTGTATTACTAACTGCTGGGTCTCTTTTTGGTGTACCGGGTGTCGTTTTAGGAATTCCAGGTTACGCTTTATTAAAAGTTGTCGTTACGCATTTATTCAAATTGTTAAAACTACGCTATAATAAATATGAATCAAATCCCGAATACTATTATGAAAATACAGATATTCAAAAAGTGAAAGGGTAGGGGGATACTATGTTGAAAGACTTTTCTTCATCCATCGTATATGGAAAAATAACTTTGGACACAATTGTTGATGGACCAAATATCGCTTTCGGAGAAACACTTTCGGGAAAGGTTTATATCGAAGGCGAAGAAAGTGAAGAACTAATTGATGAGGTTGTAATGGAGTTGCTGAAGCATTCCGAAACAAAGGATCAAGTCATTGCAAAACTCGCGTTTGAAATAGTGAGTGCAGAAAAGTCAAAAGAAACATGGATGATTTCATTTGAATTGGTTCCTGATGAACGATGGGAAATGGAAGCAGATAACGAGTCACTTAGTTTACGAACGACTATGTATCTTAAAAATGGAGTCAATGTACAAGGGCAAGATTCAATCACTTATAAGTAAGGTTTAGCGTACCCTGTTCGACGGGTGCGTTTTTTAATTGTACACTAAGGCCTTAGTGTACAATTAAGGAAAGAATTCGAGGAGGAATACAATGGAAAGAATCATACCTGTTTTTCATTCGTTATCAAAGAGCCTGCGTACTATACAAAGGAAAAGTAGTGGGGAAATTTCAATTGTGCAAAGTTCGATTTTATATGAACTTTCATTAATGAAAAGTCCGTCTATGCAAACAGTTGCAGAAGCTGTGGATATGGATATAACTACTTTCTCTAGGCAAATCAGAACGCTAGAAAAGAAAGAGCTTCTTCTGAAAACTCCATTCGCTGATGATCGTAGAATATTCATCCTTTCCTTAACAGAACAAGGAAAAAGTATAGTGGAATTAATTAATAACGAAATTTCTTTGGAAGTAAAAAAAGCCTTTACGTCCATGAGCGACTTTGAACAAGAAACGGTAATAAGGTCAATGCAAATGTTAACAAGGCGCTTAAAAGAGCTTTAGACCGCTTTGTCGAGATAGTTGCATAACTCAACTAAGCATATGTGTTGATGCTTGTACTATGCAAGTTGTTTCGATTGATGATTGCATGTTGCAAGTGACTGCGAGAATGATTAGTTGTAAAATGCAACCGCCTTTATTATTGTTTGCAAAATGCAAGAATAAATTGATTGGCATAGCTAAATACGCAAAAAAACAACGCTTCGGCAAGAGGCGTTGTTTTTTGTCGTTTGAATGGTTTTCGATTAAGTAAATAAGCTAAAGTAAGTTAAAATATAAATGATGACAGGAATTGTTAATAATGCAAGGACGGTAGCTAATACAGTTGTAATTGCACCCATATCCTTGTCGGCAGAGTATTTTGCGAATAGTATGGATGCCAATGTGAGTGTGGGCATCATCGATTGTATAAGCACTGTCTGAACGATTGTCATATTTAAGTGAAAATAACCGATCAATAATGCCACCAATGCTGGCAGCATCATAAGTTTAACAGAGATAGGTATCCATACCTTTAACCCACTCTCTTTTACTTTTGAAAACTTTAATGTCATTACAAGAATACCTATGTAAAACATTGCTAATGGCGCAGCTAATGCAGATAATTGATCGACTAGATTTATGATTAAAGCTGGAGGTCTATAATGAAAGTAAGAGATAATAAGTCCAACGAAAATCGAAACAAGTGGAATATTAATCATTGATTTAAATGTTTGAAGCCCAATAGATTTACCCTTTTGTAACATTAGGACACCTACAGTCCAGATTGTAAAATCCACACCAGCATCGAAAATTGCTGCGTACAATGCACCTTCTGGTCCAATTAGGACCGCACATAATGGAATGCCAATAAATCCTGTATTACCAAGACCGGCCAGTAAAGCTAATTCTACATGTTTATTCGATTTATTATAAAAAGTAAATGAAAGTAACCAGCCTACGCCAATCCCGACAACATTAATTAAGATGGATAAGAGAAATACAAGAATAATCGTACTAAATGTATCGTCATCCATTTTTACATTGAAAATACTAGATAAAATAATGCTTGGCATCGCTATATTGACAATTAAACTGATGAAAACCCCCCGTGTATCTTCATTAAAACTGAATGTTTTTGAAAGGGCTGCACCGATTAGTATCATTAAGTAAATAATTGCGATTGATTGAATCACAATACTTAGTTCCATGTATATTAACGCCTTTATTTAGTTTTTGCGACACACCCGAATAATAAAAAAAGATTGGGTCTCGACGTTTGTTTACAAGTGCTCTTTCTTTAATAATAGTGAGCGCTTGTTTAATTGGATTTGGTCAAGGAGTTCTTTTTCCTTTACTAATATTAAAAGCATTGGACCGTGCGGGACCTTATCAAGGTGATCGTGCAGTCGCTATAACAAGTAGCTGTATATTTATTGGACAGTTTTTATCGCCAATTGTACTTGATGGCATTGGAGGGATAAGTTCCAACCCATCTATTCGATTTCAATACGGAGTTCTGGCAATTTTCATATTGATAACGGTTACTATAACTATGATTATTTTACTAAAGCATTCTCATCAATTATCAAATCGAATCAGCGGTACTACTTGAAATACAAAAGTTAGTTAATAGGACGAAGAGCCAACATCACCATTTTAGATTTGGATGTATACTGTCAAAGGAATTGGAAATACTAACAAATCAACACAGAAGTTCGGAAAGGAGCAGTTATGTATGGCGAAAGAAAGACCCCCACATGAAAGAATGACCGACAAAAATAATGGTCTGACCTCCGCACAAGAAGTACTGTATAATGAAGAATTTAAAAAAGCAGACAATGCTGTGAAAAACAAAGAAAACAAGAAAAAATAATCACATCCGCTATTAGTAATTCGATTATATGAGCCAAAACGAAAAGCCAGCAATCTCAAAAGAGATACTGGCTTTTTTATTTCAATCTAATCAGACGCCACGTTTGTTTCCCCAAATAAGCGTATGCAATTGCGGTAAAACTTTGGCATCGTTCATAATTGGCGATTGAACAGTTTGTTCGATGAGCCATTCATATCGATGTAGTAATGTAGACACAAGTTCTGCGTCATCAGTTGTTGTCGTATCGCTGTTTCCTGTTTGAAGAAAGAAGGGAACGCGAGGATAACGAAGATGAACTGTTTCAGCAAATTTGAAGTCCTCTTCATCGAAAATGACGATTTTTAAGCTCGTATTCGAATGAACCAGTTTTTCTATAAATAAATCTAGTTTGTTGAAATCGGTAGTCATTCCCGAACTTGGTGGTTTCGGGGATAATGTGATGTCGTCGATTTTCAACAACCAGTCTTGCCAGAATGAAGCTTGCGTTTCAACCGCGACTTGCCATCCTTTTTCATGGCATTGATCGACAAGACCATCGATACTTTTGTGAAGCGCAGGGTTTCCACCTGAAATCGTTACATGTGAAAAAGACTGTCCCCCGATTTCTTGAAGTTCTTCTATGATTTCACTAGGGTATTTCAACGTACTACGTCCCGTGCCATCCCATGTAAATTTCGAATCACACCACGAGCAAGAATAATCACAACCAGCCGTTCGGACAAACATCGTTTTCTGCCCCATAACCATTCCTTCGCCTTGAATCGTTGGACCGAATACCTCCATTACAGGAACTTTCATAGGACTTCCTCCTGTTCAGGACGATAGATGACGTAGCTTGTTGGTGTTTCTCGGACAATGACTTGAAGGCAGATTGGTTTGTTGCTTCTTGTGCGAAGCTCATTTTGAATTGATTTTCCAATTTGTTCGGCCAATCGTTCGGTTGTTGGAAAGTATTCTTTGAATTCAGGATGATCATTCAACACAGAATGGTCGTATTTATCGTGTATGAGGTTTTTAAGTTGCTTGAAGTCGATTAGAAAACCGAGTGTGTCAAGCTCATTACCTCCGATAGTTATATTTATATGATACGTATGACCATGCATGACTTGGCATTTTCCAGCATTTTCGTTCGGAATGAAATGTGCTGCGGAAAAATGCATATCTTTGTTTAATTCAAAACGGTACGCATGTTGAACTTGCGGATAAAATTGCTGTATCATTTGGAAACACCTACCGATTTTGTAGCTAAATAAGTTGTAAGTCCTTCGTTCCGTAATATACAAGCAGGGCACTCGCCACAACCAGAACTTGGAACTCCGTTATAACAAGTAAGTGTTTTCTTCTGAACAAAGTCGAGCACATTTAGTTCATCAGCTAATGCCCACACTTCAGACTTGTCGAGCCACATTAAAGGCGTATGGATAACAAATCGTCCGTCCATTGCTAAATTCAGTGTCACATTCAATGATTTTATAAAATTATCACGGCAATCGGGATACCCGCTAAAATCGGTTTCACTCACACCTGTGATTAAGTGCCGAGCTCCGATTGCATCGGCATAGACCGCAGCAAATGAAAAGAACAGATGATTTCTACCAGGAACAAAAGTCGAAGGTAATTCGCCTTCAACTTCTTTCACTTCGATATCATCTCTCGTTAAGGCATTCGCCGACAGCTGATTTATTAAATTCATATCGAGTACTTTGAATGATACCCCGAGCTCCTTCGCAATTTGTCGAGCACACTCGATTTCTTCTGAGTGTCGCTGACCATAGTCAAATGTGACTGTTGCCACTTCACGGAAATTTTTCAATGCCCAAAATAGGCATGTCGTACTGTCTTGGCCACCACTAAAAACAACTACTGCTTTTTCGTCTTTCAAAATAAACATCTCCTTAGTTTTTTAGAGAGGGAAGTTTGCGAACCTCTTTTTGGGACAGAGTTAATAATAGCATATGTAGTGAATAGATGTAGAGTATTACTGTCCGCTAGGCAAACACATATTTCGTCCCGCAAACATAAGGTATTAAAAAGCGGAAGGAAGTCGTTTATTGAAGAAAAAACAAGTACCTGTCTTAAAGACTAAGTCGTCTAGGTCCAAATGGTCCTTTTTTGAAGTACTAGGTATGTTGTTGGTTTTCATATCGCTTTTGATTCTTTTTTTCTATCCCAATTCACTTTCAAGATTCTTTAACACGATAATCCAAGAAGTAAAACCAATCGTTGTCGATATATTTTTAACAGGTGAAGTAGGGATTGCGATTATTGTAAGTGTAATTTTTGGTCGTCTTTTGGAACGATTAGGATTTACGGACGGCTTGATTCGAATTTTTGTACCTATTATGAAATGGTTTAAGATTAATCCTTCAGTCATCATTCCAAGTGCTTATAATATTCTCGGTGATATTAATGCGGCGGGTAAAATTTCGGCACCAATACTAGTCAAAGCAAAAGCGACTAAATCGGAACAGAAAATAGCTGTTGCGACAATGGTTCAATCTCCACAATCTTTTGCAACTTTAGTGTTGGGTTTAATCGCGCTATCGGTTTTCAATATCCATGCATTTCCGTTAATTGTTCTTTCAATTTTTCTTCCTATTGTCGTCGTACCATTTATTTTATCAATCACACTTTATAGAGATACAAAGAGGGTTGAATTAGAGGAGTTACCCCGTTTTACACCGAACACAAAACTTCTTCATACGATATTTTATTCGGCAAAAGAAGGTGCGGAACTTCTTTTTTTGACAATCATTCCGGCTGTTGCAGCTGTATTCTTTTTTATCGGTGCCTTAAAGTTTTTTGGTGTTTGGGGAGGGATTGAAACGAGCCTGTCAACCGTCTTGACGTTAATGGGGATTGAACCATCTACAGGAATTATCTCAATTCTTGCGGCTCCTACGTTGGCGGTTGCTCAACTTGCTGAACTAGCGAGTACGGTTGATCCGCGATTAGTCGTTGGTTCGTTTATTCTCGCCAATTCCGGACTCCCTTTGTCGGTTATTTTTGGTCAAGTTCCATTAACTTGGTCAGGAATATCTAGTCTTAACGAAAAAGAAGTTCTAGAGGCTGCAATTATTGGAATGATTATTCGGTTCATGACAGCCTGTGTTTTGGCGTACTATTTAACGCCATTTTTGGTGGGCTAAATGATGACGAGTCCTTATATAGTTCGGGGAAAAAAGATTGTAACTGTAAGTAGTAGGGGAACGATTGAAAATGGTGCGATGCGGATTGAAAATGGAAAAGTTGCTGACATTGGAACATGGGAAAGACTCCGAAAAGAGTCTTCTGATGTACATGTGATGGATTATTCCAATTACGTTATAACGCCGTCTTTAGTAGATTGCCATACGCACTTACTGGAATATGCTCCAACTAGCCTTTATCCTGTAACCATTGAAACCCACTTTTGGGCGGCAAAGGCAATTCTTTTTCACGCATTATCTTCAGGAATTACTGCGCTAGGAGAACAAATTTGTGGACATCCGGTTTGTGACATTCCGATTGAAGCATATCGGAAAGCTGTGTTGGATTTACCTATCGATATTTCTTTTGCAACAGCAAGCATATCGATAGGTTTCGAAAAAATGGCTCATTTTACTTCGATTACACAATCAAGTAGCGTCGATAAAACTAGTTTGAATGACCTAGAATTAGTGCGAATGATTGCCGAGGAAAGTGACTATCCGGGTGAGAATATCTTCATCAACGCGACACCCGCAAATTTTAAAGAAAACGATGTTCCAAAAGCAGGAGAAATGATCTATACGCTGGAAGTATTAAAACAGATTGTAAAAACCTATCATAAATTGGATAAGAAAATCGGTGCTCATGTAGCTGGTGAAGTTGGAATCGATCGAGCGTTGGAAGCAGGTGTAGATGTTTTGCACCACGCACATGGAATCACTGATGAGCTGTTAGTAAAAGCAGTCCAAAAAGGGGTGGAAATCGTCGCTACCCCTATGGGTGGAACACATTTAAAACCCAATTCTCCGGAAGAAATTCTTAAAATGATTCAATTGAATATACCCGTTTCAATTTCTACAGACGCCTATCTGCCGCCCTATAAAGGTACTTCTTGGTTACCATTTCAAAATCAAGAGTTAAGAGGACCTGACGTCTTAATGCTAATTGCCCAGCCCGCTATGCAACTTTTAAAACGTTATAATTACGATGAAAACGAAATACTTGCATTGCTTACGGCTAATCCCGCGACTATATTAGGAAAAGGAAACCGGTATGGTCGATTGGAAAAAGGGCTAGAAGCTAACTTTTTGGTGTCAGAAGGAATTCCAGGCCTGGAAATTACCCAAATTGAAAAAGTGAAGAAAGTATTTTTTCAGGGGAGAAAGGTTATTGAACGTACATGAAGTTTGAGTTTAATCGGCCAATTGTATATAATTAAGCTATAGATATACAAAGTAAAATGTCCGATGCACTATGATTGCAATCTTACAATAATAAATCGCTGAAAGTGCGATTGGTCTTGTCGTGTCAACAAATGATTGTCATACCTTATGAAGGGAAGACAGTCGTTTGTTTTTTGTTCGACTCACTGTGACCAAAAAATAACTTTAAAAAAAGAGATTGGTGAATCCAGTCTCCTTTTTATCGTGAAAATAAATCCGGGAAACGGGAAAAGACGTAAGAAGGGAAGAATTATTATAAAAAACACATTTGCTTATGAAAACGTATTGCCATCGTTACCCATTCCACCACTAACAAGTACGGAATCTAAACTCCTTGAATGGGTCGAGCCTCTGTTAAGTGTAGAGCAATTTCAAGAAACGTCGGAAGTAGCCCATCGTTTTTTCGGTGAAAATGGCGAAGCACAGAAACTACAAAAAAAGTTACACGAATGGAAGGACAGTATTGAAGGAAGTTGGCTCAAGCCATTTTGGGATGACCAATATTTAAAGTATAGAAAACCATTGCCAACAGGTATGCATTTCAATATTTTATTGGACAACCAAAAATATAAAAAACAGTATTCAATGCCTGAATTAGCGGGTAAAGTAAGCTATTTTGTAACGGAATTATACCATTCAATTATTGATGGGAAATTTGAGCCTGTAACAATTAATGAAATACCACTTGATATGAGTCAATATAAAAAATTCTTCCGATCTGTTCGAATTCCAATGCTGGAAAGAGATGATCATTATGTTGCAGAATTTGATAAAAAGAACAATCATATCGTAATTATATATAAAAGTAATATGTATAAAGTGAAGGTAACGAATAGCGAAGGGGCTATTTATCAAAGTAAAAAGATTGCAAGAGCCGTTGAAAAAGCTTTCCAAGCAGAGGATAGTGAAGGGCTGGATGTAGGTATATTTACGACAGCGAAAAGAGACAGCGCTGCAAAAGTGTACAATGAACTGATTGTTTCAAAGATCAACGCCAATAATCTTCAAGTGATTGCCGATTCCCTTATTGTTATTTCAGTGGACGAAGAAAGCAATAGTTCTGAAGAAGCGATTGAAAATCTTATGTTAAATGGGACAAATAAATATTTCGATAAGACAATCCAAGTTGTCATTACTAAAAGTGGGGAATTAGGATATAGCATTGAACATTCAGCTGTAGATGGAACGACAATATTTACAGTTATTAGTTATGTGAATGAAGGACTTTGTAAGGAAGCTTCTGAAATTATTTATACAACGGAGAAACCTGTAATTGAAAAACTAGAATGGGAAATTTCAGAAGAAATCAGTGAATCCTTAACTAAATTTAAAAGTGATTATGTGCAAACTAAAAAAACTTATGATGTGAAATCTAGAACTTTTACCAATTTCGGTTCTGATGAAATAAAGAAAGTAAATATTAGCCCCGATGCATTTTTACATATGGCTTTACAAATTGCGCAGTACAGAACGTTTGGTATGTTGAGAAGTGTTTACGAACCTGTATCCGTCCGAGTCTTTCATGAAGGAAGGACAGAGTGTGCGAGAGCCACAAGTATGGAAAAATTAAAATTGGTAACTGCACTTGAAGCGGGGGAAGAAAATAATGAAATTCTTTATTCCTTAATGCAAAAGGCAGGTGCTGCCCATACAAACCGAATAATCAGTTGCCGCAAAGGATTTGGCGTTGAAAGGCATATGTATGGCCTTGAACAAATGTACTATTTAAATGGGGCAAGTCTTGGAATAAAAGACTTACCAGAAATTTTTACTGACGAAGGTTATTTGACAATGCGTCATGATTTTATTTCGACGAGTGGAATGGCATATGACAATGTGAAATACCGGATTTTCGGACCTGTAGTTGAAGGCGGTTATGGATTAGCTTATATTTTATTGGATCAGTCGATTTCCATTAACGTCTCGTGCAACGCTCAAGACAAAGAATATGCGAAGAGACTAGCGGATCATTTAGTCCAAGCGTTAGATGAACTAATGTATATTGCGAAAAGTAGTATTTATTGAAATGGAAAATGGGTTAGACAAACGAGCAATCATTCATTTATAGGTGAAAAAAATAGAGCAGGCGCATAATTGAACCCATGCACCTGCTCTATTTTTTGTATTGAAATTTACGCTTAATGAATAGCTGCGATAATTCCTTCGTCTTCGTCAAACAAAAGTTTGATACCTGCGGCAAGAGGATCTTTGTTCAAAACTTCATCAATCCACAGACGTAATGCTTCAATGATGTGTATCGTAAGGAGTTTTTGTTTTTGACCGCCGACAAATGCTTCGGCAGAAAATCCGTCTTCTTCTTCGTCGTCAAATATGAGTTCAACCTCAATCTCTTCAGGTCTTGCTTGATATTTGCGTGAAAGATAGATACAAATAGCATTAACGATATCTTGCTCTGAAATAATTAACTTCTCCATGGGTTTATCTCTTCTTTTTCTTTTCTCTTTTTCAATAGTTCAAAGATTTTACGGATGATGACTACTAAAAAGATGATTGCCAAGGCGTTGATTGCAAAACCTAAAATAGATCCTAAAATCCCCATATTGGCAAAAAGACTACCGAATAAAAGTCCGGCTAGACCACCAATGAAAAGTCCTTTCATAAGTCCACCAGAAGTAAAACCGCCTTTTTTATTTGGCGCTACATTCGATTTGTTTGGAGTAGAATCTTCTTTTTTCTTTTGGATATTAGAGTTGTTAATTTTGCTATCATTATTCGTATTAAAATTTTTCTTCCCCGATTTGTACCTTTTTGCCTCAGCTGTCGTATGATCGTTGAAAACGTAGTTTCCAATCGGCGATACTAAAAGTGTAACCACAAGTAAAGCTGCCAATAGTTTTTTCATTTTTTGCCCTCCGTCAATTTGGTGTGGAATTTTAGCTAGTAAATACATACCAACTTGAATAGTTTATACTATATTGGTATACAACTCAAAGGAAATCTCGGTTTTTTTAACCTCTCGGAGATTCGGAAGATTCACTTTGGTGAGGGATGATTATTTAAAGGAAAAAGTATGAATTTCTTTTTTCTGTTCATTCTAATCAAAAGGAGGTTTGATCAAATGTCTCAAGTCATTTTGTGTGATGTGAATAACTGTAAGTTTTGGAGTTCCGGAAACAAATGTAGTGCGAAAACAATTTTTGTTGTCAGTCAAAAGGGAATGACGGCCTCGGATAGTAAAGAAACAGATTGTAGCACATTCGAGCCAAGAAATTAAAAGCGGTATGTAGCAAAAAAAAAGGGAAGCATCCGTCCAGGATAAAAACAGCTGGGCAGATGCTTCTCTTTGCATCATGTCTTTATTGAATATTTAAAAAACGGAATGCCGCATGAACGAAAATTTTAACACCTATATCCAAAGACTTTTCATCCAACGAGAATTTTGGATGATGATGCGGGTACGTTATTCCTTTTTCTTGATTTCCCGCACCAATAAAAAAGAAGCAACCTGGGGCTTTTTGTTGATAGGCAGAAAAGTCCTCGCTGATCATCATAGGATTCTGTATTAAAAGTGCCTTTTCCCCAAAAATATCGGTAATTGTTTCTTGAATTACACGAGTAGCTTTTTCATCATTGATAACAGGTCCATAACCCCATTGATAGTCGAGTGTATAAGTAGCTCCGTGAGCCTCTGTAACTCCTTTTACGATTTGTTCCATATATTCGGGTACAGATTCACGGACTTCTTTATTAAACGAACGAACTGAGCCAACGATAGTCGCCGTTTCTGGTATGATGCTGTGGGAAGTACCAGCGGTGAATTTAGTTACCGATAAAACTAAATTCTCAAATGGATCCGTATTACGAGAAACAATATGTTGCAAATTGTTTACTACTTGCATTCCAACTGCAAGGGAATCGATTGTGTGATGAGGTAGTGCCGAATGGCCACCTTTACCGAATGCTTTAATGTTGAAAATATCCGCAGCTGCCATTAAAGGCCCGCTAGTTGTGAAAACTTTACCTACTTCGATTGGTGACCACAAATGTGCTCCAATTACGAAATCTACATTTTCCATTACGCCAGCATCAATCATTTCCTGGGCGCCACCCGGTAGTTGTTCCTCTCCGTGTTGGAACAAAAAGCGAACTTCGCCTTCAATTTGATCTTTAAAGCGCGATAGGATTTTTGCAGTGCCCAAAAGAATCGCTGTATGGCCATCGTGTCCGCATGCATGCATCACTCCTATATTAGTCGAAACATAGTCAAAATCATTTTCTTCTTCGATTGGTAAGGCATCTATATCCGCACGAATTGCTAGAACTTTTCCAGGTTCCGAACCAATTAATCGAGCCATTACACTCGTTTCAGTAGGTCGGGATAGTTTCAAGCCACCGAAGCTCTTTAAAGTGTCATATATATATTGAGAAGTTTGAACTTCTTGAAATGACAATTCTGGTCTTGCGTGTAAGTATCTTCTCCATTGAATAACCTCATCTTGAATTTCATTTATCATTTGTGGCAAACTTTCTTTTTGTATTGTATGCATTGCAACTACCTCCAGAAAACTATTGTGTTCAGTAAATACTTAGATTGCTTCTAGAATAAGGTTTAGTTGTTCTGGGGTTCCATTACTGCATTGAAAGTGATTTGTCGAACAGCTGAAACAAACCTTTCAACCTCTTCAACTGTATTATACGGGGCGATTCCTGCTCGGATCCATCCACCTTTATCGAGTACACCTAATCGATCAGCTAACCTAGTCGCATAAAAATGGCCATCGGCGGCAAAAATAGCGTATTCTTCGGCTAATTTCCTACAAAAATCGGTCGGCGATATTCCTTCGATACAAAAGGCAATGGTAGGTGTTGAAGCAATAAGATTTGTTGATTGAAACATTTTTACTCCCTCTATGCTAGTCAATCCATTCCGCATCAAATGGGCCAATTGGTTTTCATGTTTTTCTATTCTTTCGTAGCCGCTTATAATTCTTTCTCTTCGTGACGAACCAGTTCCCAGTTTTTCAATAAATTCAATAGCGGGTTTAATTGCTGAGATTCCAGAAAAGTTTTGAGTTCCTGTTTCGAGTTTGTCTGGTATTTTAGCAGGGGATGGCCCGACCTTATATGTGTTAAGGCCTTCAAACAACTCTTTACGGATGACGGCTATACCGACATGCGGTCCGAAAAACTTATAAGCTGAACATAGAATAATGTCTGCTCCTAGTTTTTTACGATCAATAGCAAAATGTGGAACAGCATGAACTGCATCAAGGGCTAAGAGTGCATTTACTTTTTTTACATGTGGTGAAATACTTTCAATATTTGAAATGGTTCCGATTGCATTAGAAGCCAAAGTAACTGCGACTAAGCGGGTTTTTTCGTTAATTATGGAATTTAAATTTGATAAATCTAATGTGCATGTTTTTGAATCTACTTTAATCCAGCGGACGTTAACTCCTTTTTCTTTAGCCACAGTTAACCAAGAATCAATATTAGCTGGGTGATCCATTTCAGTTAAGACAATTTCATCGCCACGGTTCCAAGTATTACTAACTGCACGGGCAATCGAGAAAGCTAAAGAAGTTGCATTTTGTCCAAAAGCGACCTCTTCAGGTCGGGTTCCTAATAGATCCGCAACGATTTCTCTTGCTTCGAGAATATAGTTTTCGGTTTCTCGACTAGTTGGAAATTGACCTTGAAGGTTTGCACCACCATTGGACATATACGTTACGATGGCATCGATAGACTCTTGAACAACTTGTGAACCACCTGGTCCATCGAAATAGACAGCAGGTAATCCGTTATAAGTTCTATTAAGTGCTGGAAATTGATTGCGTATTTGATTAATTGGGTAAGTCGCCATTTAAACACCTCCACTTTTAGAGTAACCAGAACTGTCTGTTATTAAAGTATCAAACTGTTCAACTTCTGTAAAGCTTAAGATATAGGGGATAGTTAGCTAATTTACGTTGGAAACAAAGTAACTAATTACTTGAAATAGTTTGACAATTATTGAATTTATAGTAGTCTACTAAAATAGACATAGTCTATTTTATATTCGAAAAATAAAGATTAAAGGGGGATGTAAATGGGTTCACCTAAAGTTAAAGAAGAACAAAATGGGAAGAAGCGTGGATTTTTCAATAAATTTTTGGACTTTATTGAAAGGTATGGAAATAAATTACCCGATCCGGTTATGTTGTTTGTCTATATCGCGGGCCTTATTCTAATTTGTTCTACAATTTTTTCAATGCTTGGAACAACAGCAGTAAACCCGGGGAATGGCGAAGTAATTACAGTTGTTAATTTGCTTAATGGTGAAGGGGTTATTAAGATACTAACAAATCTTGTAACGAACTTTACAAGTTTTCCCCCGCTCGGACTCGTACTTGTAGTTATGCTAGGGGTTGGAATTGCGGAATCAACGGGCCTAATCGGGACTGTTATGAAAATGACCATTTTAAACGCACCTAAAAAACTAATTCTTCCAACGGTTGTTTTAGTAGCCATTGTTGGGAACGCAGCTGCAGACGCGGCAATGGTTGTTTTACCTCCAATTGTTGCAATGATTTTTATCGCGTTAGGGCGTCATCCTATTGCTGGTTTGGCTGCTGCATATGCCTCCGTTGCAGGCGCATTTAGTGCAAACTTAATATTGAGTGTTTTGGATCCGTTAGTTGCGGGCTTTACTCAAACGGGTGCTCAAATGATTGATCCGGATTTCATCGCGAATCCAGCGATGAACTATTATTTCTTAATTGCTTCTACGTTCGTGTTAGTTCCGACCGCAGTTTTCATCACAACTAAAATCGTAGAACCACGTCTTGGAAAATATGAAGGAAAAGTAGAGACGCTAGATGAGGTAACGAGTGAAGAAAAGAAAGGGGTACTGTGGGCGGGAATATCTGTTGCGATAATAGCAATTATCGTCCTTGCTTTATCAATTCCAGAAAACGGACTGTTTAGGCATCCAGAAACAGGCTCATTAACGGTTTCTCCATTAATGGACAGTCTTGTACCATTAATGATGATTTTGTTTCTCGTTCCGTCAATTATTTACGGGAAAATTGTTAATGTCATTAAAGACTCGAAAGATTTTGCGGATCATTTAGCCAAATCGATGTCTGGTATGGGTATGTACATTGTCATCGCATTCGTCGCAGCACAGATGATTGCCTACTTTAACTGGAGTAACCTAGGTCCAGTTGTTGCTATCAAAGGAGCGGAAACGTTAGAGGCAATTGGATTGACGGGACTGCCACTATTAATTGGCTTTATTATTGTGGCGGCACTTATTAACTTCCTAATTGCAAGTTCTTCGGCCAAATGGGCTATTCTAGCGCCAGTGTTTGTACCAATGTTTATGATTATGGGCTATAGTCCGGCATTGACACAAATGGCCTATCGGATTGGAGATTCCATTACAAACCCGATTACGCCAATGCTTGCCTACTTTGCTATCGTCTTAACTTTTGCGAAAAAGTATGATCCGAAAATGGGAATTGGTACACTTATGACTTCGTTGTTGCCATATTCCATAGGCTTTGCGATTATGTGGATTGTTTTGTTTGCAGGTTGGTATTTACTTGGGATTCCACTTGGACCAGAAGGGGAATTATTTTTGCGAACTAAATAAGCATTGAAAAAACTGATTGATTCCGAATTTGGAGCAATCAGTTTTTTGTTGTTTGTTATTTAGGCACTTAGTACTTCATAAATCAAGAACGTGCATTCCAAATGTGGTACAATGAAGGAATGAAAAACATCCCGGATTCCGTTGAAAATATAATGGTTCCGCAAACTTGGAACTTTCTTAACTATGTAAAATTGTACGATTTTAAAGAAGGTAGGCATGCTAGTGAGTTATCAATCAACCGTACAGGAAACGCTTGCGTGCAGCCTTGAAATTACGACAAGTGCACGCAAAGGAATTATGAAATGGTCAAAGGATGAGCGGGCTTTTTTCTCGATGCAAGATGCCTTTAACGTGCATATTGAAAAACGTCCAACGAATCGACATGGCAACATGCCGTATTCAATTTTCTTTGACAATGAAACAAATCATGTCTTATCGAAACAGCTAGATGACAGAGTAGCTGTTATGGACTGTGTGTATAAAAATGATGGTTTTCTAGTAACTGGTTTTCAAGTTAGAGGAAGAAGGGAACTTGTTCGCACGAATCGACGTCTCCCCGTCCGTTTGAAATTTAACGTCGGTCGAAGTACTGGCGCGGCAATGCCCATTGAGCTGTACACGAGTATTCGTGAACTTCCGATTGCAGAGGAACGATCCGAGTACGTCGAAAAACGAATTGCTAGTTGGGAAGGCTATTTACAAATAGAAGAACGAAATGCGGATGTCGCAGACGTGACGTCCGTTTATTCGATGGCTAGTTTAAATGAAGATTTTAGCAAGTTAAGCCTTATTTGCAGTAGTTTGAACGGCAAAGATTGGAATGCGATTAAAGGCTTTAGTGCAAAAATAAAAGATTCTCAAAACGATATCGGCAACGTCGTCAATGTGAATCGTTCCAAAAGCTTAGTCGAAATCGAACTTAATCAAAAATATAAAGGAATGGCCAGACGAAACGAATGGCAACCTAAGTCGTTCAAAGAAGTTGTATTCAGTAATTTCGCTGCGCTTAGCCAAGTAAGAAGACTTCGAAAAGGATTCAAGGATCTTCAAGATGGTCTTGCGGCCAATGCGAATTTGGAGAAAGTTCTATTTGAAGAACGTCCTGTTGTACGTATTTCAAAAAAACAAGAAAAATTTGTTTTTCATAATAAATTAAACAAATTCCAAAAAGAAGCAGTAACAGGGGCAATGACCTCGAATGATCTTTATGTCATTCAAGGGCCTCCAGGAACAGGGAAAACAACGGTAATCTCTGAAATTTGCCATCAAAACGTAAAAGCCGGTCTGCGTACGCTCGTTGCTTCACAGGCAAATTTAGCAGTGGATAATGCACTTGGCAGATTGCTTTCGCATCAAGACATTCGAATTTTAAGATATGGGCGAACAGAAAGTATTGAAGAAGAAGGTAAAAAGTTCATTGAAGAAAACGTAGCACTAAATTGGAAAGAACAAACAGTACACGCTATTAATGAACAACTTGAATCCCATTCGAAAAGAGAAATTGAGCTGAAAGAAGAAATTGTACATTGCGAAAATCTATTACAAGAATTTCAAAATGAGTTGGTTGTATTAGATGGAAAAATACAATTGCGAAATGAAGCTCAGGCAGAACATCTTTTACAATCTAAAAAAAGTGCGAAATTGCGGAAAAAAATAAGTGATATAAAAGAAGAACGTGACGAATTGATACAAAATCAGGCAGCGTTAAAACAATCTGCAGATGAATTAAAAGTGGAAATCATTCGTATGGAACAACTTTTTGAATCCGAAAGCATAAGCCTAGAAACTATTGAGCAAATGGAGAAGTTAGAGGAGCAAGTTGAACTATTACGTAAAAACATTCATTATCTTGAATGTTTGAAACAGATTGAGGAGACGAAAAAATACTTAACGCTCAATCAAAATGAAATCGACATCAAAAAAGGCATGATTGGTAGCCTCCAACAATTTTTAGAGAACATCCAATCGATAACGAAATTGGAAGCATTGAAAAATCATATGGCTACTACCGGGATTGTTTCGCCCTTCGCTACGGATTGGAAAATGACGGAATTGAGTAAGTTGATCGATACGATTAAATCCAACATATCTGTAGAAGATTATGAGGAGTGGAGAAAACTAAATGAGCGACTTTTAATCGCTATTGAAAAAATCGAACTTCTATTAAAGGAGAATGGATTTATTAAACGACCCGTCAATATAAATGTAAATCCAAATCATAACTCTATAAAGGGCATTAACGAGCTTATTGACCGTGTAGGGCGATTTCTAATTGACCCAGCTACTAAAAAAAGCATGGAAACAAGAAGCTATTCCCCAGAAAAATATGATAATCTTGAAAAAATAGGCATTGCGTTAGAACTGCTAGTTGAACGGAAAAAATATGCACAGACCCAAGGTGCAAATGCGCAAAAACAAAGCTTAATGATTCTGGAATCGAAGAAAATGTTTGTAATTATCAAAACTGAGATAATTGAATATGTAACCGAATCCATCTTAGCAATTGAAAAAGAAAAAAATGCTTTGACTGAGGATACAGAAGAACGGAAAAACGAGCTTACTCGCCTCCTAGAAACAAGTTCTGCATTACGTGAACTGTTTGAAACGATTGAGGAAAAAGCATCCATTGACCTAGTAAAAGAAGAAGTGCAAAAGCTCGAGAAAGTCCGTTCTAATTATGTTGAAAAAAGGATCGTACTTGAAAACATTGCGAACGAGTTGGACCGTAAAAAAAGAGCGGCAGAAGTTTCTGCTAAACGATTGGAAGAAAACGCAAAAACACTTCAGCTTTTAAATGAGGAATGTGAGCCTTTAAATATAGAGTATTTAGAAATAGAAAGCACAATAGCTTCTTTGGCGGAACTTTTAAAAGAAAATCCCGAAGAGCAAAGAGAACAAAAGCTCGCTTCATTTTATGAGCTATCAAAAGAACTTGAGCAACTTCAAATCGATAAAGAGAGATTACCTATAACGCATGCACTTCAAAAAGAGTGGTTCTCACATCTAACCGAGGCCAGTGACTATGACCTTGATGAGATTCGAAAGCTTTATGTAAAGCATGCGAATGTCATCGGGACAACTTGCGTCGCGTCAGCAAGACGTGATTTCATGGAAGAGTATCCAACATTCGATGTAGTTATTATCGATGAAGTCTCAAAAGCGACACCACCTGAACTGCTACTTCCGATGCTAAAAGGGAAAAAGATCATTTTAGTTGGAGATCATCATCAGTTACCACCACTTATGGGCCAAGAAACACTTGAGGAACTACTGGAAGAAAGTGATAATCGTGAAGTTAAAAACGAACTTAAAAAACTGTTGGAAGAATCGTTATTCGAACGTCTTTTCAGAACGCTACCCAAACAAAATAAGACGATGCTTGGCATTCAGTACCGCATGCATGAAAGTATTATGGAAACAATTACGCCGTTTTATGAAGAAGGGAATTACAGTCTTCAATGCGGTTTAACCGATTCCGATTCCGTACGGGACCACTTAATAGAATCCCGTTATGTGCAAAGAAAAGATCATCTGCTCTGGTTTGATATGCCAAATGAACCGAACTATTTTGAGGATAAAGTGAAAGGCGGAACAAGTCGATTCAATCAAGCTGAACTTGACATGACGAAAAAAATACTTTTAGATTTAGATGCAGCTACTGAAAAAGCAAAAAAAGATGGAAGAATGAAACAAGAAGACAAGAAAAGTGTTGGTGTCATTAGTTTTTACGGGGAACAGGTGAAGCGAATCGACCGATTGATTCAACATGAATTAGTTCCTGAACATTTGAATTGCCGAACAGGTTCAGTCGATAAGTTTCAAGGAATGGAAATGGACGTTATTATTTTGAGTTTCGTGCGAAATCACAAAGATAAAGGCGGCGACATTGGTTTTGCGAGAGACTACAGACGTTTAAATGTCGCTTTGTCGCGAGCACGCGAGCTACTTATTATTGTGGGAAGTTCGGAAATGTTCACAATGCGGACGAAACATCCGAGCACGAAAGAGATGTATGGTCGTCTATTGGAAAATATCAAATTGAAAAATGGATTTAGGGATCACGAAGGAAAGATTAAATTGTAATTGACTAGGGGGGCCTCTGTTAATGAATGAGTTAAAGAAACGGTTAACAAAGGAACTTCAACAGGATTTCAATGTCAAAATTATGGAATCTATGTCTTGGAGTTTACCCGTCCATTCCATCCAGATTGAATATCAAACAGTTAAGCGAACAAAAATGGATATTCTCATGAAAATGATGTTAATCGCTTTCGGGAAGGCAGAAATTGAGACGGCAGAAGAGCTAAGTGAGATTCTTCTAGTTGAACAACTTTTCATTAATGATTTGATCAACAAAATGACGAGAACGGGCTTAATCGAAAAAAAGGGAAGTTCTTTCACTTTGACGGATGCAGGATTCAAGCAGTTGGAAACTGGAATCTTTGTACATGAACCGGAAAGTGGCTCTAAACTGGCGATATATAGTCCGAGCCATCAGTCTTTTTTAAAGGGTGAAGTAAAGAACATTACCCATCAAGAGAACGAATTGTATCGCTTTAAAAGTGCATTTGACGCTAAGTCAGAAGCGTCTCTTGAAGAAACGGCTTTACTCAATGCGCTTAAAAAGATAGGTGTAGAATCAGATGAAGGAAACGTGCAAATTGTTGTCTCAGAAATTGTGTCGGTAGCTGACATTCAAACAGACTTAGTCCCTTGCATTGAATTTCATCTATATAATGTGGCCGAAGATTTATTTTATGCGCGAGTTTGGAATACGCTGACAGACCACTGGGATGAAACACTTGAAACGCAATTAAATGAAAAAGAACGAAAAAAGTGGCGGAAACTTTATTTGTAAACCAGTTTTGGTTGTTAAGTTGCATGCTTATGAGCACTCAATCCTATAGTGCTTATAATTATCCTGCAAAATAAATATTCAACTTCCGTAAGGAGAGTAGCTATTCAGTAAAGTAAAGCCATCAACACGGGATTCCAATCTTCGGGATTATTAGCAATAATTGTTGTATTCGAGACCTTATCAATTATTTGCTGTGATTTATTTTTTTTTAGAGACGATATGACCTAGTTATTGGTTATAACGTCTCTTTTTTTCATATAATTTCCGGAAGGTCTACTCGTGAATACTTTTCAAGAACTCATAAATGCAGTCATCATTAATCAGGAAAATCGTCTAATTAGCTATGTGTATACAATTCTATGGAAAAGAAAAGACACTATTTATTATGCCTGGTTATTATCTGTTGGTTTTATGTATCTGTTTATGTAACACTAGTGGTGGTAAGTAAAAATATAATCTAATTTTAGATGTGAAGATTCGAAAATAGGAGGAGAGTACAATTTATCTACAGCAAATGAGTAATAGAATAAAAGAAGCTAGACTAAACAAGTCTTATACTCAACAGGAATTGGCCGAAAAATGTAATTTAACAAAGAGCCATATTTCAAAAATCGAAAATGGACAAGCCGCGCCTGCAGTAGCAACTTTATCAAAAATAGCTCAAGCATTAAACGCACCCTTATCGTGGTTTTTAGAATCAAATGTACAAAATAAACTATCAATTGTAAGGACTAAAGAACGAACAGTAAAAGTCGGAAATAAAGAACTCGGTTATATGTACGAAGTACTGGCAAATCGCCCGCATTTCAGCAAAGTGGAACCAGTAATCGTTACTGTTTTACCCGAAGCCGGTCTAGTAGAGCCCTTTACGCATTTGGAAGATGAGTTCATCTATATTATTTCCGGGTCCATCAATCTATATTATAATGGTGAATTGTACTTTTTAGAAGAAGGTGACAGTGCCTACTTTGAAGGGAGAATCCCTCATATTTTTCTAGCAACTGATAAGCTCGAATCTAAAGTATTATCTATGTTCATACAGACGAATGCACCCTGATTGCATATGCAAAAAGTCTTACAAACATACTCCTTAAAAATCTAATTAAATAAAGAAGCCACCTCTATATTGTAATAACTAAATTTTAAAACAGAAATTCTGAAAGAAAGTGTTTTTCGAAAAAGAAAAGTATTCTGTGTTTACATTTAGTTATATATAATGTATCCTTTGTGTAATAGCATTCAACTAAGTTGAATGCTATTACACAAATTTAAGGGGTGTCTATAATGTCGAGTAGAATTCCAGGTTTTTATCGTTTATCAAGTAAAGAGAGGTTTAATATTGTTACTGAAGGTCGCGGTTTATCAGAAGACGAAGTAAAATATCTTTCTGGCGAACATGCTTTGTCAATGGATTTAGCAGATTCTATGATTGAAAACGTTATTGGACAGATAGGTATTCCGATAGGTATTGCAGCCAACTTTAAAGTAAATGGAAAAGATACTTTTATTCCAATGGCGACTGAAGAGCCTTCTGTTATTGCGGCAGCAAGTAATGCAGCAAAAGCTACATACGATCATGGTGGATTTTTCACATCAATAAGTGGAACAATTATGCGTGGGCAAATTCAAGTTCTTGATGTTGCAGATCCCTATGCAGCAAGGGCAAAGATTTTTGAGCATAAAGATGAAATTTTACATCATTGTAATGAAAAAGATCCCACACTGGTTTCTTTAGGCGGTGGAGCAATAGAATTAGAAGTAAATATTATCCAAACAACTAATCATACCATGCTGATCCTCCATTTAATCGTTGACACTAAAGATGCAATGGGTGCAAATGCTGTGAATACAATGGCTGAATCTGTTGCGCCTATTATTGAATCAATTACCGGTGGAAGAGTAGTTCTAAAAATTATTTCCAATTTAGCGGATCGTAGACTCGTTCGTGCAAGGGCAGTATTCTCTACTGAAGCCTTTGGTGGTAAAGAAGTGGTAGAAAACATTGTAAGCGCTTTCGAATTTGCTGACTTTGATCCGTACCGTGCAGCTACACATAATAAAGGGATTATGAATGGAATTTCGGCAGTCGTTTTGGCGACTGGGAATGATACACGGGCGGTAGAAGCCGGTGCACATGCATATGCATCTGTTTCAGGTCATTATAAATCCCTAACGAAGTGGGAAATAAATGCAGATGGTAATTTATCTGGTTCTATTGAGCTTCCCATGGCGGTTGGAATCGTGGGAGGGGCAACGAAAACCCATCCAGTTGCACAGGCTTCATTAAAAATTATGGGGATCAATTCTGCTGAGGAATTAGCGGGTTGTATTGCTGCAACAGGACTTGCACAAAATGCTGCTGGCTTACGTGCTCTGTCTGCGGAAGGTATCCAAAGTGGTCATATGTCTCTTCATGCGAGAAATTTAGCTTTGATGGCAGGTGCGAAAACATCGGAGATTGATAAAATAGTAGCGCAAGCCGTAGGAGAAAAAGATCTTCGATATGATCGTATTTTGGAAATTACCAAAGCTGTTCAAAGAGGTGGCTAAGGTGACGCAAAATCAAATGAAGGTGGATGAAACTTCTGAAAAACTGACAGTAGAAAATAACAAAGGAAATAAACCATATTTAGAAATTTTAGGAGATACAATTAAACCAAATTCATTACTCCTAGCAATACTTTTAAGTGCTGGTACCAGTCTAGGTTGTTATAATATTGGCCTATGGCTTTTCCCATCTATCGCAAGTGAAAATATGGTTGCTTCTTATTCATTACTTCTTGGTATTACAGGAAGTGTATTATCTCTCATAATTTGTTCTATTCTTTTTAAACCACATAGAATATTGATAGAAGAAGAAACTTCTGCAGAAAATATGAGGCAAGTTTTTGAGGATTTACAGTTAGATCCTCTCGAAGAATTAGCGCTAATTGAAAATGATCCCGTTACAAAAAAAGAGTTGGAAGAACTGGGGATGTTAAATAGTTTTAGGGCACTTGGAGGTGAGCAAAAGAAATGAGTTTAATCATTACATCCATCTTATTTGCTTTACTCGCCGCGGTGGTCTTCTCTTTAATTGGATTAATTTCTGGGACAGATGAAACAGCGATAATGGTTCCACTTACCTTATTGGTAATCTTACTAGGTGCTCCACCAGCGGCAGTTTTTTCATTTTTTATAGCTGCCGTCCTAGCAAAACATCTTACACATGCTGTTCCAACTGCACTAATGGGTATTCCAGGCGATACGACTGCCGTTCCATTACTAGATCATGCAACAACATTAAGAAGAATGGGTATGCCCCACATTGCACTTAGAAAGATGATATCCGGAGGAATTATTGGAGCTTTTATCGCTTTACCAACTGCAGTGTTGTTAGGACAGTTTCTTGGGCAATTCGCAGATTTCTTTAAAGCATCTACAGGAATAATCTTCACACTTGCCGCTATATTAATAGCTTATTTTTCAAAAGGTAAATGGGTAAGTGTTTTGATGATAATTCCTTTTGCGTTTTTTATTAAAAGTCTAGACTTAATGAGCTTTAGTATATTGGACAAGCATTTATCAATTGCCTTCTTCTTAGGTATTGCAGTTGGTCCTATGTTTTCCGATGTTTTATTTGCCACTTCTGCAAGTGCTAAACGAACGATTGAGAGAGAAAAGCCCAAGGAATATCATTTGGCTCCCGAAACTAAATCTTGGAAAGGATATTTTCCAAATCCATTCAAAATACTCACCAGTAGACAATCGTTATGGACTGCTATTACCACTTTTATTTCTTCACTAACTTTTGTATTTAGTCCGGTTGGAATGACATCTCTTATGGGGGAGATTGTTGGATCACGTACTAAAGGAGCTTATAAAAAATCAACAACAAGTTTAACTGTGATGAATGGTGTTACAGAGTCAACATATATTGCCGAAGCTATAATACCACTGATTGCATTTGGAATTCCCTTAAGTCCTGTTGCATTGGGGCCTGCTTCTCCACTGTTTAATGCACCACCAGTTTTCACTGTAGATCCTATTAATAATCTACACACTTATTTAACGTCATGGGAATTTTTTCTTTACGGTGCAATTGGTCTGATTGTAGCTTCTCTGATTGCTTACCCTTTCTCAATGAACTACGCAAGAAAAGCCTCTGTTCTTGTCATGAAACTAATTAGCCAAGAAGCTATTGTTGCAATGTTCATTGGGTTGGCTTGTCTACTTGCTTTTCACGAGGCACAATTAGTAGGCGTTGTTCTGACATTTACGGTTGCGGCTGTTGGAGGTCTTTTAAATCGGATTCTAGGTATTGGAGCAGGCGTACAATTTATGGTGTTTTATGCTTCTACATGGATAATGATGACCCTATTCGGTATATAAGAAGAAGGAGAATGACTAAATGCAAAAGCATAAATTTCCTGAAAGAGTGTATATTAGAGAAGTTGGGCCGAGAGACGGATTACAGAATGAAAGTACATTTATCCCAACAAAAGATAAAATAGAGTGGATAGATCAGCTTTCATTGTCTGGACTGAATTATATAGAAGTGACCTCCTTTGTCAATTCGGAGTGGATTCCTGCATTGTCTGATGCGGATATTATCGCCAAGCATATTAAAATATCACCTGAAGTGACTTATGCGGCGCTTGTACCAAACATGAGAGGATTAAGCCGTTTTTTGGAAGGTCAAATTGACGAGGTTTCCGTTTTTATTTCAGCAAGCGAAACGCATAATAAAAAAAATATTAACAAAACAATTACTGAAACAAAAGCAGTCTTGTCAGAAGTTGTACGTGAGAGTATTACAAATAAAAAAACTGTTAGAGGCTATATATCGACCGTATTCGGCTGTCCTTATGAAGGGAATATCGAAATTGACAAAGTGATCCGATTGTCTGATTCTCTTTTCGAGATGGGTATTGAAGAGTTGTCATTAGGGGATACCATCGGCATTGCCAATCCGTTACAAGTGACTCTACTTTTGGAAACACTTCTTAAACGCTATCCGACTTCTAATCTAGCCATGCATTTTCACAATACACGCGGAACTGCTATGGCAAATGTCCTAGCTTCTTTAGATATGGGTATTACGAAATTTGATAGCTCTTTAGGCGGTCTTGGAGGTTGTCCCTATGCCCCAGGTGCTTCAGGAAACTTAGCGACTGATGACTTAAACTATATGCTAACAAGCATGGGTATACAAACAAATATAGACTCCTACAAACTAAATTCTGCAGCACAATTTATTCAAGAAAAGTTAAATAGACCTTTAGATAGTCATGCCGTAAAATATGGAATGACTCGATGAAATAGCACTACTAACTTAAGTAATAGTGGGAATTCCCACAACTTAAAACAATAGACAACTTTTATTCAGCCATTCATTTACATGGCTGAATATTTTTGTTCGTAAACTATTCTGTGTAACCACTATTAATTTCTACAACCCTTAAAGTCTAGATAAATCTATGTTCTCGGCTTAGGAAGTCTAACCTTCTTTCCTAAACGGTTGTACACAATGCTTTTAAATTGTTTCTAGAGCTGACATTCAAACAGATTTGGTTCCTTGCATTGAATTTCATCTATATAACGTGGCCGAAGATTTATTTTATGCGCGAGTTTGGAATACGCTGACAGACCACTGGGATGAAACACTTGAAACGCAATTAAATGAAAAAGAACGAAAAAAATGGCGGGAGATTTATTTATAAAGCTTTGCGCTATAAAAGGGAAAAGGAAAAAGCCGGTATTGAACTGCACCTCCAATTGTTAGATACATCTAACAATTGGAGGTGCAGTTTTTTATGACTAAATTTACCGAGGAAATGAAATTAGCAATTGTTCAAGAATATAACACTGAAAAAATCTCGCAAACTGAATATGCCAAAAAGGTCTGTGTTACAAAGGCCCAATTCCAACATTGGCTAAAATTATATAAGTTGCACGAAGAAGAAGGATTTAATACAACCTATACAAATTATCCCTCAGCCTTTAAACTAGATGTACTAAATTATATGGTTCAATCAGGTGCATCATTAATGGACACGGCTGCCTTATTCAAGATAAAATCCAATACGGCTAATTACTCTGTAGAATCACTAGAAGCGCGTATCAAACAACTTGAAATGGAAAATGAGTACTTAAAAAAGTTGAATGCCTTAGTTCAAAACAAGGAAAAATCACCAAAGAAGACAAAGTAAGAGTCATCTGTGAGTTAAGGCATAAATATTCGGTGAAGGCGCTGGTGGCATTTGCGGGGATTCCACGGAGTACATTTTACAACATTGAAAAAATGGATTTACCAGATCTGGATGCCGATTTAAACGCAGAAATTAAAGCGATTTATGAGGAACATGAAGGCCGTTATGGCTACCGTCTATTATGAAAAGTGATTTTGGTTTTCAATCCTTTATTAAGGGGAAGATAGAAGGGAATCTTATTTATAGAATGAGGTGCTTTAATTGAATCGAGTATTTGCCGTACTTGTTTTTGCAGGTGTTCCACTCGTACTTGCCGGTGCATTTTTTGATTGGTCAGATTTGGCGATGTTCATTCTTTGCTGTGTGAGTATTATCGGGCTTTCGGGATATATTGGACGGGCGACAGAAAGCCTGGCCATCGTGAGTGGACCAAGAATTGGCGGTTTGTTGAACGCTACGTTTGGAAATGCCGTAGAACTGATTATTTCCATCTACACATTGAAAGCTGGAATGTTAGGAATTGTACTAGCTTCGCTTACGGGGTCGGTCCTTGGAAATTTACTACTTGTACTTGGGCTTTCCTTTTTTGCAGGTGGCATCAAATTCAAGCGCCAGAAATTCAATGTACACGATGCCAGGTACAATTCAGGCTTATTGATTTTCGCCGTTATTGTTGCATTTGTTATACCAGAAGTTTTTTCGATGTCGATGGACAGTCAAAAGACATTGAACTTAAGCATCGGCATTTCGGTCATTTTGATAATTCTTTATTTGGCTGGGCTTTTCTTTAAATTTGTTACGCATCGGGGCATTTTAACTTCTTCTGATCAATCGGATGTAGAAGAGGAGGAGCCAGAGTGGACAAAACGCAAGTCGATTTTGACTCTTCTACTAGCAACTTTAGCGGTTGCATTTGTATCGGAGCAACTCGTTCATACATTTGAAATGCTTGGAGAGAAATTTGGTTGGACTGAGTTGTTCATCGGTGTCATTATCGTAGCGATTGTAGGGAATGCCGCTGAGCATGTCTCCGCTGTTACGATGGCTGTTAAAAATAAGATGGATGTATCTGTGGAGATTGCAGTCGGCTCAACATTGCAGGTCGCTATGTTTGTGGCACCCGTACTTGTTCTTATTTCACTGTTTATGCCGGAACCGATGGCACTCATTTTCACATTGCCCGAATTGGTTGCAATGATTACCGCTACACTGCTTGTCATCAATCTTTCCAATGATGGGGAGTCAAACTGGTTCGAAGGATTGACGCTTTTTGCAGCGTATATCATTATGGGGATTGGGTTTTATCTTCTTTAATAATGAAAAATAGTTTAAACCTAGCACCATCTGATTCATTATTACGTATAGACCGTCTTTTGGTAATCACTAGAGCGAGTTACTTGAAAGTAATACCTCTAAAAAGGAAGTTGTTTATTCATAAAAAAGTCATAGTAACCCCCAAAAAAGTTAAGCAAACGACCACTTTTTTGGGGGTTATTTACATTCATATCAGCTCCAATCTGGTACCTTGAAAAAATGAATTCTGGTACTTCAAAAGGAGACATACTATTGGGATAATTAAGTGTGATTATCATTTGTGAGAGAAAACCGCTATATATGTTGAAATAAAGAATCCTACTACGCACGCTTAGCTAGATTATAGTTGTAATCACTAGTTCAACATATATATATGAAGTTGTACAAAAGTAATCTAGTAGATTACGCTATTAATTATCTTAATTTTTAAGTTTCTTTGACTACTTTGGTTGTTACTAGTAAACTGAAGTTATTGAACAATCTGAAACGCTTGAAAACCTGGGAAGCGAGAGGTGACTGGAATATGGCCCGATATGAATATGGTGGAGATGAGTTTATATTTGTCGAATTGTCAGAGGAAATGAGTTTAGAAGTAAATTTTCAAGCTATGGCTATTACTAAAAGATTAAGAGAGGAAAGTCTAGCGGGAATTGTAGATATTTGTCCTTCTAACGCCTCTTATATGGTTCGTTTTGATCCGGATACGGTTCACCCAAATTCATTAATAGAAAAACTGAAAGAACTAGAGAATACCGTTTCTTTAGACGACTTTGAAATTTCTTCACGGATTGTAGACATTCCGATTTTATTTGACGATCCATGGACGCATGAAGCGTTAATGCGCTTTAGGGACCGGCATCAGGATCCAACAGCGACTGATTTAGAGTATGCGGCACGCATAAATGGATTCGAATCTAAAGAAGAATTAATAAAAGCAATAACGGATTCACCTTATCTTGTTTCAATGATTGGTTTTGTTCCAGGATTGCCATGGTGTTATCAGATGGTGCCAAGGGAGCAGCAAATAGAAGTACCGAAATATGTTCGTCCACGTACATTTACCCCAGAAAGGGCATTCGGTTTTGGGGGGGCATTTGCCGTTATTTATCCGGTACAAGGTGCTGGTGGCTATCAATTATTTGGAATATCGGCTACGCCAATTTTTGATAAAGATCAACGCTCTTATGATTTTAAAGAGTCTTTAACATTTCCTAGACAAGGGGACATCTTTAGATATAGAAGTATAGAAATGAAAGAATATGAGGAAATACGTAAAACAGTTGAAGAAGGAACTTTCCGCTATTTAACAAAAGATATTACATTTTCACCGAAAACAGTCCTTAATAATCCAAAAGGGTTTTCTGAAGATGTGTTAAGGAGGTTGTATTCGTGATAAACGTCATTAATCCTGGATTACAAACAACCGTGCAAGATGGTGGACGTATTGGTTATTACGAAGTGGGCATGCCGCCTTCAGGTGCAATGGACAAGTACTCATACACGGTAGCCAATTTACTCGTTGGAAACAATGAAAGCGCTGCCACATTGGAAATTACTTATTTAGGGCCTGTTCTTGAATTTCAAGTAGATGCAGTAATTGCGCTCACTGGAGGAGAAATCCCCCCTAAGATAAATGGAGAGTTGGTTCCGATGTGGGAAGCTTTAGCAGTAAAAGCAGGCGATCAACTTGCATTTGATTTTGTAAAACAAGGTGCGAGAGTCTATCTTGCCGTAGCTGGAGGTATAGATGTACCGCAAATAATGGGCTCACGTTCTACGTATACATTATGTGGGATAGGTGGATTTGAAGGAAGATCGCTTCAAACAAATGATAAACTTGTAATAGGTACGGATAGTGCACGGCCAGCAAAGGTTGGAGCTCGGGTCACAGGTGAATTTATTCCGACATTTTCAAAAAAACATGAAATTCGTGTCGTATTGGGATTATGTAGTTATCGCTTAACAGAAGAAAGTAAAGAACGTTTTTTCTCGATGGATTGGACTGTTACACCTGAAGCGAACCGTGTTGGTTATCGGTTTAAAGGGGAACGTTTGAATTTTGTCGAAAGAGAACAGCCATTTGGCGCTGGTAGTAACCCGTCAAATGTTGTCGATTTAGGTTATCCGATTGGTTCAATTCAAGTACCAGACGGGGTTGAGCCGATTGCATTATTAAATGATGCTGTAACGGGCGGAGGATACGCTACAATTGCCACAATTATTAGTACCGATTTAAATAAAATGGGTCAGGTTAAAACAAATGAATCTGTTCGATTTATTTCCGTCAGTATAGAAGAAGCCCTGTCAGCGCGAAAAGAGCTAAAGGGTCAAATAGAAGAAATTAAAAAACAACTTGATTAACTAGGAGGAATTATACATGAGTGAAAATACCAAAGTATTATCTGCTTTACCTGGAATTTTTTATCGTAAACCTTCACCGGATGAGGATGTCTATGTGAATGAGGGTGACGAGGTGAAAAGCGGGGATACAATCGGCATAATCGAAGTAATGAAAACCTTCTTTGAAGTAAAAGCAGAAACAGATGGTGTGCTTGAAAGCTTTTTGATAGCTAATGAAGACATGGTTGATGCGGGCCAAGAGCTAGCGGTACTTATAAAATAAAGTGCGTAATGTAACGAACTTTTGGTGAGGTGGGGGATTTCATATGTTTAAGGTCGATCTAAACTGTGACATGGGAGAAAGCTTTGGTCTTTATGAACAAGGTAATGATGAAGAAATGATGCAGTATATTACGTCTGCAAATATTGCATGTGGATTTCATGCAGGTGACCCACATGTTATGAGAAGAACAGTTGAACTAGCTAAAAAGTATGAAGTAGGAATTGGTGTACATCCAGGTTTTCCTGATTTACTAGGGTTTGGTCGACGTGATCTAGCGTGTACACCATCGGAAGTAAAAGATTATGTTACGTATCAAATGGGTGCATTACGAGAATTTACTCGTGCAATGGATGTCAAGCTTCAACATTGTAAACCACATGGTGCCTTATTCATGAAAGCGATGGAAGATAAACAAATAGCACGTGCCATATTAGAAGCTATCCACGATGTTGATTCGGACATGATTGTATTTTCATTGAATAATTCAGTATTTATGGAAGAAGCGAAAAAAATGGGCATCCCGATAGCTAAAGAAGCTTATTCTGACCGGGAGCATACGGAAAACGGATCTATTGTGCTCACTAGAAAAGGTTCCCCAATTACAGACGATAACCAAATGGCCGAGCGTGTCGTACGAATGATTAAAGAGAAGAAAGTAATTGCGTACGATGGAAAAGATGTTTCAATTGAAGCGGAAACAATATGCATTCACGGCGATACGCCAGGAGCACCTCAATTAGCAAAAGCTATTGTCCAAGCTCTTAATAAAAATGATGTAGAAATTCTACCTATTCAACAAATTATTTAATAATATATGTTGAACTTATACACGTGAGCAGTAGCTATTTTAATAGGGATGCTTTATTTCTGCACACTTGAAAACCGTTGAATAAGGCGCTACTCCCGCGAGAGTAGCAAAGCTAAGATGGAGGAAGGAAGTCCTCCATCTTTATTTCCACATATATAGCTATACAAATAGGGTTCTGAATAATCAAAAAGTAAAGGGGGGTGATTTTTTTTGAAAATGGAGCATTCATATATTTTTAAGGGGATTTCGAGAGAAGTACTTTGGAAAACGATTCAAGATAAGGAAGTATTACAAAAATCATTGCCAGGCTGTAAGGTTTTTGATGAAGTTGAGGAGAACGTATTTCATGCGGTCCTGGCTATTAATATTGGTCCTATAAAAGGGGAATTCACGGCCGATGTTCAACAAGTAGATATGAAAGAACCAGAATTCTATCGCTTGCTCGTCCATGTTAAAGGTAAACCTGGTGACATCGAAGCAATTGCAGAAATGAATATGGTGGATACAGAAAAGGGAGCCGTCCTTACTTGTAATGCGGACTTGGAAGTGACAGGTTTACTCGCATCAATTGGACAGCGTATTATGGGTGGCGTCGCAAAAGTTGTTATCGGACAATTTTTCAAAGATATTGAAAAAGAGACGCAGAAAGTAGCTGAATTTTAACTTCATTGAAAGTAGCTAAACTTTAATACAAAACCATTATGGGGGTGTAGTTTATGGCGATTGAAGCCGTAAAAGTAAGTGTAACGATTAATGGGTTAGAAAAAAGTGCGAAAGTTGAACCGCGAATGTTATTGGCTCATTTTATCCGTGATGAACTTGCATTAACAGGTACACATATTGGCTGTGATACGAGTCAGTGTGGTGCATGTTCAATTATCGTGAACGGTGATGTTGTCAAGTCATGTACAATATTGGCCGTACAGGCGGATGAGGCCGAGATTACAACTGTAGAAGGATTAGGCACTGTAGACAATCTTAGTCCGATGCAGAAAGGGTTTTGGGAAGAACACGGCTTACAATGTGGTTATTGTACGCCGGGCGTCATGATGGCAATGATGGGACTTCTTAAGGAAAATCCAAACCCTACTGATGAGGAAATTCGAATAGGCTTAGAAGGTGTAATTTGTCGTTGTACAGGCTATCAGTTTATTGTTAGTGCGGTGAAGCATGCAGCAAGATTGATAGCGGAGGAGAAAAGTGAACCAGCTGAAGATACAAGTGTAGTAAAGGAGGGAATTTCATCATGACCAAAAAAGTAGGAGCACGGATTAAAAGAAAAGAAGATCCAAAGCTACTAACTGGAAATGGTTACTTCGGAGATGATATTCAGTTACCAGGAATGCTACATGCAGTAATTTTAAGAAGTCCACATGCACATGCGTTAATCAAAAATATTAATGTTGACGAGGCTTTGAAAGCCACGGGAGTAGTAGCAATTTATACCGGTAAAGATCTAGAAGGAAAAATTGGGCGAATACCTTCGTCATGGCTTGTGCCAGACTCTAATTTGAAGGAAGCATCCCAATACCCTTTAGCAATTAACAGGGTACGATATGTCGGAGATGGGATTGCTTTAGTAATTGGTGATGGCCGCTATGCGATGCGTGATGCGCTTGATTTAATCGATGTCGACTATGAAGTACTTCCCGTATCTGTCAAACAAAAAGACGCCATGTCTGAAAATGCGCCACTTGTTCATGACGATATTGAAAATAATATTGCGTTTCATTGGAAGGCAGGCGAAGTGGACGACAAAGATATTGATGACGCAGAGGTTGTTGTACGCGCAAGCTTTAACGTTCAACGTGTAGCACCAAGCCCAATGGAAACACGTTCTGCAATTGGGCAGTATAATCCCGGAAGTGGGGATTTAACTTTATGGTGTAGTTCTCAAAATCCACATATTCATCGAATGGTTTTATCTGAGGTTTTAGATATATCTGAAGCCAAATTACGGGTTATTGTCCCAGATATGGGGGGCGGCTTCGGTGGGAAAATTGGTGTTTATCCAGATGAAGCATTAATTGGATACGCGGCACGTGATTTGAAAAGACCGGTTAAGTGGGTTGAAGAACGAAATGAATCTTTTTCGGCATCGAATCACGGTCGCGATGAAATCATTGACGTGGAGTTGGCTGGAAAACGTGATGGGACATTAACTGCATTACGCGTGAAAAATACAGCGAATATGGGTGCTTACTTATCAACAATGGGACCTGGTGTTTCGACAATTGACTTTGGGCTGATGATAACAGGTGCATATGACATTCCAAAAGCATCATGCGAAACATTTGGCGTATATACAAACACAACACCAACGGATGCGTACCGTGGTGCCGGAAAACCAGAATCTACGTATCAAATCGAACGCGCAATTAGTTTGTTTGCAAAAGAAATTGGTATGGATCCAATTGAAATAAGAAGGAAAAACTTTGCGAAAAAAGAAGATTTTCCATACACAAATGCGCAAGGTTTAGTCTATGATAGCGGCGATTATGAAAAACCACTTAATAAAGCACTTGAAATGATTGATTATCAAAAGTTGCGTGAAGAACAAGAAGCGAAACGAAAAGAAGGAAAACTTGTCGGGATTGGTATGTCTACCTATGTTGAACTATGTGGTTTTGGCCCTTCAGCGGTAGCTGGCGCTATTGGGTTTCAAGGTGGCGTTTGGGAAAACTCAACTGTAAGAGTTCATCCGTCGGGCAAGGTGAATGTCTATACAGGAACATCTCCACATGGACAAGGTCATGACACGACGTTTTCACAAATTGTTGCAGACAAATTGGGTATTCCAATGGAAGATATTGAGTTTGTTTTTAATGATACAAGGGCAATTTCTATGGGCTGGGGCACATATGGTTCGCGTTCCGTAGCGGTAGGCGGAGGAGCTGTTTCGATGGCTGCTGACCGGATTGTTGACAAAGCGAAGAAAATTGCAGCACATGAACTGGAAGTATCCGTGGAAGATATTGATTTTTCGGATGGTGTATTTCAAGTGAAAGGCGTCCCGGGACAACAACGAACGTTCAAAGAAATTGCTAAGTCGGCGAACTTTGCTTGGAATTTGCCTGCTGATATGGAGCCGTCGCTTGAAACGCAAGCTTTTTTTGACCCTTCAAATTTTGTCTATCCATTTGGCACGCATATTGTTGTTGTTGAAGTGGACAAAGATACAGGCGAGATTGACATACAACGTTACCTTGCTGTAGATGATGTTGGACGCGTTATTAATCCGCTTACATCGGAAGGGCAAGTACATGGTGGGATTGCTCAAGGTGTTGGTCAAGCGCTTTGGGAAGGCATTGTTTATAGTAATACGGGTCAGCTTTTGTCTGGTTCATTTATGGATTATGCTATGCCAAAGGCACGATTTTTCCCGCATATCGAAACCGCCTTTACGGAAACACTGTCACCGGTCAATCCTCTTGGGGCAAAAGGAATTGGAGAAACAGGAACAACGGCTTCTATTCCTGCGGTGATGAACGCAGTTGTCGATGCGCTGGAACCATATGGAGTGAAAGATATTGAAATGCCGCTTACCCCTGAAAAGGTTTGGCGAGCCATTCAAAATGGGAGGGAAAGCCTTTGATACCCGCTAAATTTGATTATGTTCGTGCGGACTCGGTAGAACATGCCGTCCAATTATTACAAGAAAGTGATGGAGAAGGCAAAATTATTGCCGGAGGACATAGTTTACTGCCGATTATGAAATTCAGGGTAACGGAACCGGGTAAATTAATAGATATTAGTAGAATTCCTGATTTAAAAGGAGTTCGGGTGGAAGGTAACCGGATTATTATTGGGGCGATGACTACACATCACGAATTAGCGAATAATCCAATTGTGAATGAGAAAATTCCAGTATTAGCTGAAGCGGCTCGCCAAATTGGTGATATTCAAATTCGAAATCGCGGCACGATTGGTGGAAATATAGCTCATGGCGATCCGGTCGCTGATCTACCGGCTCCTGCGATAGCCCTCGATGCGGGTCTTATCGTTCATGGAGAGGAGGGTGTTGAGGTAATGGAACTTGATGGTTTTATACTTGGTCCTCTTATTACAATACTTCCGGAAAATAGTATTGTAACGAGTATTAGTTTGGCGATTCCACCTTCTCATGCAAAATCGACATATCTTAAGTTTTTCCATCACGCCACGGGATATCCAGTAGTAGGAGTGGCGGTCGTGGCGGGGACAGATAAGGAAGGCTTAATCGATTATGTTAAGGTCGGGATTACAGGTGTTGGCGATGTAACGTATCGTGCAACCGCGGTAGAAGATGCCTTGTTGGGACAAAAGCCATCAGATGACGTGATTGAATCTGCCGCGAAACTAGCAATCGAAGATGTAGATATGGGTAGCGATCTATTCGCTTCTGAAGAGTATCGGGCTAATATTTGTCAAGTGTATACGGCACGCGCCTTAAAATCGGTCTTACTGTAAGGGCTTAATATAAAAGAGTAGAAATAGGACTGGGAAAGTACGCGGCTAATTGCTGTGTTTCCCAGACTTTTTCAATTGAAAGCCTACGTATCAATAAGGGGTGGTTGTTATCGATCAGAACACTAGTTTAATTGAAAGAACTTTTCGAGAAAATGGCTATATAACAGACCAACCGATATTAACCGCAATGCATCTTGTGCAATCTTTACAAAAACCATTACTAGTAGAGGGTCCGGCAGGTGTTGGGAAAACAGAAATCGCAAAAGTTTTGGCGAAATCCTTAAACACGAAGTTAATAAGATTGCAATGTTATGAAGGATTAGATGTAAACAATGCTTTGTATGAGTGGAATTATGCGAAACAAATGCTTCACATTCGCTTAACTGAAAATAGCGAAGCAACGTTAGCGGAAAGAGAAGCGGACATCTTCAGTAAACAATTTCTATTAACCCGTCCTATTTTGGAAGCTTTTATGGAAGAAGAGGCTCCATCGGTCTTATTAATTGATGAAGTAGATCGTGCGGACGAAGCATTTGAAGCCTTTCTTCTTGAAGCACTTGCAGAGTTTCAAATTACGATTCCAGAACTAGGGACAATTAAGGCAAAGCACCGTCCTTATGTGATTTTAACATCAAATAGGACGCGTGAACTGAGCGATGCGCTTCGTAGACGATGTCTTTATCAGTGGGTTTCTTATCCAGACTTTAAAAAAGAAACCGAAATCCTTCAAGCGCGTCTACCCGATATAGATAAAAACTTAGCGGAACAAATTGCAAAGGTAATGGAAACGATTCGCCAAATGCCGCTCCAGAAAATTCCTGGGGTTGCGGAAAGTTTGGATTGGGCTCAAGCGCTTATTTCGATGCATCGCAGTGAGCTAAATCAAGAGACGGTTCAAGAGACACTTGGTTGTTTTTTAAAAAATCGCGATGATTGGGAAACGGTTGATAAAGAGCTGAAACAAGGTACACTCTTAACGTCAAATGCGTAGTCAAGCATAGAAGGGGGGTGCCAAAATGATACAATCAGAAAAACTTTCTAATCATTTGTTATTATTTTTTCGGTATTTACGTGATAAAGAATTCTTGATTGGTACAAAAGAAATGAGTGATGGGCTTCGCGCTCTTGAATTCATTGACATAGCTAACCTCCAGCAATTTAGGCTTGCGCTACGAATTGTTCTCTGTTCAAGTAAGGAAGAGCAAGAACGATTCGATGAAGCGTTTATAAAATTTTTTTTAAATGGGAATAATAGTGAGAATACGAAAGAGATGCTCCATTTTCTTTCTGAAGAAAAAAGAAAAAGTGATGCAACGAACGAAGTGAATCAAAAGAAAGAGTCCGAAAAAAATAGCCCGACGAATCCAACAGTAAGTGGAATACATCAAAATCAAATCGCAAATGGAAGTTCTGGGGAAGAACAACGTAAAGTACATGTCTGGGCCGCCACTAATATTATGAATAAAGAAGCGCAAGAAATAAAAGTGTATGTGTCTTCCCATCAATTTCAATCGATGGAAAAGGCCGCAAAAACATTCGTTCATCGAATCAACCTAAAACGTTCCAGACGTTATCAAGTTTCGAAAAAGGGACTGAAATTCGATTTGCGGAAAACGTTACGACAAAGCATACAGCTCGGAGGATATCCAATAAAGCCTGTATGGACCGGACCCGTAAAACAAAAAGCTAATTTCATTTTACTTTGTGATAGCAGCCGTTCGATGTCGTCTTACGCAGAGCCTTTTTTGCAATTTGCTTATGCGTTGACGAAGTGCTCAAATAATGTGGAAGTATTTCTCTTTTCTACGAAGTTAAGACGAGTGACGGACCAATTTAAAAAAGCTAAACAAGGCGAATTCCCAGTGCTTACGATAGTGGGAGATGAGTATGGCGGGGGAACTCGTATAGGAGAGTCGTTATATTCGTTTGTTCAACGATATGGTATGTATTTAAGGAGAAATACAGTTGTTTTAATTGCAAGCGACGGACTGGATGCTGGTGAAATCGATCAGCTTCAAGGGGCTATGAAAGAGATTCGTCAACGGACTACTTCTGTTATTTGGCTAAACCCATTGCTAAACATTGACGGGTATGAACCAACCGCGAGAGGGATGAAAGCGGCCCTGCCTTATATTGATTTATTTTCGGGGGCTACTACTGCTAAGTCATTTCTCAAGCTCGCGAATACAATTTCAATTCGGAGGTGAATGGATTGCAAGAAAATGCTTTAGTATTTGAAGCTTTAAACAAAACAATGAAAAGGCAGAAAAAATCTGCATTAGCTACTGTTGTGCGCGTTTATGGATCGGCTTATCGACGAGAAGGGGCCAAGATGCTCATTGACGAAGACGAAAATAGAACGGGCATGATCTCCGGAGGTTGTCTTGAATCAGATGTGGCGGAAGTAGCGAAACAAGTTATTGAATCTGGCCAACCCGTATTAAAAATGTACGATATGGATGAAGATCTTGTATGGGGACTAGGTTTGGGGTGCCCGGGGAAAGTAGAAGTTTATATTGAGCCTATTTCGTAGAACCAAACTATGAGTTTTCAAGATACGTACGAATTGTGATTGAAAGGAAGGGGGAACTTATGTCTAAACAATTAGCATTTGAAGCCTGGCTAGCTTGTATAGAAGCCGAACAGGCCGGGGTACTTGCGACAATTTTACAAACGGAGTTACCTTTAACGAATCCAGAATCTAGCCGTATGTTTATATCCAATGAAGGTATTCCAATTGGTGACTTGAGGGATGCATCAATCAATGCGCAAATCATGGAGATAGCTATTAGAAAATTGCATGAAAAAAAACCGAAATCAGAAACATACACATTTTCAGGATCAGATGGATTGGAAATGAGTTTTTTTATTGATGTGTACATACCACCAATCGACTTAATTATATTTGGGGCCGGGCATGACGCCATTCCTGTTGCAAATTATAGCGTATCTCTTGGACTACGAACAACTGTTGTCGACTCGAGATCTTTTTATAATAGCGATGAACGCTTTCCGGGTATAAGAAGAATTGTTACAAATGAAGATGGTTATCAAGAGAATATTAAAATCGGAAACCGAACGTATATTATCGTTATGAACCATCATTTAGAAAAGGATCAAAAGACATTAGAGTTTGTATTGAACTCACAATCTCCCTATATCGGCCTTCTCGGACCGCGCTCGCGGCGAATTCGAATGTTAGAGACACTGGAAGAGGAAGGTATTGTTTTTTCGGACAGTCAGCTCCAGCGTTTATATAGCCCTATTGGTTTGGATATCGGTGCTAGTTCATCCGAAGAAATAGCTATCAGCATATTAGCAGAAATAATTGCTATTAAAAATGGTCATAGAGGCGGATTTTTACAAGGAGCGGAATTTATTCATAATAATTAATAAGAAAAATGCAATCGGGAATTAGCATACTTTACTTTGAAGCGTGAAAGGACAAGCTATGAATACATCTATATGTGCACTTATCCTCGCTGCGGGAACTTCTAACAGAATGGGGAAACCAAAACAACTTCTCCTATTGGGAAATCGGACAATATTGGAACATGTGATTCACCATTCATTAGAAAAGGACTTTTCGGAAGTAATTGCGGTAATTGGCCATGAAACTGAAATGATAAAAAAAGTCATTTCAATCGACGATAAGCGCTTTCGTTGGGTAGAAAATGCAGATTATTTATCTGGACAAAGTGCTTCATTAAGGATTGGTATTGAAAGTTTGCGGGAACATCATTCAAATATAATGGTGTTTCTTGGAGATCTTCCATTTACTTCAACCGAAACGATTCGCTTAATTTATCAATCGGGAGTAGCACGGATGAAAGAAAGCGAAGAAGCTT
Source organism: Sporosarcina sp. G11-34 (assembly GCF_026931025.1). NCBI lineage: Bacteria > Bacillati > Bacillota > Bacilli > Caryophanales > Caryophanaceae > Sporosarcina > Sporosarcina sp. G11-34. Next base: position 106,286 of record NZ_JAHNZW010000004.1, on the reverse strand, counting down.
TTATGATTCGACCAACGCATAAAGGCGTTTCAGGACATCCAGTGTTTTTTGGAAATATAGATAGAAATCTGTTTGCGCAATTACAAGGTGACAAAGGCGGAAAAACAATAATGAATAAAATCTCCGATCACATACTTCTTGACGTAGACGATCACGGAATTTTATTTGATGTGGATACGCCTAGTGATTATGTTGAAGCAAAAAGGATACAATCTCTTGAGCATTGAATTCGATGATTTTTTTACAAATGAAATTGCATACTCATAAAAATAAAGTCAGTGGACTCAAGTAGAGTTACTGACTTTTCGCGTTTTAGACTATACCATTTTCAACAGTGCCTCGCGACCAACCATGCCTTTCGTGATGCCGAGTTCTTGAGCTTCGTAAGTAATGCTTTCTAATGGCGCATCGAGAAGTTGTTCAATCGTTTTCACTCCAACAGCTCTTCCGGCAATTACTTTACGATCCTTCAATTTTTCATTTAGCAAGGCGATGTCGAGAGCGCCACACATGATGTATCCATTATCATTCGTTACAACGAGCAAATTCGTCTTCGGTAGTACAACTGAAACGGCCAAAAAAGTGTACCCTTCAATCACAATCGGCTCCAAACTCATCATTTCTTCGATCACTCCTTTTCTTCTCTATACACTTTATGTGAAAGAAAGGAAAATCGTGATATTTGGGAACAATCAAAGCCAATTAGTATACTTTTGTACATGTCACATTTAGAGTGGAACATAACAATCGAACAAAGTTATTTAGGGTGAAAGGACGTCAGAAAATGAAATTAAGTATACTAGACCAGGCACCGATTACGATGGGAAATACTGCGATAGATGCTTTACTGAAAGCAGAAGAACTAGCTAAATTAGGCGATGAATTGGGCTACAAACGGATGTGGATGGCTGAGCATCATGGGACAAATAGTTTTGCAAGTTCAGCCCCAGAAGTAATAGCTGCCCGTTTGGCCGCCAAAACAAAAAATATTCGTATCGGTACGGGCGGCGTTATGATGATGCATTATTCTCCGCTAAAGCTGGCTGAAGTATTTAAAACATTAAGCGCTTTTTCACCGGGGCGAATTGATTTTGGTGTAGGTCGGGCACCTGGTGGAGATAGCAGTGCCATGTATGCTTTATCCGAAGGACGCGAGCCTATGTTAAACAATATGTATCAAAAATTCCATACCGCATTAAAATTGATTAACGATGAAGTGCCAGAAGATAAATTGTACAATCAAACAATCGCGACACCGTCGAATATTGTATTACCTGAAGCGTGGCTATTGGGCTCAAGCGGAAATAGTGCGTTGCACGCGGGGCGGATGGGTGTAGGTTATTCATTTGCACAGTTTTTCATGGGTGGTATGACAAAAGAAGTTTTAGATAATTACAAAGAGAACTTTCTTCCTTCTGTATTTATGGAGAAACCGGAAATTAAAGTGTCCTACCTAGTGACTGCCGCGGAAACGAAAGAAGAAGCCGAGTTTGAAGCATTACCACAAGACATTTCACGTTTATGGTTGATGAAAGGTCGTTTAGGACAAGGTTTGACACCTGAGGCAGCGCAGGACTATTCATTAACCGAAATGGATCGCATGGTTATTAAAGAAAACAGGAAAATACATTTAGTTGGTGAAGCTAAAGAGGTTGCAACGAGATTACAAGAAGAGCGAGATTATTACGGGTTTGACGAAGCGATGATTTGTAGCATTACTCATTCACAAGAAAAACGCCTCAATGTGTATCGTTTACTTGCACGGGAGCTGTTTTAATGAAAAATGAACAGGGCGGACAACATCAAATAACACTGTATTAATAAATTGACCGATTCAAATAATAAGTAAGCTGTACTAAGTTTCAATATTTATCCACAAAAGGGGACCGCCTATAAGTCGATTCAATTTAGACGTATCGGAAGGCCCCGTTCTTTTTTTCTAGAATCTATAAGGAAATTGTATGATGATTGCTTTCGATATCATATCTGCCATTTCCAATGCTTGGGCTTCGATTTTATCGAACACTTCTATATCAGCTGTGAAGTTTTTCTGAATCATATAAACCGCTTCCTGTTTTGTTAAAGCTAAATGCGTATAAAACATTTTCGTCACTTCTTCTTTTCCTAAATATGGGTTAATGTTGCTTAGGAATTCCGCGATATCATCTGCATTTCGATACCATTGCTTCTCTTTTTCCGCTGCTGTTTTCGAATCACCTTTTACGGCTGCTGTTACTAATTCCGCCGCAAGTACTAAATGCTCTTTAATAAGCTCTGCATATTTATCTGCAATTTGATCGCCATAAAAAGGTCTTAGACAATTGCCCAAATCCGTTGCATTTCTCAGTAGGCGTTCTTGGACAAACTCTAAATCCGGCAAGCCGAAGACGATGCTAATAATTGTCATCCTTGTCCAGTTGACATGCTCTAGCCAAAGTAGCCGATTCATACTAATATAATCAAACTCAGCTTTGCTTATCAAACGTCTTCCATATAAATCATTCCTATTATTCAAGATATACCTGACGGGTGCTGTATATTGCGAATATGATCCTTCATTACCGGACGTATTAACCGGTTCGATGGGGTGGGAGGTAAATCTATTAGAATAAGAATCCAATTTTACATTCGCTCCTTTTAATCGATAATTTCACGCCTTTTCTGAAAAAGGCTTGCAAGTTAGAGTACTCCGATTCATTCGTTTATGTGATTTTACTAGATATAGAAAATCTATTTACAAAAGGAAAAACCCTTGGATGACAATGAACGAAATAGCACCTATCAGCACCGTATTTCATGGTGTTTTTTATTAATTCAATAAAGAATAGTAAATAGCTAATGATAGTTAGTACGGTTCCAATAATCGTTGACGGTCCGGGATGATATTGTTGATAACAGTACAAAATTTAGTTGGTTTTGGCGTAAGAATAGCACTTTAATTTTTTATCTAATTTGAAAAGAACCTTTTATGCGTTAAAATAGGGTTAACGACCGAGCGAGAATATAAGTAGTTGGAGGTAAGAATCTTATTGATTAATGAAGCTATGAAATACAAAATCATCTTATTTGATGTAGACGATACATTATTGGAATTTGGACTATCCGAAAAAAGGGCATTACATAACACGTTTAACCAATTTGGATTAGAATCGGGATTGGTGGATTATGAAGCCAAGTACAAAGAAATCAGTGATGTATTATGGAGAGACTTAGAACAAGATCGAATCACGTTAACAGAGTTAGGTATTGAGAGATTCAAAAGACTCTTTCATACGAATAAACTTGAAATCGATGCACATGCATTCGGTGGTGTGTACCTCAACTATTTGGGGAAAGAAACACATCTGATGCCAGGTGCCGTAAAATTGTGTGAAAATCTATCTTCTTTTCGACTAGCTATTATTACGAATGGGTTTACAGACGTTCAAAATTCAAGAATTAAAAACTCACCTTTTCGTGATACATTTGAACACGTTATTATTTCTGAAGAAGTAGGATTTCAGAAACCGCATAAAGGGATTTTTGATCATACGTTTGAAAAGTTACAAATTACAAATAAAAGTAAAGTATTAATCGTAGGCGATTCGTTAACATCGGATATCCAAGGGGGAAATAAGTACGGAATCGATACGTGTTGGTTCAACCCGAATTTAAAAACGAATACGACTACGATCGCACCTACATATGAAATCACTCATTTAATGGAGTTGATGGAAATTGTGAAAATATAAAAATGACTATGCTAAACTGTCTTTGAACTGGGCAGCTAATTGTTCAATTGAAGGTAAATCGTTATCTTCGGGATAACCATCTACTTTCACGATATGTTCAATGACCGTTGCTTTTGCTTTTTCAAACTGTTCTTTCATTAAATCAACCGCACCGCAGAAAGATGGATATGACTTGTCACCGGATCCAAATACGCCAACGACTTTCCCGGTTAAATTTATATCGACTAAATCTTCGTGAAAGCTTTCAACTTCATAAGGTACATCGCCGTCGTCGTATGAATACGTGCCGAAAAGGATACCGTCATATTGGAGAAGGCAATGCATATCGATGTCGTCATAATCAATTTCGATTTGAGTAATCGCGAACAGTAGTGGATCCAAATGTTCGTTCAATAGCATTGCGATTTGTTCTGTATTCCCTGATGAACTTGCATAGATTAGTAGGACTTTTCTCATCCAAAACACTCCATTCATCACAACTTAACAACTTATCATTCTTTCTTATACCAAGTTTACAATTAGCCTGTATGAAAGTCCTTGATATACATCAAGGTTAACTAAATCATCGGAAAGTAATACAAATCGAATAAATTGGAATTCAAATGACCTTTGTAGATGTTCACAAAGGTCATTTTTGTTTATAAAAATAAATGAAATAGATTGCTTAGTAAATATCCGGTAAGAAGGCATAACAAAAAGAACTTTGTAGAGACGAGCCGTAGATTTGTAAGAATGAATTCACTAATACTTGTACACGCAATAAGGATAATCGATACACCCATAAGAATACTTTCAGCCTTTACGGTGAGGTTTACGTGATGCCCAACCCAGACGAATACGCTAAAGAAGATTGATAAACCGATAAAGCAAAGAAATAATCCCCATAATTTCTTGCCTTGTGAAATGAATGCTGAAGCGAACGCAAAGCCTTCTGGAAGATGGTGGAGTATTGTAGAAGTTGTAATCGTAGCTCCGAAAGTGGAGTCACCCAGTAAGTTCCCGATGGTCATGCTTATTGGAATTGTATGTAGCAGAATACCAATTGCAAGCAACGGGAGCGAGGGCATTTTGGATTTTGATGAATGAAATAAATTATGAAGCAACAAAAAAAGAACCCATCCAATAAATAATCCAATAACTAATACGGAAAAATGATACATCTGTAAAGCGGTTGGAATGATATCGAGTACGAGTAAACCAACTAAAAAACCGCCACATAACAGCGCCAAACCTTCATATGTATTCCGAAAAACTTTTGATACTAACCAAGCAAGGCCACCGCCAATGCTGACACTGAAAAAAAGAAACCCACCAAGTATGATTATGCTCAAATTTATCATTCCCTTGCACGAAAGTATTACAAACTCTCTTATCAAAATATATGTTTGATACTTCGGAGTATGAGCGTGTTATATGCCGGGTACTTAACTTTATTTTATTGTTATCTTCTAAACTATTTCAGAGCCCGAATATTTTAGAACTCGGACCTTTTAAAGAGTTAGAAAATTTGCTAAAATAATAGGAGTTTCGATTAATGGGATTCACTCCCAAGGCGTAGGAGGTATGCACGTGAAAGTGTTTTTGCAATTAGGTTGGTTTTTTAAAAAAAGAAAAAAGCAATATTTGATTGGCATCGTATTGCTTATGTTTGTTGCATTCCTTCAAGTACTTCCTCCAAAAATTATCGGTTATGTCATCGATGAAATTCGGCTTGGAACATTAACTTCTGGAGTCCTTATCCAGTGGATACTTGTGCTTGCCGGCGCGGCAATCGGCATGTATGTCTTAAGGTATTACTGGAGAATAATGATTTTTGGTTCCGCAGTCCAACTTGGAAGGCAAATGCGCGGGCAATTATTTCATCACTTTACACGAATGTCTCCTTCTTTTTATCAGAAAAGACGAATAGGTGACTTAATGGCACATGCGACAAACGATTTGAGTGCGGTTCAGCAAACAGCCGGTGTGGGTGTTCTGACGCTTGTCGACTCCGTTACGGCCGGTGGGTTTGTCATTGCGGCGATGGCATTCACAATCAATTGGAAGCTTACGTTAATCGCGCTTATTCCGATGCCGTTTATGGTGCTTCTAACGAGTTATTACGGCAAGCTTCTTCATCAGCGCTTCCGTTTCGCGCAAGAAGCATTCTCTGATTTAAACGATAAGACACAAGAAAGTGTTTCGGGTATTAAGGTGCTTAAAACATTCGGTCAAGAAAAGGAAGACATTGAAAGCTTTACAAAGTTATCGGAACTCGTCGTCGAGAAAAATATACGTGTTGCGAAAATCGATTCGCTATTCAATCCTACAATTTCTTTTATCGTCGGGATCTCCTTTTTACTTTCAATTTTCTTTGGCTCGAAGTTTATTATTGCGGGTGACATGTCCATTGGGGACTTGATTGCCTTTACAACGTATTTAGGACTTCTCGTTTGGCCAATGCTTGCATTTGGTTTTCTATTCAACATTGTCGAACGTGGTCGTGCGTCCTATGAACGAATTTCAGAACTATTACGTATTGAGCCAGAAATCGAAGATAAGCCAAATGCAATTGACCAAAAAGCAGAAGGGGATCTTTTGTTTGCAATCGATGATTTTAAGTTCCCGGAGGATGACCGCCTGGCACTTCATAATGTACATTTCACATTGAAGCGCGGAGAGACACTTGGTGTCGTTGGGAAGACGGGTTCCGGTAAAACGACGATTTTGAAGTTGCTTCTTCGTGAGTTTGAAGGATATAAAGGGAGAATTACTTATGGCGGGGAATCGATTGGGGAATACAAAAGAAAGAGGTTACGTGAAGCAATTGGGTATGTACCACAAGACCACTTTCTATTTTCAACAACCATTTCCGGAAACATTGCATTTACGAATACAACAGCGGCGGAAGAAGCCATTTTCGAAGCGGCAACACTTGCGCATATACACGAAGATATTCTAGGTTTTTCAGAAGGGTATCAAACGATTGTTGGGGAACGCGGCGTTTCGTTATCAGGAGGACAAAAGCAGCGAATCTCGATTGCACGTGCCCTTATGATGAAACCGGAACTTCTAATTCTTGACGATTCGCTTTCGGCAGTCGACGCGAAGACAGAAGAAGCCATTCTTGAATCGCTTAAGAAAACACGTACCGGAGAAACAACTATTATTACATCCCATCGACTAAGTGCAATACAGCACGCGCATACGATAATCGTGATGGAAGCAGGAACAATTATCGAAAGTGGTTCGCATGAGGAACTTATGAAGCTCGGTGGGCAGTATAAAGAGATGTATGACTTGCAGCAATTGGAAGCACTCGTAGAAAAAGGAGGGAGTGCAAAATGAAAAATACAAACGAACAACAACCGAAATTAAGTAGTAAAGAACAATGGGCCGTTGTCAGGCGGTTACTTACGTATACCTTGCCACATAAAAGGATGATTACGATTGCGCTTATCCTGTTAGCGCTTAGTGTTACCGGGGAAGTTGTTGGACCGTACCTTATAAAAATATTCATCGATGATTATTTAACACCAGGTGTTTTTCCGCAAGGGCCACTTGTGAGTTTAGGTATTGCGTATATTTCGATTCATGTGATCAATGTACTGATCAGCTATTTCCAATTGCTTAAATTCCAAGAGATTGCTTTGAAAATCATTCAGCAAATGCGAATTGATGTCTTTTCGAAAGTGCAAAGGCTTGGTATGCGGTATTTTGACCGCACACCAGCCGGGGGCATCGTTTCCCGAGTTACGAATGACACCGAAGCAATTAAAGACATGTTTGTCAGTGTACTTGCCAGTTTTCTACAAGCTGGATTTTTAGTTATCGCGGTCTATATTGCGATGTTTTTACTCAACGTAAGGCTTGCACTTATCTCACTTGTGTTGCTGCCACTTATCTTTTTGATTGTAAGCATTTACAGGCGGTATAGTGCCGAGTTTTACCAAGATTTACGTGAAAGACTTAGTGAATTGAATGCCAAAATCGCTGAATCGCTGTCGGGAATGGGTATGATTCAAGCATTTAGGCAAGAAGATCGTTTTCAAGATGAATTCGATGCCATTAATACAAAACATTACAGCGCTGGTATGCGAAACATTAAACTAGATGGCCTTCTGTTACGGCCTATGGTAGACCTCGTTTATGCAGCTGCAATTATTTTGGTACTCAGTTATTTCGGAATTACATCATTCAATAATGTCGTTGAAGTTGGGGTTGTTTATGCATTTGTCACATACATCAATCGATTTTTCGAACCGATTAACCAAGTGATGCAACAGCTATCTATTTTTCAACAAGCAATCGTTGCTGCTTCACGTGTTTTCCGTTTACTTGATGAGACGGACATAGAGCCGGCCCAACAAAGTCAATCAGAAGTTGCTATTCAAGACGGGAAAATTGAGTTTCGTGATGTGACGTTTTCATATGATGGGAAGACGGATGTACTAAAAAACATTTCATTCACAGCGAATGCTGGAGAGACGGTTGCTCTTGTCGGACATACGGGTAGCGGGAAAAGTTCAATCATTAACTTACTTATGCGTTTTTACGAATACAACCAAGGCGCTATTTACATCGATGGGGTTTCACTGAAAGAATATCCCAAAGATGAACTTCGAAAGAAGACAGGACTCGTTTTACAAGATCCATTCCTTTTCTATGGCGACATCGAAAGCAATATCCGTCTACATGACCAAGAGATAACCTCTGAAGAAGTAAGGGCTGCAGCGGAGTTTGTTCAAGCGAATGAATTTATTGATAAGCTTCCCGATAAATATATGCAAAAAGTGACCGAGCGAGGTTCCACATTTTCAAGTGGGCAACGTCAACTTGTTGCATTTGCCCGCACGATGGCGGCGAATCCTAAGATTCTTGTGTTAGATGAAGCGACCGCAAACATTGACACGGAAACAGAAGTGGCGATTCAATCGAGTCTTCAGAAGATGAGGAAAGGGCGTACAACAATAGCCATTGCACATCGACTGAGTACAATCCAAGATGCGGAACTTATTCTCGTTCTCTATAAGGGAGAAATCGTGGAACGCGGCACGCATCAGGAACTGCTTACACAAAAAGGGTTGTATCATATGATGTATTTGCTTCAAAACAATATTTTGGAAGAAGATGTGATGTAAGTCGAAACCGGTTTGCCTGATCCTACTAAAGATCAGCGCAAACCGGTTTTTTTCACTAAACAAAAATTGTCATAAACCTTTCACAGACAAAACTAGCGTAATCCGAACGCTTATTTGATACGATTAAGGTAGAAAATTTAAGGAGAGAAAATGATGGCGACTGATTTAAATATGTTTTTTGCTTTCGGGGCTGGATTTCTAAGTTTTATATCACCGTGCACATTACCGCTCTACCCGGCATTTATTTCTTACATTACAGGCATGTCGTTAGATGATTTACAATCCGACTCAAAGCGAATGAATAAGAGTGGAATGCTTCACACGCTGTTCTTTTTAATTGGTTTTTCACTTGTTTTTGTCGCATTGGGCTTTGGCACGACATTTCTTGGAAAGTTTTTTATAGAAAATATGAATATGATAAGGCAAATAGGCTCTATTTTCATCGTTCTATTCGGTCTTGTTATTACAGGGTTGTTTACGCCACAGTTTTTAATGAAAGAACGGAAACTTCAATTTAAAAATAGACCGGCTGGTTATTTTGGAACGATGTTGATTGGATTAGGATTTTCTGCGGGTTGGACGCCATGTATGGGTCCAATTATTGGATCAATTATCATTCTCGCTGGCGCAAACCCAGGATCGGGTATGTTATATATGATGGCTTATGTCATTGGATTTGCAATTCCATTTTTTGTTCTATCGTTCTTCATAACGAAAATGGGCGTAATTCGAAAGTACAGCGGACTGATTACAAAAATCGGTGGATACATTATGATTGCTGTAGGAATTCTATTATTCTTCGATGGAATGACGTACATCATTGCTTTACTTGCACCAATATTCGGAGACTTCACAGGGTTTTAACTTAACTTAATTTATTATACTGGAGTTGAATTGGATGGAATGGATCACCTCCTACGATGCATGGCTGGAAATAGTAAAAAGCGAACGTCCATTTCTTCTTTTTGTGAAAACGGATAATTGTTCGGTCTGTGACGGATTGCTTCCGCAAGTAACCGCACTTCAAACTATATTTACCATACCTTTTTACATTGTAAATGCGGCAAAGATGCCTGAAATGGCTGGGCAATTATCTTTGTTTACGGCTCCAGTTGTGTTGTTGTTTGCGAAAGGAAAAGAGTACACTCGTTTTGCACGTTTTGTTCCGATGGAAGAATTAAAAAAACGGATAGAAGAACTTGAAAAGTGGGGGAAAGAGATTGATTGAAGCTATATTTACAAAAGTACCCCCTGTATACTTAATTAGTGGTTCTACTGCACTTGCAATTTTCATGGGAATCATGGCATTAATCGTTCGGTCAAAAGCGGCGAAAAAACCGGCAACGATTAAAAAAATTATTTTGCCGCCGCTCTTTATGTCTACAGGTGCACTGATGTTCATATTCGAAGAATTTAGAGTGCCTGGAATACAAGTGCTAGAGGCAATTCTTGTTGGGATGTTATTTTCAATTATTTTAATTAAAACGACAAACTTTGAAATTCGAGATGACTCAATTTATATGAAAAGATCGAAAGCATTTCTTTTTATCTTACTCGGACTTTTAATTATTCGACTTATTGGTAAATTGATTTTAAGTAGCACAATCGATATCGGTGAACTCGGAGGGATGTTCTGGATTCTTGCCTTTGGAATGATTGTTCCATGGAGAATTGCGATGCTCGTTAAATTTACTACATTAGAAAAAATAAAAGGTGTCCGCCACTAAATGTGCGGACACCTTTTAAAATAGATGTTCATATGGCGAAACGTCAATTTCCATTTGCGCCAGTTTTTTTCGAAGGAATTTATGATCTCGTTTCGGCGTCGCTATAATATAACCACGAATAATCAAATCAAAATCAATTTTCTTCGCTTTTTCCTCAAGTGCAATTTCACCAATCTTCGCACCAATCTTCTGTTTCGCAACGGGGCGGAACAATTCAGGAACCGGCTTCGTAAGCTCTTCAAGCATATCTTTCGATTCTTTACTCCAAAGGTGAATGGAACGGTCTACATAATGTTCTTCCCAATCTATCGTTGATTTACCATCTGCTTTGGGGAACACTTTCAAAAATTTACGGAACATAAAAAAGCCGCCGATTGCGAACAAGCCAACGAGTACGACAACCCAAAACATCATAAACCAAAGAAACCAACCTTCAAGCATTGTATTCACCTCTTCTACTCTATGTACCCATTATAAGAGCATTCGACAAAAAAAACACGGACATTGTCTCCTTTTCCCTTCATTCACTCTATATAGCTGGTGAAAGGGGGTGAGAAGATGGCGACAATCGATTTTAAAAGTGCGGTAGGTCGGATTCACTTTGACGGTGGAACAACGGATGAAGGGAAATTAATCCGCAAGTCGAAAACGTACCGTAACATTGCTGCGGGAGCGACCGCGGAGAACTTGTACAAAGGACTCGAGGAACTTGCGAAACTATCCTCCATGCCATTCATCGAAGTGGAGAAGGTAGAGACATCAGGCGTTAATAACTAATTTGAAAAAGGGGGAATAAGAAAATGGCGAAAACATTACAACTGAATTTCAGTACAATGGCCGGGAAGAAAATGATGCTTACTGTCGATGAGCCACGGGAAAATTTAACGGCACAAGAAGCGGCCGATGCTATGCAAGAAATCATTAATGCGGGGATTTTTGAAATAGAAGGGCAGAAACTCGATGCCGCGTTGAATGCAAGCATCGTCGAACGCAACGTTACAGAACTAATCGAAGGGTAACGAAAAAAGCGTAAGCACCTTTGTAACTCAGTGCCAAAGTCTAGACATCGAACTAAGCCGGCCTCAATTCTTTTGAGTGTCCGGCTTTTTCTATGTTCAAAATAGGGGGAAGGGGGTTAACGAAATGGAACAATGGTTAAGCTTAATACAAGAAATTGGATTTCCGATTATTGTCTCATTTTATCTATTGCACCGGCTCGAAACAAAACTTGTGGCTATACATGACGTACTAATCTCCATGAAAGTGAAATAAACTTCACATAATCGTCAATGTTTCGTCAAAAGGTTGCTAGCCCTTCGCTTGTTTGGGGAGGGCTCTTCCGCTATGATTAATATATTATTTAAATGTCGGAGGAGAATTATGCGTAAATTATTTGTACTGCCATATGTACTACTTATCATACTTGTTCTTGGAGCTTGTTCGAGCGGCGGCTTCAAAGCAGATCATAAATATGAAATTGAACCATTTGAATTTACAAACCAAAACAACGAAAAAGTGTCGTTGGATGATTTAAAAGGTCAAGTATGGCTGTCGCAATTCGTTTTTACAAATTGTACAACAGTTTGTGGGCCGATGATGTTCCATATGGCAGAATTGCAAGACCAACTGATTAAAAATGGTGTAGAAGATTATAAACTTGTGTCATTTTCAGTCGATCCTAAAAACGATACACCAGAAGTTTTACAGGAATACCTAAACGGCTTTGCAACAGATCCCGAAGACACGGAAAAAGATTGGGATGAGTCGAAATGGGAAATGCTTACAGGGTACACGCAAGAAGAAATTGCAGATATCTCATTGAAATCATTCAAAATGCCTGTTTTTCCTTATCCAGACTCAAGTCCCGAAGCTGGACAAGTATTGCACGGGGTTCTTTTTTCCTTAGTTAACCAAGAAGGCCAAGTCGTCAAATCCTATAACGGTAATGAAGATGTACCGTTCGATCAAATTGTAAAAGACATGAAAGCACTTATTAAATCGGGATCGTAAACTGAGAATGCATGAAAGGAAGTGCCAAAGATTCAATGAAGAAGCGGCGTGAAAAAGGACTTTCGATGAAGAAGAAGGCACTGTTTATCGTCCTTCTAATCCCTGTCGCAGTTGTTGTATTCACATTGACCGCTATTATCTGGGTTAGTTACACAAATCCAGATCTTATCCGTAAGTCGGCAAACACGCTTATACAAGACCGGCACAGTGGCATGTCGATTCCAGAAGAGTATATCCCAATCTATAAAGACGCAGCCGAGATGTATGGCATTCCATGGACGCTCCTTGCAGCACACCATCGTATTGAAACGAGATTTTCTACGATGGATCCGCTTCTTTCACCTGTAGGTGCGGAAGGACATATGCAGTTTATGCCTTGTACATTTGTTGGGTGGACATATCCTGGATGCAGTGGATTAGGTCAAGGTGATATACCCGAAGAAGATAAAACGAATCCCGAAGTGATTAAGCAATACGGTGGGTACGGTGTCGATGCAAATGGTGATGGCATTGCAGATCCGTATGATTTGGAAGATGCCATGCACAGTGCCGCGAAATACCTTGCAAACAGTGGGGCAGCGGGCGGGGATTATGAAAAAGCGATTTTTAGCTACAATCACAGTGAGAAATACGTTCAAGATGTCCTCCAATTTTTTGATGAATTTGAACTGTATCGGATAGAAGCAGAAGCTGGACAATAAAAAAGATGGCCCGCGAAATTACGCAGGCCATCTTTTTTATTGTTTCAAACTAAAGCACCTGTTAGGTTGCTTTGCGCATCGATTTTAAAACGAAACTTACGACAAAGACAAGGATAAGTGCACCGATAAGTGCCGGGAATACATAAAAGTCAGAAATTTTCCAGCCCCATTCACCAAGAAGTTTCCCACCTATCCACGCACCTATAATACCAGCGATGATATTACCAATGACACCGCCCGGAATATCTTTCCCTAATATCATTCCCGCCAGCCAACCGATAACGCCACCGATAATTAAAAACCAAATGAAACTCATGCACTTCCATCTCCTTTATATACAGAATTATTTATTTAATAACTAGTTTAACCTTTACCCTATTTTTTACGATTCAAACCATTTATGCAAAAATTATCTTGAAATATCTTAGAAGCTTTTTTCCCGTCCTTTCCTGTGTCGTAAAATGTTATAATTTAATTGAAAGAGGGTATACATTGAAAAGATCTTCCGTTGTCCATACTTGTCCATTATTGTGACGTAAACGTGAACTAAACTTTTCTAGGGTGGTACTTAAAATACTTCTATTTTAGGAGTTATTTTTTAAAAAAGTGGGTCATAACTTTTACTTATCGAAGACTATAAAGTTAATGTATTTTACTTATGTGCGTAGGTATTATATGATGAAGTAGAGAAAAGACGCTCTTTTGCAAGCCTTTTCAGTAAACACTAGGAGGAAAACAAATGGCTAAAAGCAACTTACACAACAGCCGTACTTCATTTGATCTTAACGGTAAAACGTATAATTATTACCGTCTAAAGGCACTTGAAGAAGCAGGCATCGCGAACGTTACTAAACTACCTTATTCAATCAAAGTACTACTTGAATCCGTACTAAGACAACATGATGGCTATGTGATTAAAGACAATCACGTAGAAAACCTTGCGAAATGGGGACTAGATGCAAGCGCAGATGCGGAAGCGGAAGTACCTTTCAAACCATCACGCGTTATTCTACAAGACTTCACAGGTGTACCTGTTGTTGTTGACCTTGCTGCACTTCGTTCAGCAATGGCAGAAATGGGCGGGGACCCGAATAAAATCAATCCTGAAATTCCGGTTGACCTTGTTATTGACCACTCCGTACAAGTAGATAATTACGGAAACCAAAACGCACTTCAACTGAACATGGATTTAGAGTTCGAGCGTAACGCTGAACGTTACCAGTTTTTAAGCTGGGCACAAAAAGCATATGACAATTACCGTGCAGTACCACCTGCAACAGGTATCGTTCACCAAGTGAACCTTGAGTACTTGGCAAACGTTGTTCACGCAATCGAAAACGAAGATGGCTCATTCGAAACGTATCCAGATACACTCGTTGGGACAGACTCACATACAACGATGATTAACGGTATGGGTATTCTTGGATGGGGCGTTGGTGGTATCGAAGCAGAAGCTGGCATGCTTGGTCAACCATCATTCTTCCCAATTCCCGAAGTTGTTGGTGTGAAACTTGTTGGAGATCTTCCTAATGGAACGACAGCAACTGACCTTGCACTTAAAGTAACTCAAATCCTTCGTTCACACGGTGTTGTTAACAAATTCGTTGAATTCTTCGGACCTGGAGTTGCCCAATTGCCACTTGCAGACCGTGCAACAATTGCTAACATGGCGCCTGAGTACGGAGCTACTTGTGGATTCTTCCCAGTAGACGAAGAAACACTAAACTACATGCGTCTAACAGGACGTGAGGAAGAACAAATTTCTGTAGTTAAACAATACCTTATCGAAAACGGTATGTTCTTCACAGTAGACAACGAAGAACCGACGTACACAGAAGTTGTTGAAGTGAATCTTTCTGCAATCGAACCAAACCTTGCTGGGCCAAAACGTCCACAAGACTTGATTCCACTTTCTGAAATGCAACGCGAGTTTAACGACGCGGTTGTTGCACCAGAAGGGAACCAAGGCTTTGGTCTATCACCTAAAAAGCTATCAGAGCAAGCAACAATCAATTTCAACGATGGTCGTTCAGTCGAGATTAAAACAGGCGACTTAGCAATTGCTGCAATTACTTCATGTACAAACACATCTAACCCATATGTAATGTTAGGTGCTGGACTTGTCGCGAAAAAAGCAGTTGAAAAAGGACTTATGCCACCAGCATACGTGAAAACATCACTTGCACCAGGTTCAAAAGTTGTTACAGGCTACCTAGAAGCTTCCGGCCTTAATAAATACTTGGATCAAATCGGATTCAATACAGTTGGATACGGTTGTACAACATGTATCGGTAACTCGGGACCACTACTTCCTGAAATTGAAAAAGTAGCCATTGAGAACGATATGCTTCTTTCTTCCGTTCTATCAGGAAACCGTAACTTCGAAGGGCGTATTCACCCGTTAGTGAAAGCAAACTATCTTGCTTCACCGCCACTTGTTGTTGCGTATGCACTTGCAGGAACAGTTGATATCGATCTTCAAAATGATCCAATTGGTCAAGACAAAGACGGTCAAGACGTCTTCTTCAAAGACATTTGGCCTACTACTGAAGAAATTTCAGAAGCTGTACATTCAACAGTTACACCTGAACTCTTCCGTAAAGAATACGCACGTGTGTTTACAGAGAACGAGGCTTGGAATGCGATTGAAACAACAGACGAATCATTATATGATTTTGATGACAAATCAACATATATCCAAAACCCACCGTTCTTTGAAGGACTTGCGGTTGAACCAGAAGATATCGGAGCACTTACAGGTCTTCGTGTCATTGGTAAATTCGGCGATTCAATTACAACAGACCATATTTCACCAGCGGGCGCAATCGGTAAAGATACACCTGCAGGAAAATACTTGCTTGATAACGGCGTAACGCCACGTTTCTTTAACTCATATGGTTCACGTCGTGGAAACCACGAAGTAATGATGCGCGGTACATTCGCAAACATTCGTATTCGTAACCAAATTGCTAAAGGTACAGAAGGCGGTTTCACAACGTACTGGCCAAACAAAGAAATCATGCCAATCTATGATGCAGCTATGAAGTATCAAGAAGAAGGCACGGGTCTTGCAATCATCACAGGTAAAGACTACGGAATGGGTTCTTCACGTGACTGGGCTGCGAAAGGTACATCTCTTCTAGGCATTCGTACGGTTATCGCTGAAAGTTACGAGCGTATTCACCGTTCGAACCTTGTTATGATGGGTGTTCTTCCACTTCAGTTTATGAAGGGCGACAGTGCTGAAACACTTGGCCTAACAGGTGAAGAAGCAATCAGTGTGAACATCGCGGAAGGCGTTAAACCACGCGACATTCTGAAAGTAACAGCAACAGCGACAGACGGCTCTGTTAAAGAGTTCGACGTGCTTGCACGTTTCGATTCTGATGTTGAAGTTGACTACTACCGCCACGGTGGAATTCTACAAATGGTTCTACGTGATAAAATGAAAACGAACTGATTTTAAGAATAAATAAAAAGATGCCCGACTCAATCGGGCATCTTTTTGCGTTGTAAATATCTGTTTAACAGCTTTTTGGATATTCCTTTTGTATAATGAACAATGAGGTGATTGTGGTGTATATAAGTGAAAAAGAAGTTGAAATCAGATACGCGGAGACGGACCAAATGGGCGTCGTCTACCATGCGAATTATTTAGTCTGGATGGAAATCGGAAGAACTAATCTTATTGAAAGCCTTGGATTTACATACGCTGGGCTTGAGGCAGACGGTTATTTGTCTCCTGTGACGGATATAAGGGTCCAATATAAGGCAGCGATGAAATATGGACAGAAGGCGACCGTGCGTACATGGATTGAATCACACGGCAAATTACGCACGACATACGGCTATGAAATCATTCACGAAGACGGTAAGATAGCTGCAACTGGAACTTCGGAACACGTAGTTGTAAAAAAAGAGAATTTCCGCCCGGTTTCCCTAAAGAAAATAGCCCCTGAATGGGATGCGAAATATGCAGAAATTCAACGAGTGACAAACTGATGGCATTCGGCATTAAACGGGACGAGCTTGTTGCGTGGAAACAGGCCGTAGGGAACGGAGAAATCGCTTTTCTAACACATTATTGGCTAGATGAACGCTTCCCTGGATGCAAGACAGTAACAAAAGTGGGTTGTGTAGACATTGCAAAGCTCGTCGAATGGGGAAAACAATACGGACTAAAAAAAGATTGGATTGATATGCGAGACGATTATCCGCATTTTGATTTGTTTGGTACGTATGAACGGGATATTTTGTTGAATGAAGGGTTATCGGAACAACTGAAGCGATTTGATTGACTAGGGCAGTGAATGTTTACAAAAGAATATGCTGGGAAAATGCTTGGAGCATAAATCCAAGCATTTTTTATTTTCTGCTTTACTTTAAGGAGCTTTGATGTACCATTATATGTATTGGGAATATTTCGTATACAATCGTCAACGTAAAATTTCTTTTAGTTTTGGTAAACTATCGGTTTTTTTAAAAGGCTTTCCAATTGAGCGGTTTGGGGTGCCAAGTGAAGCACGGGAGGTCACGGATGACTTATATTAAGGAGGTGCAGTTAAGTTGGTCTAATCGCACGCCAAAGACTTTTAAAAGGAGGTTTTTGTTGGTAGATGACATGGACGTAGTGCTAGATGTATTCAAACTGGACTATAATGTATAATCGGCCGTTATTTAATTGTAAGTAAAAAGGGATATTTTTTTCAATGTAGTCAAGTTAACAGGGGGGAATGGCTATACAAAATGAAAACAACGTGAGATTCGCGGCCAGTCAATGACTCGAATAGATTAGAAGGACTTATTGAAAACTTATGTAAGTAGGGGGTAACACATTGAGATTATCAGGAAAAGTAGCAATTATTACAGGTGGCGCGAATGGGATTGGCTTGGCTGCATGTGAACGGTTCGCAGAAGAAGGAGCAAAGGTTATTATGGGGGATTTTGACGAAGTAACTGGAAAAAAGGAAGAAGCCTTCTTCAAATCAAAAGGGTTAGATGTGACATTTTTACAAGTAGACGTGACAAACCTTAAAAATGTGACAGCATTCGTTACGAAAACGGTCGAACTTATGGGCGGGATTGATATTTTAGTTAATAATGCGGGCATTACGCGTGATTCAACACTTGTTAAAATGGATCCCGCGGATTTTCAACGTGTTCTTGACGTAAATCTAACGGGTGTTTTTAACTGCACGAAGGTGGCTATACCTTATATGATTGAAAAAAACGCAGGTAAAATTATTAATACATCTTCGGTAAGTGGCATTTACGGTAACTTTGGACAAACAAACTATGCGGCTTCAAAGGCGGCAGTTGTTGGAATGACCAAATCATGGGCAAAAGAATTCGGAAGAAAAGGGATCAATGTAAATGCGGTTGCACCTGGATTTACACGAACTGCCATGGTGGAGAAAATGCCGGAAAAAGTAGTGGACCAAATGAAATCAAGTATCGCTTTACAGCGTCTTGGGGATCCACGTGATATCGCAAATGCGTATTTATTTCTCGCGAGTGATGAATCGAATTATGTGCATGGCCATGTTTTACACGTCGACGGCGGCATCATAATGTAAGCATCGATCAACGTCCATATAAAAGAAAAAAAGCGTGTGGCTTATATGGCCATCACGCTTTTTCATATGAATAAATAAGTTCTTTTAATTCGGGGTTTACGTTAACGTGTAAGTCATGGCCATCAAAATACCATTCGTCACGGCTTTCTACGTAGTACAGCGTATCCCCATGCGTCGTTTCAACCGCTACTTCATCGGGTTGTTCTTTCATCACACCAAGGGAAAAACCTTCATGGAGTGGACTTGCGCCGCCATATCTTGCGAAGAAGCGAATCGCATCGCCGGGCACAACTTCCATTTCTTCTTTAAACCAATTAAGTGCTGCATCGGATAGTACAATCTTCAATCGTGACACCTGCCTTTTACGTTGCTAATTCCATTGTATTACAACCACTTCACTTTCGGCTCAGTTCCTGCCTTGATTCTTACGATATTCGCACGATGTCTATAAAAAATAAATATCCCAAAAAGTCCAATCGCAATTAGTAGATAAAAATCACCCGTACGGAAATAATGGAAAATACTATACAGAAAACCGACAATCGCAACAATCATGGATGTCAACGAGACCATCTTAGTCAATTTCAAGACGATAAAAAAAGTGAGAAGGACGATGACGAAGACAGGCCAATTGTATCCGAGTATCACGCCACCAGACGTCGCAACAGCCTTCCCGCCTTTAAAGCGTGCAAACACCGGAAACATGTGACCAAGGACCGCAAACAGCCCCAAAATAAGGGGGTTGACGCTTGTATCACTAAACAGTGGAAGTAGTGGTAACAATGTCGCTGCTGTCCCTTTTAAAATATCCAAAGTTGTGACGATTAACCCCGCTGTTTTACCAAGCGTACGAAATGTGTTCGTACCGCCAAGGTTGCCGCTACCATGTTCGCGAATGTCTACTTTGTAAAATAATTTGCCAATCCATAGCGCCGAAGGAATTGAACCTAACAAATAGGCGATTAATAAAATAAATATAAGTTCCATTGGATACTCCTTTGTTTGTTGTATTATCAATGTTTTTAGTCTATCAGAACAGAGTTCATGGGACAATGGTATGCGACCCTTAAAATAGGGATTATTAAGTATGAGCAATATTATATTACGTATCGATTCTTCTATCTTCATTGCAAATTTTGATTTTCTTCTATACAATTAATTGAGCAAGCTTACCGGAACGTTGATTTGACAACCTTTCACGGAAGCGGTACGATTATACATTAGAGAACATTCGTTTGACGGGGGGCGGCAATTTGACAAAAAAACAAGAGCTAGTTAAATATGATGATGATTCGATTCATGTACTTGAAGGGTTAGATGCAGTTCGTAAACGACCTGGTATGTACATAGGATCGACGGATGCCCGTGGACTTCATCACCTTGTCTATGAGACTGTAGATAATTCGGTCGATGAGGCACTCGCGGGATTTGGTAGTCAGATAGATGTAACGCTCCATTCGGATGGCAGCGTCAGTGTACGTGACTACGGTCGGGGGATGCCAACGGGTATTCACCAAACGGGTAAGCCAACAGTAGAAGTAATTCTGACTGTACTCCATGCGGGCGGGAAATTTGGGCAAGGTGGCTATAAGACAAGTGGAGGCCTTCACGGTGTCGGAGCGGCAGTAGTGAATGCTCTTTCTGAATGGCTTGAAGTAACTATTTTTCGTGACGGTAAAAAGTTCCGTCAACGTTTTGAAAAAGGCGGAAAACCTGTAACAACATTAGAAACCATTGGAACTACGCGTGAAACAGGTACGTTAATCCACTTCAAACCGGATTCCACCATTTTTTCCACAATAAAGTACCAATATGAAACCCTAAGTGAACGACTCCGTGAATCTGCATTTCTTTTGAAAGGCTTAAAAATACAACTTAAAGAAGAAGAAACAGATAAGCAGGATACGTTCTATTATGAAACAGGCATTGAAGCGTTCGTTTCTTATTTAAATGAAGAGAAAGACGTTCTTCATGAAGTCGCCTTTTTAGAAGGTGAGTCAGATGGAATCGAAGTTGAATTTGCATTTCAATTTAGTGACGGGTATTCGGAAACGATTTTATCGTTCGTTAATAACGTGCGCACAAAAGACGGCGGCACACATGAAACTGGAACTAGATCAGGGATGACTCGTATTTTCAATGAATATGCGAGAAAAACAGGTTTATTAAAGGAAAAAGATAAAAATCTAGAAGGTTCCGATATACGCGAAGGTATTTCGGCAATTATTTCTGTTCGAATCCCCGAAGAAATCCTACAATTTGAAGGACAGACGAAAGGGAAACTGGGTACAAGTGAAGCTCGAACAGTAACAGAGTCGGTCGTTTCTCAAAAGCTTTTGTATTACCTTGAAGAAAATGCCGATTTAAGCGCATCACTCGTAAGGAAAGCGATTCGAGCACAACAAGCGAGAGAGGCGGCGCGAAAAGCGCGTGAAGATGCAAGGTCTGGAAAGAAACGTAAACGGTCGGATACGCTTCTTACGGGGAAGTTAACGCCTGCACAATCACGAAATGCAGCAAAAAATGAACTGTATCTCGTGGAAGGTGACTCTGCTGGCGGATCCGCAAAACAAGGACGCGACCGTGTATTCCAGGCTATTTTACCGCTTAGAGGAAAAGTTTTGAATACCGAAAAAGCAAAATTAGAAGACATTATGAAAAATGAAGAGATCAATACGATTATCCACGCAATTGGCGGAGGAGTAGGATCTGAATTTCAAATTGAAGACATTGCGTACGACAAAATAATTATTATGACGGATGCGGATACAGACGGGGCCCATATCCAAGTGCTTCTTCTTACATTTTTCTACCGTTATATGAAACCGCTTATGGAAGCAGGGAAAGTATTCATCGCTTTACCACCACTCTTTAAAGTTTCTAAAGGAGTAGGTAAAAAGGAAAAATCGGCATATGCATGGACAGAAAGCGATTTAGACACGGCAATCAAACAAGTCGGTGCCAACTATCTCATTCAGCGCTATAAAGGTCTAGGGGAAATGAACGCGGATCAGCTTTGGGAAACAACGATGAACCCTGAAACGCGTACACTTATACGGGTGACGATTGAAGATGGAGCTAAATCCGAACGACGAATTACGACACTCATGGGCGACAAAGTAGAACCGAGAAGACGTTGGATTGAAGAAAATGTCGATTTTGGTCAAACAGAAGATCACAACATATTGGACAATGAATTTATACATGTTGAGGGGGATTTTGAGTGACAGTAACTGAACGTATTCAAGACCTTTCCTTGGAAGAAGTCGTGGGTGATCGGTTCGGAAGGTATAGTAAATACATTATTCAGGACCGGGCATTACCCGATGCTAGGGATGGCTTAAAACCGGTTCAACGACGTATTTTATATGCGATGTTCCATGAGGGCAATACAAATGAAAAAGCGTTCCGGAAATCTGCTAAAACGGTCGGTAACGTAATTGGTAACTACCATCCGCACGGCGACTCATCCGTCTATGAAGCAATGGTTCGGATGAGCCAAGACTGGAAACTTCGTCATATGATGATTGAGATGCACGGGAACAATGGTTCTGTAGACGGCGATTCGGCAGCAGCGATGCGATATACGGAAGCACGCCTTTCCGCAATTTCCGGTGAAATGCTCCGCGACATACGAAAAAATACAGTCGACTTTGTTTTAAACTTTGATGAGACAGAACCTGAACCAACTGTATTACCTTCAAGATTTCCAAACCTTTTAGTGAATGGTTCAACGGGAATTTCTGCGGGGTATGCAACTGACATTCCACCGCATGCACTTCATGAAGTACTCGATGCAGTACTTATGCGAATGGACAAACCGAAAGCTTCGGTGGATGAATTAATGACGGTTATCAAAGGTCCTGATTTTCCAACGGGTGGTACGATACAAGGAACCGATGGCATCAAACAAGCTTATGAAACGGGTAAAGGTAGATTTATCATTCGTGCGAAAAGTTTTATTGAGCCATTAAAAGGTGGAAAATCACAAATCGTCATTACCGAAATTCCTTACGAAGTAAACAAGGCCAACATGGTGAAACGTATGGACGAGCTCCGTCTGGACCGCAAACTCGACGGCATCGCGGAAGTACGCGATGAATCGGACAGAACGGGTCTTCGGGTTGTTATTGAACTGAAAAAAGATACGGACGCAAACGGTATTTTGCAATATATGCTGAAAAATACAGACTTGCAAGTCACATACAACTTCAATATGATCGCGATTTCCGGACGAAGACCGACATTAATGTCACTTCCAATGCTTCTTGACGCCTATATTGGGCATCAAAAGGACGTTGTCACTCGTAGATCACGTTTCGACATTGAAAAAGCAAAAGAAAGACTTCATATTGTTGAAGGGTTAATAAAGGCATTATCCGTTTTGGACGCAGTCATTAAAGCGATTCGGGCATCGAAAGATAAACGAGATGCAAAAAACAATATTATCGCAGAGTTTGCTTTCTCTGAAATACAGGCAGAAGCAATCGTTTCTTTGCAATTGTATCGATTGACTAATACGGACATTACTGAATTACAAGCTGAAAATGCGGAACTTCGCAAACTAATTGAAGGACTCGATGCTATATTGAAAAGCGATAAAAAACTTTCCAATGTCATAAAAAAAGAGCTTCAATCGATTCGCAAACAGTTTGCAGAACCGAGAAGATCCGAGATTGAAGCGAAAATCGAAGAAATTAAAGTCGATTTAGATATACTTGTACCAAGTGAAGAAGTCATCGTTTCTGTAACGAAAGATGGATACGTGAAACGAACAAGTGTCAGATCCTTTAGTGCTTCAAATGGGACAGGACACGACATGAAAGAATCTGATTTTATGTTGTTTGAATCTCCGATGAATACACAACATCATTTACTGATGTTCACTTCACTCGGAAATTATATGTATCAGCCGATTCATGAGCTTCCGGACATACGTTGGAGAGACCTTGGACAACATATATCCAGCATTATTCCTCTCGAGCACAATGAAACAATTGTAGCTGTGATTGGGATTGAAACGTTCGATGAAGACGTGTCTATTCTGACCGCATCTGCAAATGGATTAATTAAGCAATCGAAACTTGCCGATTATGTAGTCCGTCGCTATGCAAGAACATTTCGAACGATGGGGTTAAAAGGCGGAGATACGCTAGTTGATGCCAAACTCGTTAAAGGTAACGAAGAGGTTATCCTATTTACAAATCAAGCGTATGCGCTTCGTTTCCCGCTCTCGGAAATTTCCGTGACAGGGATTCGTACAGCTGGCGTTAGAGGGATTAACTTAAAAGAAGAAGATTACCTTGTTGCTTTGGAAGTTGTCGGGAGTAAAAGTGCATCCATTTTAATTGCGACACAGCGCGGTGCAGTAAAGCGGATGGCTTTAAAAGAACTTGAAAGTGCTTCAAGGGCACAGCGCGGACTCGTTGTATTGAAAGAACTAAAATCCAATCCACATCGAGTCGTTGGGGCTAAACTAGTTGCAAACGATGAAATTATCGTACTAGCAACGGAGAAGGACCATAAGCTTCCGATTCTGGCGGGGTCCTTACGACCAGTCGATCGATATTCAAATGGAAGTTTTCTTGCTGACGAGAAAAAAGATGGGGATGTAACACATATATATAGGGATCCAAAAGCGATAATCGAATAAAAACCTTTTAAAAGTCACGTGCCAAAAACGCGTGACTTTTAAATTTGCCTAAAGTATAATGGTTCGAAAAGCGAAATAATAGAACGGGGATCGGGTATGTGGAAAAATCGTAACGTATGGATTATTTTGTCGGGGGAAATGATTGCGGGGTTGGGGCTATGGACGGGGATTATCGGCAATCTAGAGTTTATGCAAGAGAAAGTGCCGTCTGACTTTATAAAAGCCTTAATTATGTCTGTGGGACTTCTTGCGGGACTCATAGCTGGACCACTTGCCGGAAAAGTGATTGACCAATCGAAGAAGAAAACGGTTCTTATTATTTCCGGTTTGGGACGTATGGTGAGTGTTATTTTTATGTTGATTGCAATTTCAACGGGATCCATTTGGTGGATGGTGGCATTTATGATTAGTATTCAGTTATCCGCAACATTTTATTTTCCAGCGCTGCAAGCAACAATTCCACTTATTGTTAAGGAAGATGAATTATTGGCGATGAATGGGCTGCATATGAACGTCGCAACGATTTCCCGCGTCATAGGCACGGCACTTGCGGGGATAATGCTTGTTTACTGGTCACTGATGTCGCTGTATGTGGCATCGATCATTGCATACGGAGCACTCTTTTTCTTCACATTGATATTGCGAATTGATGAAGGGAAGAACAGGGAAGCGAAAGTAAAGGGTATCGGAAATAAAAGTGGTTTCATGGAGATATTCCCGGTATTGAAAGCATACCCAGCAGTTGGAATGACGCTTATTATGACGCTCATTCCGTTACTTTTCATTGGATCATTTAATTTAATTGTCATTAATTTAAGTGAAATTCAAAATTCTGCATCGATTAAAGGACTTGTTTACACTTTTGAAGGGATTGCATTTATGGTTGGAGCGTTTGTCGTCAAATATATATCCTCTAAATGGCGAACAACAATGATTCTTTTTTTCTTCGCAACAATGGTCGCTGTTGCCGAGTTTATGCTGTTTTTCGCTGAAAGTACAGTCATCACGCTATCTGCATTTACCGTATTAGGCTTCGCACTAGGCTGTTTTTTCCCAACAGCAATGGTTATTTTTCAAAAACAGATGCCAAAAGAATTCCATGGACGATTTTTTTCGTTCCGAAATATGTTGGAACGGGTTATGTTCCAGGTTGTTTTACTAACAGCTGGAGCATTGCTTGACATTATCGGGCTACAATATATGGTCGTTGCATTCGGAGTCATCAGTTTAAGTATGACCGTATTATTTTTCGTCGAGATGAAAAGAAGAAATATCGTTTTGGAACAACCAAAAGAAGTTGCCGCAGAAAGTATATGACTTTCTGCGTTTTTTTCTGTGGAATCATGAAGAAACCTTAAGAAATACATTATAGAAAAGACTAAAAAACGAATGCTCGCTCTAGGGCTGGAATCTACAATGAGGATGTCTGCGTCGATTGGTGGGGAAGAGGGACACGGATACGGTCGATTATACAAGTAATTAGGGCAATCAGCGTAGTAGTAGCAGTCCAAATCATATAATTTAGACAATCGATAGAACTAATAAGCAAGAAACAGCTGGTGCAGATATTTTCTTTGTATTCTTTTTTCTGTATAAAGTTACTGATTATAGCGAAGAATCAATAATTGTTATGTTCGGGGCGCGCCCCCGGGTTGAAAATAAAACGCCACGCTACCCCACGTACATATCCGCAACATTCACAACTTCCAACATAAAAAACACACGCTGTAATCAAGTTTTTAGAGTCTAAAAACTTGATTAGTGAAATACATTAACGAGAATAGGAAGGTAGGAGTGTTTTCTCCAGACAGATATTGGTAGATGGGAGATTAATTCACACAACAGACGCTTTGAGGGGGAAAACATTACTATTTGAAAGGGGATTAGGTGAAAATTATCTCCCTTTTTCTGTATAAAGTTACTAATTATAGCGAAGATTCAATAATTATTATGTTCGGGGCGCGCCCCCGAACTGAAAGTAAAATAATACGCTACCCCACGTACATACCCGCAACGTTTACAACTTCCAACATAAAAAACACACGCTGTGATCAAGTTTTTAGAGTCTAAAAACTTGATTAGTGAAATACATTAACGAAAATAGGAAAGTAGGAGTGTTTTCTCCAGACGGATATTGGTAGACGGAAGATTAATTCACACAACGGATGCTTTGAGGGGGAAAACATTACTATTTGGAAGGAAATTAGGTGAAAATTATCTCCCTGGGTGACGCACCGTGGTCATTGGGGCCGGACTAACAAATGGACTCTGTTAAAAAGATAACAACGTTATTTGAAATATTCAATATTTTATGTATGATGTAATTGAGCGAACGTTCAATCATAATTGTTTAGTCATTGAATTTAAGGGGGAATAGTTCATGAAGAAATCGAGTATTATTTTCTTTGAAAGAAAATTTCCAAGTGCAAACATGATCCTTATTAAAGACCGGCTTCCAATCCTTATCGATACTGGTTTTGGGAGTGATGTGTAAGATACAAAGCGATTAATTAAAGGGGGAGGTGTGTCACCAGAAGAATTACACCTTGTTGTGAACACGCACTATCATAGTGACCATGTTGGAGGAAACTTTCATCTTCAAAAAAATTATGGTGTTCCGATTGCTGCTCATAAATGGGAAGCTGATTTAATTAACTTTTGTGACCCTGAAGCCTGTAGTGCAGAATGGTTAGATCAGCCTGTAGAACCTTATAGAGTCGATAGAAAGCTCCTAGATAATGATGAGATTCATACAGGAAGCAGAACTTTGAAAGTTTTGTCTACACCCGGGCATACGTTAGGCCACATTTCTTTATATGAACCTGAAGAGGAAATATTAATTTGCGGTGATCTTTTTCACAAGAATGATATCGGATGGTTAAATATCTTTCGAAAGGGTGTTACATCTATCCAACGATCTTTAGAAAGTTTGGATCGGTTGTCTATGCTCCAAATCCAAAAGGCCTATTCAGGACACGGACCTCAAATAGACAATCCGCTCGTTGCTATTGATATGGCAATGAAACGGTTTGAAAAGTATCTCAAGGCATCGGAAAAATTTCATGGCATGCCTGCAAGAGGATTTTTTCATTCACATTAATCATTAAAAACGGATTGGCAAAAGAAAAAATCAATCAATACCTACTTAAGTGCGGTTGGTTCCAAGATTTTGCACGCTACTCTTTCCAGCTCCAGCCAGATCCAGCCAGAAGAGTTTGTTCAAGTTCTAATGGATGAAATGATTCGTTCGGGAGCAGCAATCTGGTGCAATAATCATTTAGTCGCGACTACTCCATAAGAAGCACCACAAAAAGAATGGATAAATAAGAACATAAACCCGAAAGATTGGAAACCTCAGGATTTCTCATATAGCTAAAAATGTGCTAAAAAATGAAATATAACATATAA
Source organism: Sporosarcina sp. G11-34 (assembly GCF_026931025.1). Lineage (NCBI taxonomy): Bacteria > Bacillati > Bacillota > Bacilli > Caryophanales > Caryophanaceae > Sporosarcina > Sporosarcina sp. G11-34. The sequence goes on along the minus strand of NZ_JAHNZW010000004.1, from coordinate 78,360 downwards.
GCGCCCTGAATTTGTAACGTTCACACTACCGAAGCTGTAATTCTGCAATAACATACTATAGCCATTAAATATAAAGATGTATAGTTACATAAGAATCTCTTGAAAGGGGCTTTCTTGGGACAATAGCATTTAAATATATGTCACATCTAGATTGAGGCCAATCATATAAAAAATGTGGCGTATCAAAGTTGGTATTGGCATATAGGTAAGAAAAATTATGTTAACGAAAAGGCTTATTCAACATAATCAGATAAGATTAATGGATTTAAAATAAAGGGGGAATAAAATTGTCTTTAAAAGTAGGCGATATTATTGCATTTGAACGGACTTTTACAATAGAAGATGTTGAATTGTTTACTAAGGTTTCGGGAGATGAAGGGATCCATCATCTAACCCCAGATGAACAGGGGAGACTTGTAGTTCAAGGGTTACTGACGGCAACTCTACCAACAAAAGTGGGTGGAGATAATAACGTGCTGGCCCGTACAATGACTTTTGAGTTTTTAAGGCCAGTGTTTACGGGTGATACAATAATTTGTGAAGTTAAAATTGAAGAATACGAAAGGCAAGAAAATAAAAATAATAGAACAGCTATTACTGCATCTTTTTTATGTAGAAATCAGAATGAAAAAGAAGTACTAAAAGGGTATTTTTCAGGTGTAATACTTTAAAAAGGATTAGCTAATATTTAAAATAAGAGATATGAATGTCTAAGCTAATTAGAAATTCATATCTCTTTGCAAATTCGATAATATCTCACTGTTTCAAGTATACTTATTAGATGATACGTAACTACCGATAATATATATTATGTAAACTAAAATATTTTTCGAAGAAAAAAGGGGTTATTTTAGTCCGGTCCCCTTACACTTTTAAATAATTCTCTATCATACATAAGTCGTTTTATATTGACTACGATTCTTAGGTCTCTAAGCCTTACAATGTGAAATGACTTCTAGTGCCTAGATATTTTCTAATCGATCTTCAAATAGATAATTCATTCAGGTGCCGTTTTCTTAACAATCATTTTTGAATCCTTCAAAATTGATTTGTTAATATTTGTTCGAAAAGAAATTCTTAAGCTAGTTTTCGTATGAATTAACTTTCTATTTCTAGCTTCTGCATTGGTGAATCTCTGCGATCCGCAATATAGTAAGGACAATCTGAATGCTGTGTTTATATATGTTCTTTTATAGACATGAAAGCTTTCGGGGCTACTGTTGTTATAACTCTTCTATACTCGGTAAATTAAATTACTAGTTTGACCTATTATAGTTCTAATTTCGAATTTTAATTTCCAAGAGAGAAATACGGATAATAGTCCTTCGGATAAATCCAAGCTCGCAGAAGTTACATGCATCTGATGCCCTTCTTTACCTATCCTAGACATCTCCATCAATCACACCTTTGACAAAGGATGCTAAAAACTCTTTTGGTATGTTTGAAACCGTACTGTTAACAATTTATTGGAAGCAATCCCTGGTCCATCTGTTATGAATAGACCCGACACCCAGGCTATTTCGTGTGTCCATATTTCAAAGTATATCTTCATTCATTTTGTTTTTCCCGGGTTGTCTCGAGTACTGTTCCCTGTTCATTGGAATGCTATGCTTGTATATAACATCCCGAATAGCCCTATTAGAAATACCAATGGTTCGTAACGAGGGTTTAATAGTCCGGACTATTCCGTCTATTATGTTTGGGGCGTCATCTCAGGCCCAAGGATAAAAAACCCTCACTCCACCCTGTGCTTATATCCGCTATCCTTACTACTTTCAACATCAATAAACTGCACGCTGTATTCAATCACATCATTTATAAATAAGTTGTTTCTTATTGCAAAGCTCCTTACGCTTTCTAACAGTTCCCTGTCGTATGTTGTTTTATACTGAATGCGATCCTTCGGTCGAGATTTTTTATCAAATGAAATCGCACCTAATGATAAAGTTTCTTTCAATCCTGTCTCGAGCAAATAATTGATATGCGTGCTATTTTCAGTGGCTACTTCCTTCAAAGATTTTAGTATTGCACGGCTAATATTTGTTCTAAATTTAACTCTCGAAGTATCCGTTGTATGAATTAACTTTCCATCTACCAATTTCCACATGAATAAAACACCCCTACCTTTCTATTTCATTCATTAATCCCGTTGCGAAGTAGAATATTTCGTATACTTTGATTATACAAACATAGATTCTCTTTGTCATCTATTACACTAACCAGGTGCTGATCCCCTACTTGAGTGCAGCGTGTAGTTTGTTGATGTTGAAAGCAGTAAGGATGGCGGGTATATACGTTGGGTGGGATTGTATTTTTTTATTTTCGGTCCGATGCGGCGCCCCGAACATAACAATTACTGACTTTTCTCTATAATCGATAAAATGAAATATAAAAGCAGTTAGTATGGGCTTTCACCCTATCAACTACCTCTTCTTCCCCGTTTTATCGTCCGATCTCCGATTTTTCAACCAAAATCTTTAATTTTCGCTCTAGTATATGCGAGAAATGGTGCGACTTTTCTCTGTATCGTGATCATGAAGAACTCCATAACTTGTAAGTATCCCCCTTCATGCTTATCCCCCAACATTCTTGCAAAAATAATTACAAAGAACTGTGGAATTAAGTTCAGAACACTATAATATTACTGCCTTGAATGATAGACGATAACTTATCTACCGCATACCCAATCGTTGAAATCGGTTTGCTCTTATCCAGATTAGCAACTTCCAACTCCCGATTTCAACAACGGCATCTTTCATACTGGGTATACTGCCCAGCGGAATCAATCATCATATCATATTAATTGCTTCCCACTTTCACATTTAATATTGTGGTGTTGATTAAAAGAAAAGGTTGTCCGGGAATTTAGTGAAAAACTGAATTCCTGGACAACCTTTCTTCTACTTATCTTTTAATCTCTTGACATAAATATTTTACAATATGTTTCCTTAACTCAAAGAATATTTGGACGTCTTCCAACCGCCCTTAATCAGATTTCAGACTGTATAGAATGCATAGGATTCCAGAAAACAGGAAAATCATTCGGGATAGTGAGATCTTTTCAGCGAGTCCGAATAAGGCGATTCCCGTCGTAATAATTAACACACAAGGGCCTACTAGAGCTAATAGAGTATTAATATAAAAGGCTTTTTCTAAATCATTAAATTTATACATCAACATCGCAGCCGTAATATCTACACTCCCCGAAAAGATCCGTAGAAGTATGATCATTAAAAGTGCCTTTTCAACCAATAAAAGAAACCCCTTTCTACTTCAATGTACTACCTGAAGTGTATGAAAGTTATTCTTCTTTTATCAATTGGTTAAAGTAGATTGCTAATCCCGCCCCTTTCTTATCTGAAAAGTTCACGTTATAAAAATACTAAACAGGCTTCCCCATTTCTAATAGATGTTGCTGTTGCCAAGTTCGTTCATTGGCAACAGCAATCACATCGAAATCAGTGGCATATGCGACTGATTTCACTGAGTATGTAGATGCGTGTAGCGCGTGGCAACTACATGGGCTTGTTTAGCAGCACGAGCATGATTGTCGGCTTCCCTAGCCGCAGTATGAGCAGCAAACGCCGCCTTTCGGGCATCACTTACACTTATTTCTCTTTGAATCCATGTTTGACCCGCTTTTCTTGCGGATATTTTTGTTCGAAATAATGAATAACATTTTCGGCAAAAGGAACACATGTTCACGACGGCTAAATGTAGCACTTTTTAATAAAACTATTATTAATTTAGTAATTAAATATTAAAAGACTGTCTTCTTTAATAAAGTTAGTTGCTGGCAGGCTTTCCATGCGATTATGATTGCCTTCCTTCACCTTGTACAATCAGTTAAAATTGAAATTTTTTAAGCTCTTTTTATAATTTTTCCTAGGTGGAAATTAGTGTTCCTACAATCTTTAGTAGTGAATATAAGATTGATGCGATGCTTGTCCATATGACATTCGAGTAAAGGTTATGGTCAATTGGTCACCTACTGGCCAGTAAGCTTCATATGATGAAATAACCCATCCTAGCTGAGCCGTTAACTGGAGGATGGGTTATTTTTGTTTTTGGTTAAATGTAAGTATCAATACAATTAATGTTGCAAAAGCTACTGCGACCAATGCTGAACATCCCTAAAACCTCTTCTATCTATACATCTACTATCTTGAAGCCCTAATGATATCAATTGTGTAAAATCCGATAGCGTCTCGCAATACCTGATCAGCAAGGGACTAAGTCCAAGCGTTTTTCGATATTTATAAAATACCTATTCAGAAGAACATAAAAACTCATTTGCAATTTATTATTGTAAATGAGTTTTCTTCACTGACTGCCGGCTAGCTTTGTATTAAAGTTTTTCCTTAAGACATTGATAAACCGCCATCAAATCTCGTTTATTTAACTCGCGAATACGATTGAAGATTGGAATATCAGCAACAGCCCCAGTATATAGGTTGTTATCAACAACATCACTTACTTTACCAGTGAGCCATGTTTCAACTGCTATGCCTTCGACAACTTCCTGAATTCCTTCATCAGTGATACCACTTTCATTACAGCTTACACATGGAATCGTTAATTTATATACGCCATCATGAAGATTATCTTCTGTAATGACTTTCTTTCCTTTACAAAATGGGCATGGATAACTTTTTTTAATCTTATTAATTTGGGTGACAATTTTTTTATATCCAAAAGCTTCATAAACATACGTTAGTCTTTTGTATTTTCCGTTTGTGTAATACGTATCAATGATTGTTTCTCTCGTCTCAGTGATCTTATCAAAATCACAGATGGTAACCTCGTTATTCGTGCTAATGGATTCGATATTACCACTAATTTTATCCCAGAATGGCAAGGCATTTTGTAATACCACTTCATAACCTGTAAAACTTGCCATTTCCAATTCAACTATTTTTAGCGCGACTTGTGTTTCCCTAGACAGTAAAGAGACATCTTCCGTCAAAATGATATCCCCACCGACAACAGCTTTCAATTTTATCAGTTCCGGTAACGCTCCTACTGTTTTCAATACTTGATCAAGCGGTTGCTGAATAATCTCACGAATATCCATGTTTCCAAATGTAAGTTGTTTATGATGGTTTAACACAGACCCTTCACAGATCGGGCATGTAATCATCTCTTTTGATGCTTTCATATGCTCCTTAATACTCGATTTCGAAATCGACATATACATTCCAATTATGCTGTTAAAGCCTTGCCATGTTCTCCGAGTCTTGGCTTCTTTATCATAAAACGACTTTTCCAAATACCCGTATAAAAAGGTATGCTTTTCTTCTTCTGTCATCTCATTATAGCTTTTACTCATATCGTGGCCGAGCTCATTCTTAATTTCCTCAAAAATGAATTCCAATCTTGAATATTGATAATGTTTTAATACCTCCATCACATCTGGATGTAGTAAGCCATCCCAGAATGGAGTATTTTTGTCTTGAATCACAACATCTATATCAAACTTTTCAATCACACGGCGACCCGAGCAGCTAGGGCAATGATTGTCCTGATTATATAAATCGAAGCTACTCGTATTTTTATTGGTCGGATGCGCCGCCACAATATGGTTGATCAAGCCGCCCATTTCATAAAGAAAACTATATTGACTATACAAGTGACGTTCCAGATCAATGGCGATGACGGGTGCAATTGTATCGGATTCGTATTCACCATAAATCAAACGGGCCATTGACGATAAGCTTTTTAAGATGCCTCCCTTATAGACGTTTTCCGCATTTTTAAAGTAATCAATATGATTTTCTTTTAAATAGGTAATGCCATTTTGCTGCTTAAGTGCGGAAGTAATATGCAATGGAGCAACTCGATCGGCACTGTTTTGCCCGCGATAATACTCACCATGACTGACAACGTCAAGATGCTCGACAGGTGCAAGCTGCCTTTTACCAAAATCAACGATAAAATCGGAGTTTTCTAGCATATACGCATTATGTTCAATCATGATCATTGTGACAGATTCATCCTCCAGAATGACCCGTATGCTATCAATGAATTGATTTAAAATATTTTGTGATAACCCTTTTGAAGGCTCGTCAAAAATAAAAAGCGTATGTGGGTTTCTTGAATTGGCAAACAGCTCGGAAACTAAATGGACACATTGAAATTCACCCGTCGATAAGGACTGTGTTTTTCTTTCCAACGTCAAATAACCAAGTCCAATTTTCCAAGAAAAAGGACTAAAGGCATTTCTTCCATCTTGATGGCACTGAAATTAGTTTCCATAATATTGGGGAATAAATACTGATATTCAGCCTTTGGCAATAACGAAACGAGACGTTTTTTGGATTCTTCGCCAATTGTTTGACAAAAAGTTGTTTTACCAGATCCGGACAGACCAGCAATTCCTAACGATTTGTCTACTGGTAGGACTGTATCTAATTTGTTAATATTGTTCGCAATTAATTGATTTACTTTCATAATGACATCCTCTCGATTCTCTAAATTTGGTATTGCAGTGTTTGCTGAATTATAGTTAACTCCATCCTTTATCTCATTAAAAATGACGCTTTCCGCATTCCGGGAAAGCGCCCTATATCGAAGAATTCTTTTTTTACAGTGCCGCTAACACTTTTCCGAGCTGATCACCCATTTGCGTCCAAGCATATTTAGCTCCCTCGATGGCTCCTTCGCGGGCTTTTGTAGCTTCGCTAAATCCACTTTGATCAAAATGTAGATGGACCATTCCGTCTGAACCTTTTTTCAAAGTCCATGTAACCGTAGTGCTTTCTCCGGCACTTACCCAGGTGTAAGATAATGTATGAGGCTCGTCCACTTCGAGTACCTCGCAATCTACAATGCCATCCCACCATTCGTTTGGCTCATCTCGGAATTGAAATTTATGTCCTACAATTGGTTTAAAGTCATTTTTCCATATCCATTTCCCAAGCATATCCGAATCTGTTAAAGCGTTCCACACTTGCTCGATTGAACTTGTAAATTGATAATCTAATGATACATCTGGTTTCATTTGTTTTCCTCCAATAAAAGATGTAATTTAGCAATTCTTTCTTTCCAGAATCCTTCGTAAAAAGAGACCCAATCTTGAATTTCTTGGAGCGGAGCGGCATTTAGCCGATACCTTGTTTCCCTACCGACCTTTCGAGCAATTACGAGATCAGCCTCTTTAAGGATAGCCAAATGTTTAGAAACCGCTGTACGACCCATTTGAAAATGAACCGTTATCTCATGTAGGGGTAATTCTTCAACATCTGCCAATATTTGAAGTAATTTTCGCCTTGTTGGATCAGCAACGGCACCATAAACATCTCGCACTTGACATTTTTCGCTCAAAACCACCCCACCTTTTCATTAACATTTCCTTTAATGTCACCGATTATGCTTCATAACAACCTAATAAGATACCTTTTGTTGTCTTATTTATTGTAGGACACCAAAAGGTGACACGTCAAGTTCCCTTCCGATAGCTTTCTGTATAATGAAGCGTTAATTAGCTTTGGAAAATGGTGATGCTATTCATCTACTACATATAGACGAATTTCCACTAAGTTTGACTACTTAGTCGAACTACTGTTATATTCGACTAGATGGACGAACTTATTATGCTATCCGGCGTATCGTATAGGATGTAAGTTTCTACAAACCAGATGATAGGAGAATTTTATGACGTATCAGGTTTCTGTTTTTATTATGGATGTGAGTAATTCTTCCACGGAAGACGTCGGTGATGAATTAAGTACTTATCTTCATCAGTTAGAAGAAAGGATATCTAACTGGACGAAAGATATCACAACGACTAAGGTAATCCACCGTTCAGGTGATGAAATTGTAGTCATTTGTAGTGGCTATGCAACAGCTTATACAATTGCATTTTATATGAGTAGAGTATGGAAATTCAAAGATCACAAACCCTATTTTGGTTTATCGTTTGGCGACATTCAAAATGATGTAAGTGACCTAAATATAGAGACTTGGATCCATCCATTGATGAAGCAAGCGAGGTATTCCAACGACATACTGAAGCAACAGGAACATAATAGAGTTCAATTTAATTTTAAATTGGATGACTTTTCTAACAAAAAAACACTCGAAGGGTACCACTTGTTTAGAAGTCAATTTGAAGTTTTACTAAATACCATTTTACGATTGCAACAAGATCAAATTAATGAACAAACAGATATTCAGTCGCTTGTTTGTTCTTTGTTTCTAATACTGAATCAACAAAATAAAGTAAGTAACTACCTCGGTAGATCGGCATCTACCGTTTCAAGTCATATGAAAAAAGGGAAAAGTGATGCGATTATGAGCGCTTTTACTGGCATTGTTAATGTATTGAATTCCTTGCAAGCTAACAGTGAGTTCGATTTAGGTTCGAATCCACAGTTAATCAATGATCGTTTGCAAAATAACATCAAGCTGATTGTGAGTAATAATCTTCATGATTATTTTCCAATCAATTCGTAAGTGGAGGAAGAAATGATGAGTGTATTATTGCTGCTTCTTGCCCATTTAATCGCTGACTTTTGGCTACAAACAGACTCGATGATAAATAATAAAATGAAACATATAAAAAAGCATATGCTTCATCACCTAATCACAACGGGACTGGCATTGATAATCATCTGGGGTTATACGTATCACTTTTCAAAGGTTATCAACTACCTCGTATTCCCTTTACTTTTTATTTGTGTGACACATCTCATTATTGATGTGCTGAAACTGAAACTGCTTGATACGATAAAACCAATAGATAGCCATGATTTGAAGAAGTTGGGGTTCTTCTTAGTGGATCAGGCGCTTCATTTGGCAACGCTGATCATCACTTGTATCGTTTTCTTTGATGTGAAAGCTACAACAATGATGACTAGGTTATTGCAACTACTTGGAGAGAATGGCGGAACAAATGGTTTAAATGTAGTCAACACACTTCTCTTTATCATCATTATTTTTATTTTAGCTACGAGTGTAAGTGGACATATGATTAAATTAATTTTAGGCTCATTGCCTTCTGAACTTGCAAATTTTGAAGCGGAATTTACGTTTAAGAATAAAACGCTAGATGCAAAGAATAGTAGTGAATCTAGGTTAGAAAGTAATTTTACGGAGGAATATCATTACTTGACCTATTCAAATCCACTTCTTTCACGAGGGAAGTTAATCGGCTATATCGAAAGATTGCTAGTTATTTTATTAACTATTGTTGGTGCGTACCCATCTATCGCCTTCATCATAGCCGCGAAATCAATTGCACGTTTTAAACAGTTAGACGATCGAAATTGGGCGGAATATTTCTTGTTAGGGACATTATCCTCCATATTTCTAGGGTTACTGCTTGGTTTATTGGTAAGGGCGATTGTCATGTAGTCAGTATTCTTACTATGCCAATAGCAAGGTAAAATGAATTACCTGAAGAAATGAAACCATTCGTTGAAATAAACGTATACTATTTAGTCAGTAAGACAGGGGGGTATATATATGTATTTCGATCCCGATCCTTTAGGTAATGCGATGTTTACGATTGTTCCAATATTAATAATCGGGGTTTTTATTTTTATTATCATTAAAGGAGCCGCTGAATGGGGTTCGAACAATAATGCTCCAAAGCTAACCGTTCCCGCCAAAGTTGTCGCGAAAAGAACGAGCACGTCGGGGGGTACCCATCACTCGAGTGATAATATGCATTCAACGACAACAACGTCTTATTATGTAACCTTTCAATTTGAAAGTGAAGATCGGTCCGAGTTTTCTTTAAGTGGTTCCAAATACGGCATGTTGGCGGAAGGTGATACGGGAATGCTCACTTTCCAAGGTACACGCTATCTTGGATTCGAACGGGTTAGTGACCTATTTAACGAAAAAGAGCTTAATTCATAGTCGAATTAAGCCCTTTTCCTTGTATAACTATTGAATATCTCTTCTATTATATCCAACAAAACCGACGACAGTTAAGACCACCGCAATAAGGGCCAGTACGGACACCCTCATAATATCCATGTCTTCAACAGGTAGTCGTGGAATTTGACCAAATGGTGAGAGTTTTCCTACCCATTCTGGAAATTGAAATAACCCACCCAAATAAACAACGATGAATGAATAAAACAAGTAAATCCAAATCAAACCTGTCCATTTTGGCGCAAAGCCGATTAGTAATACGGCAACCCCAATCATGATCCACACCGCAGGTAAATAAACGATTGCTGCGCGGTACAATATGCCAAAAGCGATTCCGTTTTCCATCGTTGTCATTGCGGCCGACCATAGGCCAAGTGCAGTAAATGATACCATCGCAAATGCAACGACAACAGAGATGACTAGTGAGCCTCCCATAAGTCGTGTACGCGACACCGCCCGACTGAGTAAATGATCCGTACGATGTTTTTTTTCTTCACCTATTAATTTAAGCACTGCTAAAAGGGCCGGGATTGTACAAAACATGGCCATAATGGACATGAGCATCGTAAGGAATTGTTCTGTTAAAGAAAATCCTTGGACAGGCGTTAACAATTTTTCCAACATATCATTGCCTGAAAAGAAAGCATTTAAATCTCCCAAAACAGACCCATAAGACGCACCAAGAATAAACATGCCGACTGCCCAAGCAATGAGCCCAGTGCGCTGTAATCGCAACGTAAGACCTAGTGGACTCTGTAAAAAAAATGATGCATATTTCTTCCCCGGTTTTGACGGTAAGAACCCAGATTCCAAATCCCGAATGGCGTTTAAATAAAGGGCGAAAATGACGAGCACAACTGCCACACCTACCGTAAGTAAAATGGGCCACCAATAATTATTCACATACACTTCCGAACCCAATACCCATCCGAGTGGAGATATCCAAGAAAGAGCTTCGTTCCCGGCATCACCAATTGCCCGAATTAAATACGCGACACCTAAAACCGAAAATGACAACCCGATTGTCCCGCGGGCACTTTCTGAGAGTTGAGCAAACACAGCTGTGACGGCAGCGAAAAATATTCCTGTTGCTCCAAGTGCCGACCCATATAAAAGTGAACCTTCCAAATCCATACTTTCAATACCGAGCGCATACAAACCAAATCCTATACCGAGCACCAACACTAGATTCATGACAAACAGGACGAGCATTGTCGCATGTAGATGGGATAAGCGACCAGTTGGCAAAGAACGAATCAATTCAATACGTCCGTCTTCTTCATCTGCCCGCGTGTGGCGCGCAACGAATAAAATGCTCATAATTGCAACAGCTAAAGCCGTAAAAAGAAGCATTTGATGGGCCATCATCGCTCCAATTGTGTAATCGCCTAAACCATAGCCCCTGCCCACCATCGCGGACATTGCAGGATTCAGCATTGTTGTCGCAATCGTTTGTCTTTCTGCAGCTGTTGCATAAAGGTTTGTAAATGCCTTCGCGACTAGAACGGTCAATACTGACAGGGAAAGAACCCAAATCGGAAAACGAAGACGATCTCTTCTTAATATAAAACGCGTAAGGATTATCGTATTCGTAAAGACTTGCTTGGCCATTAGGATGCGCCTCCTACTCCTGAATCCGTAGTTGGGCTGTCGCCTTCATAATGACGCATAAACAAATCTTCCAATGTGGGCGGTGCACTTTCTAATTTCACAATGCCGAACCGACTAATGTATTGCATAACTTCATCCAGTTCATTCGCATCGACGTGGAATGAATACGATTTACCTTTCACTTCGACATCATGAATACCTTTTACTTCGTCCAAAGAAATCATTTGGCGTTTCGTCTCCACACGTAGAATTGTGCCTGTTAAGTGACGCAACTCTTGTAAAGAACCCGTTTCTATTATTCTTCCTTCCCGAATAATAGCTACCTTATCACATAATATTTCTACTTCAGATAATATATGACTTGAAAGCAACACGCTTTTCCCTTCTTTTTTCGCATCGTGCACACATTCTTGGAATACTCTTTCCATTAGCGGATCGAGTCCCGAAGTCGGTTCATCCAAAATATAAAGATCTGCACTTGATGAAAAAGCGGCAATCAACGCCACCTTTTGCCGATTCCCTTTTGAATACGTTCCGCATTTTTTGGATGGATCTAAATCAAATTTCTTAATAAGTTCTTCACGTCGGCTTTTATCGTTCGTTCCTCGTAGTTTCACAAATAAATCGATGACTTCCCCGCCCGTCAGGTTCGGCCATAAGTTCACATCACCGGGCACATACGCAACTCGTTTATGAATTTCAACGGCATCTTTCCAAGCATCCATACCAAAAATCTTCGTTTCACCTGAAGTGGCCTTTAAAATACCAAGCAACACACGAATCATTGTTGACTTTCCGGCGCCATTTGGACCAATGAAACCGTAAATTTCGCCCTTCTTCACTTCTAAGTTAACTCTATCCAGCGCGGTGAATTTACCAAACTTTTTCGTTAAATGATTCACTTGTAAGATTGTCATTTCGCACGCTCCTTTTTTTGGGATAAGAAGTAGTTTCCATAGTAGTTAACCAATCATAAAGCTGTGGCCAATATGGTAGTCCACTTTCTTTTAATAGCCATCAAAAATCACCCTAGTGATTTGATTCTTTTGCATCAATACCCTTTCTAAACAAAGGATAATCAATATCATCATATATCTTACGAATATGAACCTACTATAATGACCTAATTCACTGATTGGACTGTCACCTTTAAAAAAGAAAAAACCGGCAAGAGAAATAAACATTTCTCTTACCGGTTAGTCAAACAAAGGACTTATTAAGTTGTTCTAAGTCGACTCGCTCGTACTTTATAAATTATAATTAGTAAAATAAACCAAACAGGAGTTACGAATAAGGCGATACGTGTATCTTCAGCAAGTCCTAGTACGACAAAAACAAATGCTAGGAAAATAAGAATCAAGTAATTCGAAAATGGATAAAGTGGTAATTTAAATTTGCTCACACTCGCTAAATCTGGTCTTGTTTTACGGTATTTCAAATGGCAAATGACAGTGATTCCCCAAATAAATAGGAAACATACAGTAGAAATACTTGTAATTAGTGTAAATACACCTTCTGGTATTACATAGTTCAAAACAACCGCGATCAATATAACGATCGTTGAAAAAAATAATGCGTTAGCAGGTACTTTACTTGCTGTTAGTTTGGTAAATGGTACAGGCGCATTGTTATCTTTAGCAAGCGCGTAAACCATCCGGCTTGTACTAAAGATGGCGCTGTTACATGCTGAAGCGGCGGATGTTAGGACAACAAAATTGACAACACCAGCTGCGGCAACGATACCAACTGCCATGAATACTCGGACAAATGGACTTTCCGCTGGATTGATGGCATTCCAAGGATAAATACTCATAATAACCGTAAGTGCGCCTACGTAGAAAATTAAAATTCGTAGGGGGATGTTATTGATAGCTCTTGGAATTACTTTTTCAGGGTTTTCTGTTTCGCCCGCAGTCAATCCTACAAGCTCAATACCAGCAAATGCGAACACAACCATTTGGAATGACAAGATAAAGCCATTCATACCATTCGGGAACATGCCGCCATGACTCCACAGATTGGAGAAACTAGCTGTACCAGCATCGGTAGTAAAACCGTTAATAATCATATATGTACCAACAACAATTAGTGCAAGAATCGCAATGACTTTAATCAATGCAAACCAAAATTCCATTTCTCCAAAAAGCTTTACAGTTGCAAGGTTCATAAAAAGTAAAACAACTAGTGCGATTAATCCTGGCATCCATTGTGGTACACCAGGGAACCAAAACTGAATATAAATACCGACCGCTGTTAAATCGGCCATTGCGATTGAAACCCAGCAAAACCAATAGGTCCAGCCCGTTATAAACGCTGCCATATTCCCCATATAATCTTGGACAAAATCTACAAATGAATTATATTCCAAATTCGTTAGAAGAAGTTCTCCAAGTGCCCTCATTATTAGAAAGCAAATTATACCTGTAATTATGTACGCAAATAAAATCGATGGGCCTGTTAAATGTATTGATTTTCCTGCACCGAGAAATAATCCCGTTCCGATTGCACCACCAATCGCTATGAGTTGCACGTGCCTGTTTTTTAGCCCTCTTGACAATTCTTGTTCCTTCATCCGAAATCTCACACTCTCTTTCTATCTCTAAGATCTCTACAGTTTTCGTTAAATTCAAAAGTGAATGTAACAAGAGTATTGCAAATAATTACCCCAATAGAACTTTAACATATCTACAATGAAAAAGCGCTTACATCATTAAAGAACAAGTATTCGCTATATTCCTAATATATACTCTCTGTTTTTAAGTATTAGCAGATGACGTTTCATCGGTAAGGTCATTCCCTTCCCCCTTCGAATAATATGGAAGTGATGACAAGTAAGGAGTGGAGTGAAGTGCAGATTCATGTGGTTAAAGAGGGAGAAACACTATGGACAATATCTCATCATTATGGCGTTACAATGAACGAGATTGTTGCTGCGAACCAATTAGAAAACCCTGATAAATTAGTAATCGGTCAGGCCCTTGTAATTCCGACAATCTCCCAGACAACTGGACCTAAACCGGTGATTGATGTAAACGCTTATACAATCAATACAGGTGAAACAGGAGCCAAAGAGATCCAGGAAGTAGGTAAGTATTTAACGTATTGGATGCCTTTTGTGTATAGTATCCAGGAAGATGGCGGGTTAACTAGTCTCGATGATACCGCCATGCTTCAATCTGCTTCTGCCGAGAGAATCGTTCCTATAATGGCTATTACGAACTTTAGTGCCACGGCAGCCGGATCTGGTCTTGCACATACGATTCTTGCAAGTAGTGAGCTTCAGGACAAATTATTGACTAATATATTAAGTGTAATGAAAGAAAAAGGGTATCAAGGGGTAAACATTGATTTTGAAAATGTATTTCCAGCCGATCGCGAGAACTACAATCAATTTTTACAGCGAGCGGTCGACCGTATGCATCCAGAAGGGTATTCTGTTTCATCGGCGCTTGCTCCCAAAATTAGTGGTGAACAAAAAGGCTTATTATACGAAGCGCATGATTACGAGGCACATGGAAGAATCGTCGATTTCGTTGTATTAATGACCTACGAATGGGGGTATAGACGGGGTCCTGCCCAGGCTATTTCGCCACTTAATGAGATCAAACGAGTGCTTGATTATGCAGTTACGGTTATACCAAGGGACAAGATTTTATTCGGATTTCAAATTTATGCGCGCGACTGGCTTCTTCCCTTCGTGCAGGGACAGGAAGCAGAAACATTTAGTCAACAGGAAGCAATACGAAGAGCTGTTCAATATAAAGTAGCCATTCAATATGATCCAATCGCGAAGTCCCCATTTTTCCGCTATACAGATGAACAAGGTCGTCAGCATGAAGTTTGGTTTGAAGATGCCCGTAGTGCCCAAGCTAAATTTGATATGGTGAAGGACTATCATTTACGTGGGATTAGTTACTGGGTACTAGGCTATCCGTTTCCGCAAAATTGGTTGTTACTTGAGGATAATTTTACGATTCGGAAAAGGATATAGATTGTAAAAAAACCACTTGGAACTCATACTAACTCGTTCAGTTGAGTGATACAAAAAAAATAAAGCACGAAATAGACCGCTAATTCGCATATGAATTAGCGGTCTTTAAAATGCCTATGCATTAACGTTTACATATAAAGCACACTTATTCCGACAATCAAAATGACACACAAATTACACGACCTACAATAATTATTGAAAGGTAAAAATATCGTGTTAAAACCATTGCTAATTCACTGGCCAAATTGAAGGGAAATGAAGATGGAAAAGATAAGATTTATTCAACAAAAAAACACTGAAAATAATCCAGCGTTTTTGTTTTTATAAGTAATATTTACTTCGTCCATCTTCAATTAAAACAACCGTTAGCTTAAGAAGTTACCCAACATTATTTGTCTGTTTTTGTAACATCACTTCTAGTTTTTTTCTATACTTATTCTGATAGGAATTTCTCCACATTTTTTCAATATTTATTTTACCAATGACGTGTCGCACTTGGTCATTTTCTTTGATTAACTTATTGCGTTGTACATTATCAATATATGCTTGAAACCATTCGTATTTTTTAAGAAACTCAATGTTCTTGTTAATTTCTCCTTCTGTAACATCTTTCATAGAAGAAAAAATAAGTGTTCCCATTGAACCTATCAGTTCGAGTAAAACTCCCAATAAATCTTCCCCTTTTGTTAATAAACACCTTTGAGTTACCAATTCTTACTTATAAACTGTTTCGTTAGTTGAATAAAAGTTTACTAATACTATTTAGAGTTTGAAAACTTCATCTTTCAATAATCATACCACATTAATAATTAGTTTCCTTTTATTGTTGGAATACTTTGACAAAAGTATAAAAAAGCACTGCTAATTTGTACTTGAATTTAGTGTTATTTGTTTTGATATTTGCGGTGTTATTTAAAGTTTTGTACCACTCAACTGAACGGGTTAAACTCACACCAAGTGGGATTTTTTCAATTCACTGACCTTGCTCATCACTTAGTTACAGTTATGCCCCCATTATCCGTTCGTAATTTAATCAAATGCTCCCCTTTACCAAACGTCGTCTGTTTGGTTTCATGACCAAAAATCTCGATTTTCCCAATGTCTGTTTTTGCATCGATTGTGGCGTTTTCAGGCTCTTTTTCCGTTTGAATCTCGATTCGACCATTATCTGTCTTTAATTGGATAGGGCGATCTAAATTATTTGTCGTAAGGGAAATCGCTCCGTTATCTGTTTTTCCTTGAATTGTTCCGTCGACTTGATCCAGAATGATTTTTCCATTATCCGATTTGACATCGACAGAAGTAGCTTCAATATTTTTCAGTCTAATACTGCCATTGTCTGTTTCCAATATCAAAGCATTTGTATGAATGTTTTCCACTTTAATGTGTCCGTTATCACTTTCGGCTTGAATCTTGTCATATTGTTTTTCGGGAATCGTCACTGTTAATTGTAAGTCAAACGAAGGCATTCCAAAATGAAAAAAGCCACGCCGCTTTTCTTTTAATTGAACGACAAGTGTATCTCCTTTTACATCCGCTTTGAAAATAGTCTTCGATTTCCTTTTTGATTGCCCCGAATAGTTGACTGTAGTTGCTGAATCATTGCCCGGTACAATTTCCACCGCTGCATTGTCAGCTAAAACTTCGATATTTGAAAAAGTCCTATCTTCTATCACTTTTTCATTTGAATCCCCGACAAATCCATTCGAAGACTTAAACATAAAAAGAATTCCAGTTGCCCCGATGAACAATATACACCCAATAATAAGTACTATTCTTTTCGAATTCATCCTATTATATCCTCCCTTCAAATTTTGTTCATATTACTTATATTATAAAGGATGGAGGATTCTTTCAAACAGACCTAAGAGGTGAATCCGTCTCAGACCTTAGTCGTAAGTTTTTTTACTACCTAAGGGACAAACACGGATAAAGCTCAAGAAATCAACCGATCCGTCTCTTTCAATGATGCCGCCCCTATAGCAAACATTGTCATTCAGAGCCCCAATTCTCTCGTCTTCATCACTTCCAAGACATCTTCCCTGGACTGCGTGGCGGCCTTTATTTTGCGCCTTCCATGCCGGTGTGGACTTCTCCACTTGCGATAATGAGTTGTTTCCCAATTTGCCCTCTCACTGAAGTTATGCATTCGGCTGTTGGGATACTCCAATCACTAAATGCTTCTGCAGCTTTGCGTTTGACAGGTTACGTTGAACGGAATTTTTCCACCTGGCTTCCACGATGTGCCACCCGCACCCGTACTAGCCACGTCAATGAAAGAAACACCCACTAGGTGCAAACTTTCTGACTTGAAATTGGGAGGTATTGACTCTCACTTCCTATTGATTTTCCGCTGAACGGGTAATGAGATATAAAAACTGCTTCCTGTACCGACTTTACTTTCCACAGCAATCGTTCCTTTATGACTTTGAACAATCTCTTTTACAATTGTTAGTCCTAAACCTGTGCCATTCTCTTTATCTTCAGTCGAGGGGCGAGAGTCTTTGTAAAACCGTTCAAATATTAATGGTAGATTTTCTTCACGTATGCCATCGCCATTGTCTTTGACTTGGATAACCACTTGGTCTTCAGCTTCATTTAAGTCAGCTTTGATTGAAATGATTCCATCTACTGTTGGCGTGTATTTAACTGCATTTCGGACTAAATTCGAAAATACTTGGTCCATGCGTTCAATATCAATTGAACAGGAATAATGATCCAAGCTAATCGTGCCATTTGGTACTTGTGGAACTTTTCCAAACTGTAATACATCGAATTCGAACTTATTATAAATTTGATCCAACCATCTACCTAAATTCATGTGAGTTACATTTAAACTTGTTCGCCCTGCTTCCAGATTAGATAAGTCAGACAAGTCGCTAATTAATCGACTAAGCACTTTAATTTTATCGAAAACAAGATTGCTATAATACGTATCGTCAGCCGCAACTAATCCTTGCTGCAGTGCTTGCACATAACTATGAATTAGTGTAACCGGTGTTCCTAACTCGTGTGCGATATTTGCCAAGAGCTGACGTCTAGATTTCGCCATCGTCATCAAATCTTCGTTCATTGTTGTTAAATCATCATTGGCGATTTCCAACTCTTTTGTTCGCTCCATCACTTTTTCCTCAAGTTCTAGATTCATCGCAATAAGCTCCTGATTTAAACTTCTCAGACGAATTAATGTCTTCACACGTGACAGTAGCTCTTCTTTATCGCAAGGTTTTGTTAAATAATCATTAGCTCCCACTTCAAATGATGTAATCTTATCATGAACTTGACTTTTCGCCGTTAACATCAAAATGGGTAATTCCATCAACGAGTAGTTCTTTCGTAATCGTTGACAGACTTCATAACCAGACATTTTTGGCAACATAATATCTAGGATGAGTAATTCAATCGACTGCTCCGCAACAATGCGTAATACCTCTTCTCCGTTGGATGCTGTAATCACTTCATACCCTTCTAATGTGAGCTGGTTCATCAATACTTGTAAGTTCACGGGTTCATCATCAGCGACCAGTACTTTCACCGACTTTTTAGTAAGCGCGATATTGGGAGTTGACAGAACGAACTCTTCCTCTATAGACGGCTCTGTATCTACTGCTACTTCGTCTACAATTTCATTGAAGTTTTGTATAGGTAACATAAAACTAAAAATCGAACCTTCACCCACTTTCGATTCGACTTCAATCCTCCCCCCGTGTAATCCAACTAACCACTTCGTTATGCTTAAACCGATTCCGGCTCCACCAACATCTCTTGAAAGTGACGCATTTCCTTGTTCAAAAGGTTCGAAGATTATCTCCTGATTTTCTTTCGTAATCCCTTTTCCAGTATCCGACACGCTGACTTTTATCAGATTGCCATTATGTTCGGCAGAAACGATTACTTCTCCGGCTTCCGTATATTTAATGGCGTTGCCTATTAAATTATAGAAAATTTGCTGGAGACGATTTTGATCGGCAACGACAGCCGGCAGTGAATTGTCAATCGTGTTAATAAGGCGGATTGGCTTATTTTGCACTAATGGTCGGCAAATGGTAAATATAACATCAACGATTCCGGACAGATAAACTGGTTTCAAATGGATATCTAAAGAGTCGTGTTTTAACTTAGAAAAGTCTAATATATCATTTATTAAATGTGTGAGCCGGTTGCCACTTGTAATGATTATTGAAAGCTGTTCACCCATCTCGGTCGGGATATCTCCTGTAACCCCATCACGTAAGGATTCAGCAATACCGATGATTCCGTATAGTGGTGTGCGCAATTCATGGGATGTAATCGCCAAAAACTCGTCTTTCAGTTCGTCGGTTTTTTTCAAGCTTTCCATTGCCAATGCTTGGCTTGCTATCGCTTCTTGCTCTGCTTGTTCTTTTTCGGTACGCATAATATTGATTTTATCTGCTAATGCCAGAGATAGTAAAATCACTTCAATCGCTAATGTTACTTGACCTGCATAGTCCATAGCAATTGAATAAGGTATCAATGTCGCTCTTTCGAATATCGTAAGAAGTACCCCGATAAGAAATATCACCCAACCTACTATAAAAAAACGTGCTTGGCGTGCCCCGCGTTTCAAACATACAAAAGCAACACTTAAAACAGTGAAAAATGTACTTATCGTACTCAGAAGCATCATATTTAAAGCAACAATAGGAGATATGAATAAAGTGCAAATAACAATCCCATTTAAAATCATTAATAAATAGGAAATCAGTTTGAATTTAGAGGAATATTGATCGGTATCCAAAAAACTTCTCGCAAATATAAGGATGAATATGCACGCTAGACTGACCCAAAATGGTGTGGACATTATATTCCATGAAGGGGAATTTGGCCACAAATATTGAAATGCAAGTCCGTTCGTCGACAATTGCCCCATCAATGTAGCAGTAATAACAAACACATAGTAAAGATAGCTTTTTATGCGTAAGCTAAAGTAAAGAAATAAGTTATATAAAATCATAACCAATATGGCACCATAAAAAAGACCTAGTAAACTAAATTCCATTTGCGTTTTCTCGATAAATGATTCGGAGCTCCATATATTAATAGGTGGATGCAAATCGCCTGAACCACGAACACGGATATAATATGTTTTCAATTTCTCCGGTTCAATGTCCAAATTGAAGACAAATTGACGATTTTTAATTTCCCGTTGTTCAAACGGATAATTGGATCCGGCCTTTTTCATTTCGACGATACCGGAATCATCTTCCCCATAAATCATAATTTCGTAAATAAGAGGAAAAGCAAGCTCTAATAGCCATTCATTTTGATTCGATTGATTCTTTATTTCAAAACGAATCCAAGTCACTGTATCGAAAAAACCGCCCTTTTGAACCATTAGTTCGGAAGGAGCAAACTTATCTGCGTATGAATCCGAAGAGACATCTTCAATCGTCAGGCCCTTCTCTTTATCCGTAAACATTTTAATCGCTGGATACAAATTTTCGCTTTCCGTAGAAGGCAGCAAAATAAGCGCTTCACTTTCGTGTCCTTTTGCTTCGTTGGGGGCAGTTAATATGACTAATACTAGCAGTAGAAAGAGAGAACAAACTCCGTTACATAAACGTCTGTACATAATGAAGTTCACCACACCTCCAATACTAACTTATTGAATATTCTAATGATTATACTTCTTTTATTATATCGTATAACAGTTAATTTTGGGTTAAGAATCGTAATTGTCTTGTTAATAATAGGTTTTGTTAAAATAGAGTGGAGGTTTAAAGCATGGAAACAATTATGGGAGTCTTATTGGAGTCTTTAGGTTTGTTTTATCCGTTGTTTTTAGCATCAGTCGTTACATTTGTCTACCCCATTATTAAACGTTCTTGGATTTGGATGTTGTTAAGTGCAATTTTGATTTTTCCTGATGCTTGGTTTTTTAGTAAGCACCCACCATTTCCTTGGGCAATATTTGTTCCTTTAGTTCAGGTAGTATTCGCTATACTTTTTTATCTATGGAAAAGAAATTGTAAGATGTAACAGAGCCAACATACAAAAAGCAAACCATTTTAAAATGGTTTGCTTTTTGTATTCATTAATCACATAAACTTATCTTCTAATGCCGATTTTTCTACCTACTTGCTTCGGCGTTTCTAGCTGTTTGTCTAGAAGTGAGAGTCGCTCGATTGTGGATGCAATTGGTGCAGGGAATGATGCAGCTTTTCCTTGTTCGGTATCGATTCCCATAAGCATTTGTTCACTCGTTGCGATAACGTCTCCGACACTATTGTTCATTGTGAAAAATACATGCATCCGTTTGTCATCAACATCTAATAGCTGTGCCGTTACACCGAGCTGTTCCCCTTCATTCGCTTCAAGTAAATAACATACATGTGTTTCCAACGTGAAGATTGTATACGTATGTTGTTCACGCGCCTTTTCATCTAAACCTATATAATTCATAAATTCATCTACGGCGAGGCTAAACACGATTGCATAAGCCGCATCGTTCATGTGACCGTTATAGTCAACCCATTTGGATTGTACGAGATCCCTGTAGTTAAATGTTGTGTATCCCATAATGACTTCCTCCAATAATTCCAATGTTTGTGACATCCGAAAGTGGCTTAACTAGAAACTCGTTTTGGCTCATGCCAATATTCTTCAACCAAATCGAGTAGTTTTACTAAAAACTCGTTGCGTTTCACTTCTAGTTCGGCGATTGAACCAACTCCAGCTTGAGTTTCGCAGCCTTCAATAACTTTTTCTTTTAAGGCATTTGTCAGTTCCGGTGCTTCAAGCTTTGTCCATGGAAGTTTAAGCGCCGGGCCAAACTGTTCAAGCATATGACGCATGCCTTTTTCCCCACCAGCTAAATGGAATGTCAAAAATGGTCCCATCTGTGCCCACCGAAGGCCCGCACCGTAAATGATGGCTGCATCTATTTCTTCAGTCGTAGCAATGCCATCGTTCACCAAATGCAACGATTCGCGCCATAGTGCTTCCATTAGACGATCTGCTACATGACCTTCGATTTCCTTTTGTATAATAAGTGGTTTCATATGAATTGATTTATAGAATTCGTTTGCCCGCTCCATAATGAATGGCGTCGTTGAACGGCCGCCTACTAGTTCAACAAGTGGCAAAATGTAAACAGGGTTAAATGGATGTGCCACAATCATTCGCCCAGGATACTTCAAACCTTCTTGCAATGTACTTGGCATAATCCCTGACGTGCTTGATGCAATAATTGCTTCAGGTCTTGCATGTTGGTCAATGCTCATTAACACACTTCTTTTTAACTCTTCTCTTTCAGGAACATTTTCCTGAATTAAATCGGCATCTCTTACCGCTTCTTCTATTGTGGAGACAAATGTAATCCGATCAGCCGAAGCTCCTGGAGCAAGACCCAGTTCTTCTAAAGAAGGCCATGCACGTTCAATTGCTATGCGGGTTCGCTCTTCCGCACCCTCACCCGGATCAAAAGCAACGACTGAATATCCTCGGGCTAAAAATCGCGCAATCCAACCGTTTCCGATTACACCTGTGCCAATGATAGCCAGTTTTTTTATATCACTCATTATTTGTTGCCTCCTCGAGGATTTTTCAATCCGTAATAGTCTCGTGCTTCTTGAGGAGTCATTACTTCTATATTGTTGCTATTAAGCATGTTAACTGCTTTATCCACGAGTTGTTCGTTACGTGCGGGCACACCTCTTGTTAGGTATAAGTTATCTTCCAATCCAACGCGTATATTGCCACCTAACATGGCTGTTTGCATAGCGATTGGCAATTGCATTCGACCGATGCCAAATGCGGACCAATGTGCATTTTCAGGCAGACGATTTTTCATGTACATTAATGTTTCAATATCTGCATCTGCTCCCCAAGGAATACCTAGGCAGAATTGGAACATTGGATCTCCATCAATTAGCCCTTCATCAATTAATTTTTTGGCGAAACGAAGATGTCCCGTGTCAAAGCATTCTAATTCGGGCTTTACGCCACTTTCTTGAATGAGCTTCGCATGTTGTCTTAACCAATCAGTAGGGCTCACATAAATCATATCCCCAAAGTTGACGCTTCCACAGTCAAGCGTACACATTTCTGGGAGTAATTCTCCTACCGGTTTATGTCGCTCGCCAGGTGTTTGAATAAATGTCCCATTACCTCCAGCAGCAGGCGTATCTAAACTAGGTATGAAATCTCCCCCGCCACCAGCAGTAATATTAATAACGACATCTATTTCTGATTCACGGATGCGGTCTACTATTTCTCGGTAATGATCCATATTATGACTTACGCCACCTGTTTTTGGATCACGGGCATGTATATGAGCTACTGTTGCCCCAGCTTTTGCCGATTCAATCGCAGCATCTGCAATTTCTTTAGGAGTCACTGGTACGTATTCATTAATTTTTGTTGTATCTCCCGCACCTGTAACTGCCGCTGTTAACAAAACTTTGTTCTTCATAGTATCTCCCCCGATTCATTTTTTTCATCTTTTCATACTGTACCGTCTGGACGGTTTTGAATTCTAATCACACTATACATGTGGAAGATTTCACTTTCAACCCATTAGGTAAAATGAAGTAATTCCAGCATGTTTTATAAGTGATTTGAATGCCTCTTCATTAGTTGGAAGGCCTTGTCATCAGCTATTTGTTTCGTAAATTGGACGGATATTATTTATTCGTCCATTTTCTTAACGTTTCATAAATCAACTCTTTACGATCATCTTCAATCGGATTAATACCAAAAAGATCTGCTAACCAAATTCCGTCAGTTGCTAGACGAATGATTGTTGCCATAACTGGATCTAACCCATCGTTTTCAATTTCATGTTGCCACTCAGAATACGCTTCATGAATAGGATTTAGTAATAATGGATTTACTGCTTTTGCTGCCAGCAATCCAGAGTGCATATCCTTATTTCGATACGCTTGTTTAAACGTGACATCTAAATAGGCGCGAGTCCAGCTTCCCTTTTCGGCAAGGTCTTCTTCAGCATTCTTAGCAATTTTACTTCTATAATTTGTGGCAAGATGCTCAACCATCTTCTCAACTAACACTTCTTTTGATGGATAATGGTAAAGCAAGCCTCCTTTACTTATGCCAGCTTCCTTTGCTACAGCTTCTATTGTTAACGAAAAGATTCCTTTCTCCGCTACAATCTTGGACGCAGCATCAAGAATATCTATTTTCCGAGTTGTTTGGACCATTTGATTTCCCCCTCAGTTGCTTACATATGTAAGCAATATACCATCCAGACGGTTTTTTTTCGACACTTTCGTAATCCAGACGTAAAAAAACCATTTCGATGCGTCAACACCGAAACGGTACATATAATTGCCTGTTCCCTGCCAGAGATTTGGCATCCGGACAAATTGTCAAGCACGGATTGATTTACTACTATTATCAATAGTAATAATTTTACCGTAGTCATCTTTTAACTATCCGTCGCGCCAATAAGTCAGTTTATAACCATCTTCTCTTCAGATAGAGTAACTGACATATCCTCTTTATATGCCTTAATTTAACCATAACTGTTTCGCTATTAGCTACTTCACCAATTTTTACATATTTATCTATCTCGGCAAAATTTACATACTTGAATGATTTCATTTGTATTCAATCTGTGCGTATACAACAACTTAATACCACTTCTTATACATAATGGGCAGTCTCCGCGTCCATTTGAAGGTAGTTTATTTAATGCTTTTCCTCTTTTCCTTTTCGACACATCCATCCACCCCTTAAAAGAAAATTGTTCGTTCTCTTTAGTAAATGATGAAAGGTCGGTAAATGATTCGTATTTCCGCTAATTATTATAGTTGGTCTACCAATCTAGAAAACTTCTTCTTCAGGTTGCACATAGTATAAGAATATATGATGTTTAGAAAGGAGTGTTTCTATGTATTATATCTCTTATCCGTATTATCATCCCCAGTGGCTCGCTTTGAATACAACAATTCCAGTTAATCCAAATAGCGCCGTAAAGCCACAAAGCCCGTTCCCACCTATAAATACGACAATACTAAACTCATCCGCACAACAATTTCAAGAACTCATGAAGCAAGCCAATTTATTATTGGATAAGATTATTAACTCTAAAGAATTTGCACATGAACTGATGGATTCCGCCCAATTATCGAACACTAAAAAAGTAGATGAATTGATTTTATCAACTGGAATCACATTACATGTAAAGACTGATTTTACTCCCACTGGAATCCGTATTAAAATAGATAATTTCAATCAAGAAAACAGTTGTTGCGATTTAACGATCGAGTTACATTGGTAGGACAATAGTTGTCTATCCCTTTTTTAGCTTAACATTCCATTTCCTGAATAATAACCATAGACAAAGGAAGACAAAAAACGCAGCTCCTTCCATTGAAAGGATATACCACGGGTAAGGTCCTAAATAATCAAGCAAGGACCCCGTTTCTGGTTTCGTATTTAAAAACATATAGTTTCCATCAACCAATATATTTACAACAAATATAAGCGGAAGCAATAGGTTTAAGATAATCATTGCTTTAATAATTCCTTTATAAGTAGGCCTATATCCTTTAAACCACATAAAATAAAGTGCCGTCAATATAATCCCACTATGCGTATAAAAGAAATGAAAGTACCTGAAATGTGGAAAGTCGAAATCTAAAACAGGGGTCGCTATCGCTTGAAGCGCCCCTCCTATTCCCGCAAAAAAGACGAAATCGACGAGATACCTGTTCCCCGTCCATAAAAGGATAATTGCACCCAATAAACTAAAACTACATAATTCAAGCGACAATGAATTACTTATATCCCATCGCCCCGTCCCAATCGCCCAAACATGGTAAAGGACTTCCATCGACAATAAAGTAAACGCAAAAATGCGCTCCATTAGTTGAGTAGATTTGGGTTCAATTGCCCATCTCCCTTTTGAAATGAACAACAAAATGATGAGCAAGCATACTACAAATACAGTTGCGATATGAGTCGTTGAAAACATAACAAAGTCGGGTTCTCTGTTATCTACCATATATTCCATCCCATTTCCTTGTACAGATTCGAATCTATTTAACTATTTAAAAACAACATGATCACGATAAACTTCCCGTAATCATGTTGTTTTACGAACATTTTAAAGCGTAATATTTGATTTTTTCTTCATGAAGTCCGTTTCAGAATAATAGGCTTCTTTTACTAATAAGTTCGGTCCTAAGCATTTGACTGCTGGACAGTGGCAACTAATCGTTTTCGCAAGTGGACGTTCTTGCCAACGGTCTAGCATCACTGGAAGTGAATCCGTTTGAATATTGCCCATTGGCGGCGTATCACCAAAGTCGGTCACAATGACGTCTCCTGTGAAAATGTTGACGTTCAAGCGGGATCTACCATCCGGATCGTTGCGTACCGATACGTTTTTGCTATTGTAGATTCGTTTCAACAGTGCTAAATCCTCTTCGTTATTACTGCATGGATAAAACGGTAACGTGCCAAACAGCATCCATACATCTTCATCACGCGTATCCAATAATTTATGGATTGCTTTTCGTGTTTCATCTAAAGAAAGCACTTCAAGCTGCGAAGCGAAGTCACTTGGGTACATCGGGTGTACTTCATGGCGCGCACATTTCATTTCCTCAATAATTTGTCGGTGAATATGTTCAAGATGCGGCAGTGTGCGTTTATTCAACATCGTCTCCGCTGATACCATAACACCCGTTTCAGCCAATGCACGACTGTTGTCAATCATCCGCTGAAATTGCCCCGCACGACGTTCACGGGGCGGTTTCCGATCCATATTAGCAAAACCTCCATCGATGAAATCATCGATGGTACCCCAGTTATGTGAAATGTGTAAAACGTCCAAATACGGGGCGATTGCCGTATAACGATCTAAAGGCATCGTTAAGTTTGAATTCATTTGCGTTCGAACACCACGCTCGTGTGCGTACTTCAGTAAAGGTAAAACATATTGTTCAACCGACTTCTTAGAAAACATCGGTTCCCCACCTGTAATACTAATTGTTCGTAAATGAGGAATTTCGTCTAGTCGGGATAAAAGCAATTCGATAGGCAAAGCATCTGGATCTTTATGCTGCAACATATACCCAACCGCGCAATGTTCGCAGCGCATATTACACAAGTATGTCGTCGTGAATTCAATACTAGATAGCGTGAGTTTGCCGTGCTCTTGTACGTCCAAGTAAGCTTCCCATGGATCATGAGCAGGTGTCATTTTTTTAAATGCTGCACTATTCATTTTATAAATAACTCCTATACATAGTTTTTTTACACTAAAATAGTATGCATGTTTATTGAGTGTTAAGCAAGGGCTAACTAACGTCTTTTCAACGCCGTCTGAAGTAATAAAAAATGCGAATTCATTTTAAATAATAGTTATTAGGACAGACTATTGTATACAAGTAATTTGAAGGAGGCGTAATCCATATGAAAAAACCAAGTGAACAACAAGAGCAAAGTTTTAAAGAACAACAAATGAAACAGCAGCAACAGCAACTGCAGGAAAATCAAACACAAATGGAACAACAATTTGACACAAAAAAGAAACTTGCACTACAAGCTATGCAACAAGCCGTACAAACAATTCAGCAAATAGCTTCAATGATAGACTTACCATCATTGCAACAGGCACAACAACAACTTCAACAAGCCGTTCAATTATTAAATTATATGCAAGGAATCTCAATTACACAATCTACAACGGCAGAACAACAACAATTGGAACAAGTACAACAACAAATCGAACAAGCAGCACAAACTCTTCAACTCATCCACTCCCTAAACAGCGGAAACAATAGCTTTAAAAAAGGGTGAACGCCTAAATGAATAAACGCCCACGACTTTTCCAAGTGGAAAAGTCGTGGGCGTTTATTCATTTAAAGATGCATTCCCAGCCTTCAAAACTGCTTTTACAGCATCTTGTATTTCTTGATATCCCGTACATCTACAAATATTCGATTGTAACCATTCCTCAATGACCTCGTCTTCGGCATCCGGGTGTTTATTTACAAGCGCATGACAATTGACGATAAAACCCGGTGTACAATAACCACACTGAATCGCCCACTTTTCGACAAACATCTTTTGCATGGGAGAATTAAGTAACCCTTCGATTGTTGTAATCGGTTGATTTACTGCCTCAATGGCCAATGAAAGACAGGAATGAGTAGGTTCCCCGTTAACTAGAACCGTACAGGCCCCGCAGTCACCGTCACCACATGACCGCTTTGTACCCGTTAACCCAAGCTCCTCACGTAATGTATACAAAAGTGTATCAGCAGAGCGAACAACCGCCTCCTGTGTTTCTCCGTTTACATGTAAATGGATCAGTGTTTTAGATATTCCATTTTCCGTTATCATTTTACCCTCTCCAATACGTTTAGCGTATCTAATAAAACATTTTTCAACACAAAGGCACGGTACTCTCCCGATCCTTGAATGTCGTCGACAATCGATGAAGGAAGATGAGCAATCACTCTCTCAATTCGTTCATCCGTAGTACCATTCGAGTCATTCAAAATCGCTTCAATCTTAGCCGAACGAAATGGATATTCGCAAACACCGCTAAACGCGACCTGAATTTGATTGTTTTTTGTGATTGCCGCGACGGAGACGACTGGATAACCTACTTTAGAAATTTTTGTTCTCTTAAGGCTCACATAGGGTAGGTCAATATAAGAGGTGTCAACCATGAGCTGAAGAAGAAAGTTCCCAGGTTTAAGTTTCATTTCTTTATTAAAAACAGTGTCTAATGAAACTGTTTCCACTTCGTTCCCATTCGTTATTTTCACTTTAGCATTTGTTAATAATAGAGGTAAGACGCTTTCCCGGTAGATCAATTCACTATTTATATTCCCACCAATTGTAATTTTATTTCTCGACGTATGATCCGCAATTTGTTTTACGCATTCCCCTAAAAGAGGAAATAGTTTCGACTCTGTAATTTTGTTGAGTGACATTGTCGCTCCAATAACTAGCTCGTTTCCCTGAACCTCCAACACATTGCATTCCGGAATTCCTTTAATATCAATGACGGCGTCCGCTTTTAGTTTATTTACCCGCGCAAAAGTAATAAATTCCGTACCGCCAGAAAAGAACATCGCACTCTTCCCTTGCGTTTGAACGATGCTATACGTCTCAACAGCTTCCGCTATCGAGGAAGGTTTATAGTATTCGAAATCGAATGCAATCATTGGTCATTCACCTTCTTTGTCTCCCATATGAATTCTGGAGTAAGCGGTAATTGATTTAACTCGACACCAGTTGCGGTTGAAAGACTATTCGCAAGGCAAGCTGGCGCCCCGATGACTCCGTACTCACCAATTCCGCGAGCCCCGTATGGACCGTCTGCCGCGGGTGTTTCGATAAATTCGACAATATATTCCGCCGGTTGTTCCCCGTACCGCAACATCGGGTAATTTCGAAGCCCCGAGTTTTGAACAACGCCTTTTTCATCGAAAATAAACTTTTCACTTGTCGCATAACTTAACCCCATATGCATGCCGCCCCGCATTTGCTGCGTTGCCGTCATTGGATTAATAATCGTTCCGCCGTCAAGAACTGTGACACCTTTTAAAATTTTATACGTAAAATCCCTTGTATCCAGTTCAGTTTCCACGGCCTGCACACCAACGGACCACCAAGGACCTGGCTTTCCAAATCCTGTTTGCTGATCCATCGGCGTTAAATGACGTTGAATATGTTTTCCGACTCCGACAATTTGTCCTTCGATAGAATGTCCACTTGGGTAGGTGTATCCTAACGCAATGTCTTTGATTTCAACTCCAAATGTAGGATCAGGTTTCAAGTAAACCCTTCCGTTTCCCACGTCTAAATCTTCCACGGAACATTGCAAGACAATAGATGCTGTTTTTTTTAATTGGGAAAGCGCATTATCCGCCGCGGAAACGACTGCTCGACCCGCTAAAAAAGTTGAGCTACTCGCGACGGTACGCCATTGGTGGGGATCATATTGCGTGTTTAGTTCCATCGTTACATGAATTTTCTTCATTTCCATCCCTAGTTTTTCTGCGAGAATTTGTGCCAGAATCGTTTTCGTTCCTTGTCCTAGCTCAATTGCGGCACAATTTAAATTTACGCTTCCGTCGGCTTCAAATGTTAGGATGGCTCCCGCTTGTGCATTTGTTGCGGTTGTCGACGTTTTCCAAAACAAACTAAGTCCTTTCGAACGGACTTTGTTTTTTGCGACCTCATGTGTTTGTCCTTCGTCCCATTGAATAAGTTCTTTTGCTCGGTTCACACATTTCTCCACATCGCCAATATTATTTGCTGTTAATACGGTCTGGGTTGGCGTTGTATCGCCGGGTTTAATACCATTAATGATCCGTAACTGGACTGGATCGATATGTAGCTGTTTGGCAAGTTGGTCCATTGTTCTCTCCACTGCAAAAGTAAGTTCCGGGTGACCATAGCCTCTAAACGAAGTAGCGAATGGATGGTTTGTATACATACAGTACGAGTCGCACCAGACATTCGGTATATTATAGGGGCCTGTACAATCTAGTGCCGCCGCTCTCGTTATCCCAGCCGCTTGATCTGTATAAGCACCTGAATCAATTAAATACGTATATTTTCCGGCTACCAATTTTCCTTTTTTAGTTACCCCAAGTTGAATTGTGGCATCGAGGCCAATCCGGCAAGGCGCTGTAGTCATATCTTCTCCCCGGTCAAACTCCAGTTTCACCAATTTACCACCTACTGCTTTCGAAGCTAAATAGGCAAGCGGTTCTAACTGTACAGTCCCTTTTCCTCCGAACGCACCACCAACCATCGGAACATGAACCAAAATATTTCCAACTTCAATATTGAAAAATTGGTTGAGCACTTTTTTGATTGTAAATGGGGATTGGGTGCAGGAATGAACAATAACCTTGCCCATCGGATTAATTTCAACTCGTACGCTTCTTGTTTCGAGTGCAACGTGATCCGAAAGGTTGAATGAGTAAGTAGCCGTAATTGTTTCTTCACAGTTTGCCCATGCGGAGTCAAAATCTCCTTTACGTATTTTGATATGACTGCCAATATTGGTACCCGTTTTAGGATAGACATCGCTTATTAGCTTCGTATATTGCCCGGAGTTTTTGTGAACAAGAGGGGCATCATGTTGAAAAGCTTGTTGAACAGAATTGACGATAGGTAGCGGTTCATAGTTAACTTTCACTTTTTCAGTTGCCAACTTGGCCTGATGTTCATGATCCGCTACAACAATCGCAACGGGTTCACCATAATAACGAACTTTTTCAAATGCCAACGGTGGCCGATCCGCTAAAATGGGGCCTATATGAAACGGAAACATTTTACCTGTCACAATCGCGCGTACACCAGGCATTTTCCACGCTTCTGTCGTGTCAATAGATTTAATCAAGGCATGGGCTTGTGTGCTTGTTACAAGTTTTGCGTGCATTAACCCCGGCACTGAATAATCTCCTATATATCTTACTTTTCCCGCTGACTTTTCTACTGCATCAATTCGTTTTTCAGCTTTCCCAACCGTTGTCCGTATTTTATGTGTCATACCAAAAATACCTCCCGAACTATATTTACCGTGCAACGATAATGATTGTTTCCGTGTTAATTTCATGGGCTGACGCATCCATGATTTTTTCTAAAGTCAAACTAGTTTTTTGTAAAACTTCGCCATCTGTCACAATAAAAACAGGGGTGCCCCCGCCTGTTAGGTTCTTAGGGTTAGTCGTCACAATGGCAACAATCGCTGAATGTTGTTCATTCATTTTCACAACTCCTTATTTCCCTTTATCTGCTTCGCTTGGTAAACGGATGGCGCTGTCTAGGACGGGGACTTTTTCCAATACCGTTTTGATTTGTTCAAAGTCTTTTTCGCGCGGCAAAATGAATAAGGCGATTCTTCCGTCTTCCATATCTCGTTTCGCAAGCGGCACAAGAGCCGGTTCTCCTGAATCTAGAAATGCGCCAAGAACAGTAGTGACGTGGTGTAGCATCGCTTGTCTTTGACCAAGATGAGATATGGTGACAACGCTATTTTCATTTTTAGGAGTGACTATCACACCAACAGCCCGTTCCATAATCACATTCCGTGTATCCTCTAAGCCGACGTTTTTAATGAGAATATCACTGACGAAAAGATTAGGTCCCTCAAACCTTATGTCTCCTTCAGAAACGTCAGCAATCGCACGTAACAATTTGCCCGACATATTCTTTTTAACGATAATAAGCGTAGCAACTC
Source organism: Sporosarcina sp. G11-34 (assembly GCF_026931025.1). Lineage (NCBI taxonomy): Bacteria > Bacillati > Bacillota > Bacilli > Caryophanales > Caryophanaceae > Sporosarcina > Sporosarcina sp. G11-34. Next base: position 45,673 of record NZ_JAHNZW010000004.1, on the reverse strand, counting down.
CGGCCAATGCGCCCAGCCAAAGGGAATAAACAGAAACAAGCGTCGTTACTAAAGCCGAAAACATGACTAAATAATTCCGACTTTCAAATGCTTGTGCCATTCCTTCAATAAAAGGAGCCCCGCGCTTTACCAATTCCTTCGTATCTATATTTTCGAGTGTATCCCTTTCCATCTTTCGAACTTCACGAAATTGGGTAGCTGCCAAACCTAGAAACGTAACCGCAGTCCAATCGGATTCCAAAACGGCTGGAATCGCAACTGCCCCAATAAATGCGGCTATAAATCCAAAAGAAAGATGAATGATTCGCCCTTGTGGATAGGTAGGATATTGACGGAAATCTGTACGTAATAAAGTAAGACGTGAGATAAAACCAAAAATAATGCCGATGACAACCGCCGGTAAGTAACTATCCATGAATCGTCTCCCTTTCATAAAAAGGTGCTATCATGCATAGCATAACCAGCTTTTTGGACTAATATGAATTAAATAACAGACGGGTGTCTTAGTCATGTCAATTCAATCTTATATCGAGTAAAATCTTCCTAATGAGATTTATTTCAAATAAATGAAAAAGCATCCTCATTTACAGATTGGACTGTAGATGAAGATGCATTTATTTAGGTGAATACTTTCCGTAGGAAGTTGTTTTCCTTAAATCAGTCGCCCCACTGCTTGCATAGTTCAAATGGGAAATCGCTACACTGACAATCACCTTTTTTATAGATGCCTGTAAAAACGGCTTGATTTTCCCGGTATAGTCTTCCAATGTTTTGCATTCATAACTTCTAGGAAGAAGCACCGTAAATTTGCAAGTGATTTTCTCGGAAGTACTGCCGTTATTCTCTGAAGGGATTCTTTCTATAAATTCCAAAGTAATAGTCCTGTTTCTTCTATTTACAATTGACTTACGATCCGTGTTATTTGAAAGGAATGAAACAACCCCACTTGCATAAATCATACTATTTACTCCCTACATCATTGTTTTAACAACTAATTGCCTTCTATACCTCACTGCATTGATTCACTATGTATTATATCTTCCCTATAATAAAATTCAATATCAACTGAATAGAATCTACATACATTGTTCGCATATACTTGATTCCATTAGGCGAATGTGGCACAGTAGACATGGTAAGGATTATAAAACTTCATACAGTTATAATTATGTAGGGGTACCAGTGATGCTGGTTGAGATATACTTAAAAGGTATAGACCCTTTGAACCTGATCTGGTTAAGGCCAGCGAAGGGAACATACTCATTAGCTTTGTCTATGGTTATGCGTTCTTCGGTTGTTCGGAGCACGCATTTTTTGTTCCGAAAAACTGTACATGTGTAATTGCTATGAATCTATGAGGAGGAATAGGATTGAAGAAAGTGTCGTTGTTTGTCGCGCTGAGTCTGTTACTTGTACTTTCGGCATGCAACAGTAAGGAAGGCAATGGGAAAGAAAAGGGTTCAAAGTTGGAAAAAGTTCAGTTTGTACTCGATTGGACGCCAAACACAAACCATACCGGCCTATATGTAGCGAAAGAAAAAGGTTTTTTTGAGGACGAAGGTCTTAATGTGGAAATTATGTTACCAGGAGAAGCAGGTGCTGACCAACTCGTAGCCGCCGGTAAAGCCTCGTTTGGTATTGGTGCACAGGAATCGATTACGGATGCCCGCGCCCAAGATATACCTATCGTTTCGATTGCTGCAATTCTTCAACATAATACATCGGGTTTTGCCTCTTTAAAGAAAGACGGCATCGAATCACCGAAAGACTATGAAGGTAAGACATACGGTGGATGGGGCGCCCCTATCGAGCAAGCTGTAATCTCTTCACTTATGGAAAAAGAACATGCGGATGCCAAGAAAGTTGAATTCATCAATATAGGAAGCTCCGACTTTTTTACGGCAGTTGAGCGAGATATTGATTTTGGATGGATTTACTACGCATGGACTGGAATTGAAGCGGAACTTCGTGGCATCGACTTGAATATGCAGTACTTGAAAGACTACTCGGACAAACTTGACTTTTATACGCCCGTTCTTACGACGAATGAAAAGATGATTAGTAATAACCCAGATACGGTCCGTTCTTTTGTCAAAGCCGTTGCGAAGGGTTATGAATTCGCAAGTGAAAATCCAGAGGAAGCCGCAACGATTTTATTGAAAGCCGTTCCTGATCTTGATGAAGAACTCGTCAAAGCGAGTCAACAATGGATTTCACCAAAATATAAAGACGATGCACCTCGTTGGGGTGAACAAAAACTGTCGATTTGGCAAGGCTACGCAGAGTGGCTAACTGAAAACGATTTACTTGACGGTGAATTTATCGCGGAAGATGCATTCACAAATGAGTTTTTACCTAACTAAGGAGGAATTTACATGACAAACGCATTAGTAAGTATTCAAATCATACCTAAAACACCAAATGGAGAAGACGTGATACCTTACGTTGACGCAGCGATTGCTGTAATTGAGGAAGCGGGAGTTCCTTATCAAGTATCCCCACTTGAAACGACGATGGAAGGAAACTTGTCAGACCTACTCGGGATTGTCCAAAAAATGAATGAGAAGATGATTGAAAAAGGTTCACTTAGTATTATATCTCAAGTGAAAATCTTTTATAAACCAGACGGTGCCTCGATGGACAAGTTGACGGAGAAATACCGTTGAAAACTGTTTTGAAAAAAGGATGGCGACCACTAGGGGTCATCATCCTTTTACTTATTTCATGGGAAATTGCCGGTCGTCTTTTTGCGATTCCTGTTTGGTTGCTCCCGGTCCCCACTCACATAGGACAAGAAGCAATTCAAGGCTGGGCACTTTATTCAAATCATATATTCTCTACCATTACACTGACCCTTATAGGTTATGCGATTGGGAGCATCATCGGGCTAGCGGTCGCAATATTGCTATTCCGTCTACCCATCTTACAAGAAGCATTTTATCCACTACTCATTTTATCGCAAAATATACCCATCATCGTTTTGGCGCCATTGCTTGTCATTTGGTTCGGATTCGGTATATTACCAAAACTCATCATCATTGTGCTCGTCTGCTTTTTTCCAATTACAATTGCGGCGTTGGATGGTTTGCGGCAAACAGACAGGGATCTATTGCATTATATGAAAATGACAGGAGCAACAAACCGACAAATCTTCTGGAAATTGCAATGGCCTTTTGCTCTCCCTTCCATCTTTTCGGGTTTAAAAATTGCAGGTACGTATAGCGTGATGGGGGCTGTTATTTCGGAATGGCTTGGTGCGAGTAAAGGAATTGGTGTGTATATGACGTATGCTTCCTCTTCATTTAAAACAGATCGTGTATTTGTTGCCATTTTCCTTATTATGATTTTAAGCTTAACGTTTTTCGCAATCATTGCACTTATTGAAAGATGGTTTTTGAAATGGCAACGACAAGGAGGGAATGCGTCCGATGAGTAAATTAAAGTTACAACATATCTCAAAATCATATGGCACAAATCATGTACTTCAAGATGTTTCATTTCATGTCGATGACGGCGAATTCGTTTCAATTGTTGGGCCTTCCGGAAGCGGAAAAAGCACATTGTTTCAGCTGATTGGAGGCCTGTATGCCCCTGATCATGGAGATATTACATTGGATGGAAATAGCGTAAATAATTCTCGCGGCCATATTAGCTATATGCCACAAAATCCTTCGTTACTCCCTTGGCGAACCATTTTACAAAACGTTTTATTAAGTTCAGAAATTGTAGGTTCAAAAGATACTGGGAATGCCTTGGAACTCATTGAAAAGGCGGGACTTGGTGGATATGAAGATGCCTATCCACACCAATTGTCTGGCGGTATGAAGCAGCGTGTTGCATTCATTCGAAGTCTAAACAGTCCACAATCTATCATCTGCTTGGATGAACCCTTTTCCGCCCTCGACGAATTCACCCGGTTTGAAATGCAAGGGTGGTTACTTGCGATTTGGGAGGATTACCGGAAGTCGGTTTTGTTCATTACCCATAATATCGATGAAGCCCTTTATTTGTCCGACCGAATTCTTATCCTTTCAAATAAACCGGCATCCATAAAAAAAGAAATCATCAACCCCTTCCCGCGACCACGTAAGGAAGAGCTTTTGTTGAGTGACGAATTCATGAAATTGAAAAGAGAAATTCATTATGAATTAAGAGGATAATAGGTAATAATTATTTCATTTCATATGAAAAAAATTGCGTGAGTCGACTACAGTCGTTCACGCAATTTTTTTCGCTCCTTTTCATAAATCGTACTACCTATACTAGAATTATTGTTTCTTCGCAGTTGTTATGTATCAAATGTCACGCCTCTATTTGATAATGATTTGACAACAAGTTTCACTGCAATCGCGTCGTCCAAGTAGCCGATTGGAAATATATAATCTGGAATTACATCTACTGGAATGATGAAATATAGGAGTGCACTTCCAATTAAAGTGAGCTCATATGGAGTTGATTGTCGTTCACGATATTTCGAAAATAGTTCCTTAAGTTGTGTAATGAAAGGACCTATACCACTCACACTTTGAATTTTCTCCTCAAAGCCTTTTAGAATCGTATTGCCTCCCTCTTCTGTTTGTACATATAGTTCGTAATCTGTTAATTTTTCTTCCACCTGTTCAATAGAAAAATTATCTTTATATACATTTGAGGACTCCAGAAAGCCTTGTATCATATCAACTGACATATGAATATCTGATTGTTTCTTTATCTCCTCCCCCTCAAACGGGTATCCGGCAGCTTCAACTAACTTTTGCATTGGAACATCTAAACTGTCTGCAAACTTTTGTAAGTGATCTAGCGTTGCGTTTCGTTTTCCGTTACTAATGCGAGAAATTGTAGCTGTGTCGATTTCAGTAAGTTCACTTAGTTGTCGCATTGACAATGAACGTTCTTGTAATAAATCTCTTAACAACAAACCGAGGCTGTTGCTTGTTCTTTCTTCAGACATATTCTATTGTCCTTTCTAAAAATTATTAGGGAAAGCATTACTTGTCAATTAACAAATCAATATGTAAAAAATGTACTATATATATTGATTTAAAGATTTTAACCTGAAAAAGTCTAATGATAATCGCTTTACTGAGCCGTTTTTTTCGGTTCCGAGCGGACGCTTTCTGTGGGCGGTCCGTGAGCCTCCTCGCTTTGCTGCGGGGTCTGACCTGGACAAAGAGAGAGTGAAACTTTCTCTCTCCGTCTTTGCCCTGCTTTTCCCGCTGGAGTCGCCGCTCTCCACTACAATCAACTAGGTGTCACTTTCTTTAGTTCAACCTATATGAGTTAATTTCATAATAGAAGATTTAGTCTTGAAATACGAACAAAGTTGATTTCCGCTCCGGTCGGACGCTTTCCGTGGGCACGGCTTCAATCTCCTCGTCACTGAGTTCCTGCGGGGCTTTCAGCTCGTGCTGTTCCCACTGGAGTCGCCGCCCTCCGCTCCAATCAACGAAACGCCTTCTATATTAATGAACAATAAAACTTAAAACCCCATTATCATTCGTACTTTAAGTTAAAATAGGGAATTATGAAATCGGCTCATATAGGTAATAGATTAGGTATCTGATACAAGTTTACACGCCTGTTGACGGCATGTCAATTACCTAGACGGTTGAAATATTGACATTTTGTCATTTCAATCAACTCTTTAACTGTTGACTTATCGTCAAAACTAAAAATAGTTTAACTACAATGTCCATAATGACTATCTATTTTATAGTTGACAGAAAGTCAATTTCTTCACAAGAAGAAAATTAGTCCTGCGTAAGCCATAAGCACTTCTCCTGGTAAAGGCAATGCAAGGAGCTCAAGAAGAAGCGCAATACCAAGCACAATACCAAGCATGTGATATCCATGTTGATCCATTAAGCTTTGTAGGAAATGTGTCATGATGTCCTCCATGGTTTATTAGGTATTTAAAGTGAATAGATTTCAGTAGTTGAAAAGAAATTAGCCTTCCGCCGACGGGTTCTTCTTCAATGTATTATCAGATTTCACAATACATATCTTCTGGCACTTTCCATTCAGAACATTCAATTGGCTTTCACTCCCTACTATCCCTCTTATTGCAACTGTCCTAAGTTTCGCATCGCTTTTTTCTGCTAATACAACAAACGTTATGCTTGCTGTCCCCTACTCTTCCCTAACATCCTCCCAAGTAGGCATATTATACCACCGCCATCCCGGTAATTTTCAGGCATGGAAAAAGCACCTCCTAAGCGGTGCAAAAGTTTATCACTATATTTAACAATCGCTTTTCTTTAATGATGCCAATTCTTGATGAACTATAGTGTGCTATAAAGTCGATACGTTGGTCTGACTCCAACTTACGACGGTTTGTCACATACCGCCGTATCTAACATCGGTAGGCACTACTTACGGGAATATTTCTTTTGATATGTGTTTCACTAATCAATTTTGTTCGAGTTTGATCAATTAGATTCTAAAAAACTTGAGTACAGCGTGTATTTTTCATGTTGGAAGTTGTAAGCTTTGCGGATATATACATGGGGGCTGGACAAGATTTCATTTTCAATCTGAGGGCGCGCCCCGAACATAATATTTAATTACTTTTCTATATGCTTTAATAGTCCTGGCTAATTTTACCGTCTAATATCAATCTCCCCACCAACTCTTCTGTCTGACCCTACGTAATAATTTTGCAACGAATAAGTCTTGTCCCGTAACGCGTCAGGAGATTATCAACGTTTTTTTCAATTGTCGCCTATTCTAAATCCCCCATTTATTTTGCGCTGATTTTGTTATATGTTCATAGAACAAGAACAACGCCTGTATGTATCGGGGCCATAAGGGCGGGATTTCGCCCGAACGCCGCCCTCTTTTAATTCTCTCCCCTTACAAATGTAGAACTCGCAAGATAATCGTAAGACATATAACATTTTTCTAAAACATTCAAATTCAATAGTTCAACTTGCTATCGCTATTTTCAAACTTATTTGCAACTTCACAGCAAACATGAATGAATTTATCTGTTTCCTCGAAATGTACATTGTGGGCTGCATTTTCAAAATAGATCATTTCTTTATACGGACTTTCAATAAGTGCATAATACTCCTCTACCAATGAACTTGGGGTTATATAATCTAATCTTCCAGCTAAAAAGTACACAGGGATTTTCACTTTTTTAATTTGCTCTATAAAATTAACTGTAAGCATTTCTTTCTGCATTCTTTTACCCGAGTAATTTATCCCTTTCAACCATTTCACGACATCCATTGGACTATACTCTTTCGAAAAAACCATTTCCTTTAAATAATCCGTCCAAAGATTTATTGATTTTTTATAGTCAAAACCCCCATACTTATTGAGATAGATCCGAAATAGTAATGATTTGTAAAGTGAGTGATAAGGCGGTGGACCCATTTTATTTAGTTTTTCATGGGAAGGCTTATCATTGTTTAACTTGGATTGTTCCAATGCGTGATCATACGCTCTTTTATCGCCCGCAACAATATCAACGACTTGACCAAGGCCAATATAACATTGAAATAATTGTGGATATTTATAGACTGCCATAAGACCAATAATACTTCCCCAAGAATGACCTACAAGAAATATCTTCTTGTTGAAACGTGTTTTTAATAACTCCGCCAAAACTTTTACATCCTCAACGTATTGGTTGATTGTATATGTTTCTTTTGGTATTGTTTCGGAGTAACTTTTCCCAGAACCTCGTTGGTCCCAATCCACGACTATAAAACGACTTTCCAAGTTTTCGAAGTACTTTTTTATACAGTAAATATGAGAAACACCTGGGCCACCATGTAAGAAAAGAATGATAGGATTATTAAGGTTTTTACTTCGCACATAAATCCACTGCTTAACTCCATTTATTTTTACCGCTTCTAAAGAATTAATTTTTTTTGCTTCGTCTTTACCCGGTTTCACTTCCATAAACAGGCTCCTTCAACTTGGCTTGTTGTCTGATTCTCTGCCCTTCCCTATCATTAATGTAAGTTGTGCCATTGTAATTGGTAATGAGGACCTTTTTCGGTAGGCTAAATATTTTGGTTCCCAATTGTTCGCATACTTTTCTTTAAAGTTTCTTAACCCCTTGAAGTGGTAGAAAAATTGTCCGTGTAGAAAGAGTTGAGCCGCCAACTTTTCAGGTAAAAACGAATATTTGGAAAGACCGACATTCGAAAGGGGCGCCATGCCTATATTGAATCGTTCATACCCCGATTCGCTCGCCCATTCGAACAAGGATAGAAAAATATAATCCATCGTACCAGACGGAGAACCAGGCTTAAAACGCATTAAGTCGACGGAAATAACTTTGTGATTGTCATACATTGGCATTAAGCTTGCGAAGCCAATAATTCCCTCTTCTCCCTTCATAACGGCAATCTCTGAAGTATTTAAGTACTTTTCGTCAAAAAATCCAAGAGAAAATCCTTTTTCTTTTCTTCCATGCAACCATTCATCTGAAACAATTCTCAATTGCTGCATAAGATCCGCTTGAAATGGTGGTGTTAACAATTCTACTCTATATAGTTCTCTTTCGAATTTATTTTTTATAGCTCTAGCGTTTTTCATCTTCTTCCCTGAAAAAGAAAACCTTTCCAAGTTAACGAAAGCTTCCTCACCAAGTTTAAAAAATCCATAGCCGTACTCATGTAAATAGGGAATAAACTCCCTGCTTACTTCATAATAGACAGGTGTATAACCATATAGGTCCGCTGTTTCCAATAACTTCTCGATTGCAGACGAAAAGTCGTCTTTCTTTCCAACTGGATTACCGAGAACAACAATTTTATCTGCATATGTCTGATAGGAAAATAAAACGGTTTTTTCTTCATTCCAAAAAATATATTTGTCGTTCGTAAAAATGAGGTGAGAAAGTTCAGTTCCACCATATTTCCCGAGATGCTCTTTTATTTCATCTTCGTAATGGATAGGAGATATCTTTTCGATTTGCTTCGATTTACGCCCGAAATAACCAAATAGCAGAATTATCCCCGCAATGAGAAGCCCAATAATTGCACTGTAAAACAAGTCAAGATAATCGGTCAGGATGTAAGGGAGTATCTTATCGGAAACACGTAAGTTTGAAGCCGGTAAATTTACATACCCAATAATGACGTACATTGCAGTTATGGTAAAGATCACTGCCATATCAAACGATATTTTCCCCCATGTACGCACATAACTCTCTCTATAAAACCGTTTTTTAGATACTTTAAGGAGGATTGCAACGATACCGACAAAGATAGCCTCTTCAAAATCGAATCCTTTCAACAACGAAAAAACAGCGGCTAAAGCTAAGACGATAACGACAATATTGTATGTCCGTTTCACTTGATATTCAATGCCTCGACAAAGCCCCAATAAAAGAACTCCAGCAATGACGGTCAATTGATGGGACACGTTCATAATTGGTAAAGACAAAAAATCCTGTGCAATTTTCAATCGGCTCAAGACACCAGGCACAGATGCCGACAAAAGCAAAATAATTCCTGATATGAAAACGGCAAACGTTAATAAGGTATGACTGATTTGCTCAAAGACGGTGTTTGGTATATTGTTCCATGAACGATTCCACTTTTCCCAATAGTCTTTAACAAAGAGGAAGGCCGCCAGAAGAAAAGGGATAACAAAGTAACTTAACCGATAAAGGACGAGCAGCACAAGCACTTTTTCATCTGCAATCCCTAAACTTTGCGTACCCCAGAGGAAAATAAGATCAAAAGAACCAATTCCACCCGGGATCATACTTGCAATCCCGACGCAAGCAGCAATAAGAAAGACAGGGATTAAATCCGTTAATCCAATCGGAATATGAAGAAAATACGTTAACAACCATATAAGAAGAAAGACAGAAATCCATTCAATCGTCGACGTAGCGATAAGACTTGATGCGACTTTGATTTTAATCGATGAACTATTTTCTTTTTTAAGTCGAATTACGGAATATAAAATGAACATTGGTAAATAGATGCTTACTGCCCCTACAATTAGAAATAGCCATGTCTTATCGACAAGTAAAGGGAAATTTCGAAAGCCGATGAGTACGATCCATGAGAGTAGTGATATTCCCGTCAGATAAAAAAGTGTCACTGAAGTGATTGTTTTCAATACACCTTTTTTTTCTTCTTTATAGTTCGAATAGAAATAACTCCTTAACATGAGTCCAACGAGCCCGCCAAAACCGATTAAGTTCGAAAATGTATTGACGATAAACGAGTGTTTCACTAATTTCTTCGCTTTCATTTGGATCCCTAACAACTTTATAAGGATGACATCATAAAATAACATTGGCAGTATTGTGCATAAAGCAAAGACAAAAATAAGAATCACTTTCCATGGTTGTAGTTGACTCACTTCATGTCGTAACAAGCTTCCATCAATTCCATTCACCGCTTTACCAATTTCAATCGTTGCAATAACTAGGAGCAGTATTGGAAACAGGATTTTTAGTAGTTGAACGAGTTGCTCTTTTCGAATCTTCAGCATCGGATCCCCCCCGTTTGTTTTTGATTTACTTTATGCAAAACGTTCCCTAACTAACAATGGTTTTCGGAGGAAATATACTATTAACATACCCTATTGACAAAACTAAAAACACTTCAAAGTTGCAAGTATCCAACAAGACCTTGAATATGAATTGCTATTGACTATAATACATCTTGCCCTTTGATTCGCTAGGAGTTACCGGGAAGATTGTAATCGTTCCCCCCTCCATGATCAAGCCATTATCGCCAATTTCGAAATCAGCGCTTAATAGCACTGTAATCGTGGGCTTTTCCTTATCCCCTATAATTAAAGTAGAGAAAATTCCGTGCTGCTCTGAATCTTCATCGCGGTAATAGTACAGCTGGCCATCGTTCGCTTAAATAAGTGGAACTTTATTCCTTCAGTACTTCTATTAAAAAACCCTCCGCCATGACTGTAAACTCTGCCAGAGGGAAGCAATCAAGCAATACGTGGAGCTCAAACCCACGTTTCTTAACATACTCAAAGTCTTCGTTATATTCGTTGAAATACTTTGGATACACTTCATTATAAAGCCAATAAGAACCGACAATTCCCTCTGGAATTAATACTTCTTTCACACCAAGAAAGGTTAACTTAATTTCGTTTGCATCGTAAAATGAAGACCTACAATCTAAGGTTATACTTATCACATCTTCTGATTGTACATCTAAAGATGTGATTTCTGCATCATGTAAAGAGCTTTCAAATAATTGAATAATACTTCTTGGCAATTCATTTTCAATGGAATTGTAGTATTCACTATACTTTCTTTCGATTTCCTCCATTTTCCTCACGAAAGATGCTGATCCGCGGCTACTTTGCATGTCTTTGTACCAATCTATCGTAAAGTATTTAATAACATTGCCCTCCTACCATTTTTTCTTTATAGTTCTCTTTGTAAAATCAAGAATATAGATATTAATCCAAGTGATTATTGGAATACAAAATATCAATACTCCTATACCTAAACTACTAAATAATCCGTCAGCCTCTTTATGAAATGTTTGAACGTCTGTTTTGTACAAGACTCCTGTCGCGATTCCTAATATAACTACGTTTGTCAAAAATGCGCTTAACCTTGCCTGTCTTATATTCCACTGTTTGTTTAGCACCCCGATGGAGGTCAGCGTAGATAGGATTAAAGAAACTAAGATAATAATGAGGATAATGTAATTCGAAGTTGGGGTGTTTTCTATTTAAAGCCCTATCATTTGTCAGTTATTAATATTAATTTTTCTGTTTGTCCCTCCCACATTATTTCCACTTCAATTTTATCATCCTTTTGGATGATTTCGCAGTTACCACAAGTTACATCTTTAAATTTAACAGCTCCAAATTTCAATGGTCTTTCTTCTCCGATACTTCCTTGTCCTAAATTGTTATATTTGATTGTATAGTCTAACGTTTCTGGTGTTTTATTATCTCCTATATACTTGATTTTCCCAGCAGTTTGTTGCTCAACTTCGTTTGTAACTACTGCTTCATAAGAAACGTCCCAGTTATCTCCACTTCCTGAAAAACTATTTTTGTTCCCATCCACACAGCCACTCAGTAAAAATACTAAAGTAACCAATAGTAAAATCTGTCTCAACTTAATCCCTCCCGTTGATTTTTAATATTCACACTACTGTTCATACGTAAGTTTGACGATATCTATTGGTAAAGGTTTCAAATTATAACGTAATTTTATTGAACTAAACTGCCCTTCAGTTGAGCAACAATAAGGCTATCTACTGACAGCTCTGTTCTGCTAAATGGCTTGTTTGTTGAATTAAGATTGATCTTGATTCATCACACAGAACCGACTTTCTTTAGAACCCTTTAACTTAATTTAACATAGATTTCCTTATTTCTTTCAATAAAAAAGTTTCTTTTTCAGGATATATGAACTACCTTAGATAAATGACGTCCTTTAGGTCGAATTTTTTATTGGTAATTCCTAATCGTTGAGCAGGTGTCTTCATTTTCCCGTTAGAATTATATGCTAAGCAAAAGTTGTAATAAGTTCGCAGTATAGTGATAGCCATTTGAGCATATTTCGGATTGAAATTCGAATAGATATAACCTTTCCCATCTCGACAAGCCGTAGTTAACGGTCTTTCCAAAATAGACAGCCTTCTCCGAATCTGTTGGATAAAGCTGTTGGTAGCGTTGTTATTCACATTCATTATTAAGACAGCGACATCTTTTGGATCGAGCGATGATGAGTTTCGCAGGTTCTTGTAACGGGTGTTCGGCTTAATAACAATTTAGCAAAAAGATGATGGATTTCACTTCGTTTCTAGTTATACGTGATAGAGTTATCTCTTCTTTGTGTAAGTGCTGTCTTCTTTTTGCAAGCTTTACACTAACCGAGGGCTTTATCCCCTACTTGAATGCAGCGTGTGGTTTTTCGTGTTGGATATAGGAAAATGGTGGGTGTATACGTCGGGTAGGATGGAATGCTCTTGTTTTATGTTCGGTGCAGCGCCCCGAACATAATAGTTACCTCCTTTTCTTCCCCATTTTATCGTCCAATAATCGATGTTCCAACCAATGTCTTTAATTGTTGTCCTAGTATATTTAAGAAACGCTGCGCTTTTCCCCTGCATTGTGATCATGAAAAACACCATCACCTGTACTTTTCTGCTGCATCTACGACTTGTTGTACACGATGTACATTGGAAGAAAAAGTAAAGATAAATACTTTACGACGGGCGTTGCGCATTCGTATTTTCCGACAAAAGAACTAATACACCGTCATCCCCAACCTTAGCCGTTTTATTGATATCCGCATATTCATTATTTGCAAGGTTTAAATCAAATTTAAAGTCGACTTTGAATGTATAATCAAATTTTACCCAGAATTCATTTTTCATGAATGATTATAAGCGATAAGTCTGCACACAAAAACCTCCTTCTGCAATGATAAGTTGTAGAAGGAGGTTTGAGAAAACGTTCTTTAGCAATCAGTTAGTTTCTTGCCATTTGTCCTTAAAAATAAGGCTCTTTAATGATTCCCTTTTTCTCCAGTTAGCTGTTTCCAATATCGGTTTTTCCGGGTAGTCGTCCGTATACCCAATTGATATTAACGCGATTGGATCAATATGCGGTGGAATTTCTAGAATATCCCGAACATCATTTTTCTTATAAAAACTTACCCACCCCATCGCGAGACCTTCTGCACATGCAGCCAACCACATATTTTGAATGGCACAAGCCGTTGAAAGCATATCTGTTTCAGGCATTGAGTTTCTTCCCAAAACATGTGAGCCACCTCTTGTGGGATCACATGTTACACAAATGGTTAAAGGGGCTTCTTTTAGACCTTCAACTTTCAAGCTGAGAAAATTCGTCTCTTTTTCTCCTTCATAATGAATTGCCAATGACCGTCTTTCTTTATCCGCGGCCCAAGCCAACTTTTCTTTTACTTCATCTGAAGAAATTAAAATAAAATTCCAAGGTTGCATAAAACCTACTGACGGCGCGTGATGGGCAGCGCTCAATATTCTATCAATCTTATCTTCTGATATAGGCGTAGATAAAAAGCTTCGAATATCCCTTCTATTATAAATGACTTTATAAATGGATTCTTTTTCTTCATTAGAAAACATAGACTTCTCTCCTGTTTTTATATTTGCCCAATATGTCACTTTGTACCCACAGTTAGAATTTTACTGTATTCGCTAGAGTTTTCAAAAAGTCAGTTTACTTTTTTAATTTTAGTATATGCTACGACTGACTATTCTATCTTCATTTTGTTGCCATCTCTCCGAATAACTTACTATATCATAAATCAAGAGTATCCATTTCATATAAAAGAAAAACGAGTCAGAAATCCAATTTACGATTTCTGACTCGTTTATAGCTTATCGAATTAAAATAATAGTGCCAAGTTAGTGAACGTTATTTTTTCGATTTACATCTTCAATAATTTCTACTTGGGTATTATTGTCGTCACGATTCAAATTGTTGTCGTTTACACTATTCCCATCTTGATTCATACCGTTATCGATAGTGCCGTTCGTACCATTGTCAAAATTACGGCCATCAATGTCTCTTTCTACGTCATTTTTCCATTGCCTAGTATCTTCGCGGACATCTTGCATAGGTGTTTCGTTGTTCTTCGGAAGCGCATTTTTAGCGCCACAACCAACAAGTAAAATCCCCGACAAAACGGCAAGTGGTACAGCTTTTTTCAACATAGGAAGTCATCTCCTTTCCGCGATCACTTAAGATGCTTTTTTTGAGATACATTGTAGGTTGGTCCGAAATAAGGGAACTATCCATCGTTTCATTTGGCTGAATCTGTTAAGTGATATTTTCCCAAAAAATAAAAAGCGTGATCATCTACAGGTAAATTCCCCTGTAAGTGATCACGCTTTTAGTAATACTATTATATCGCAGATTTGTTGGAAAACTGACTATTGTATAGATCTGCGTAGAAACCGTTCGCTTCTAACAGTTCCATATGTGTTCCTTGTTCAATTACTTTCCCTTGATCCATTACTAAAATTAGATTTGCATCCCGAATGGTTGACAGTCGGTGTGCGATGACGAAACTTGTTCGTCCTTCCATTAAGCGATTCATCGCTTGCTGGATGAGAAGCTCCGTCCGCGTATCAACACTAGATGTTGCTTCATCTAAAATCATTATTGGAGGATCGGCTAAAACAGCACGAGCAATTGTTATAAGCTGTTTTTGCCCTTGTGAAATATTCGATGCTTCCTCATTTAGAACCGTTTCATACCCATCCGGAAGTGTACGGATAAAGTGATCCGCACGAGCCATTTGAGCAGCCGAGAAAATTTCTTCATCGGTCGCATCATTTTTTCCGTAAGCAATATTATCTTTAATCGTTCCATTAAAGAGCCATGTATCTTGAAGGACGATTCCGAATGTCGCCCGGAGATCTTTACGTGAGATCATATGCGTGTCAAAACCGTCAATTTTGATTGTTCCACTGTTTAACTCATAAAAACGCATTAATAAATTAATAAGCGTCGTTTTACCAGCACCAGTCGGTCCCACAATTGCGACCGTTTGACCGGCGTACACATGAATGTTCATGTCTTCGATTAGCAAATCATCGCCGTATCCGAAATCGACCTGTTCAAACGCCACTTCGCCTTTTGCACGCTCCAAACGTACTGTTGTTACTTCGTTCATTTCTTCTTCCTCATCTAACAGTTCAAAAACACGCTCTGCAGCTGCGACTGTTGACTGGATGACATTCGCGATATTCGCCGTTTGCATAATCGGCTGCGTAAATTGGCGTGTATAAGTAATAAAAGCTTGAATATCTCCTATTGAAATCGCACGTTGTGTGACTAAAATTCCACCAACGATACAAATTAATACATAGCTCAAGTTCCCTATTAAGGACATCATCGGCATGATAATACCCGATATAAATTGAGCTTTGCGGCCTGCATCGTATAATTGTTCGTTAACCTCATCAAACTCGGCAATTGCTTTCTTCTCATGGCCAAACACTTTGACAACCTGGTGACCAGTATACATCTCTTCAATATGACCGTTTAAATTCCCAAGCGTCCGCTGTTGATCCGCAAAATGTTTTTGGGACCGTTTCAAAAACGGACGAATGACAAAAATAGATAATGGTAAACTAACGAGTGCAATGAGCGTCAATACTGGACTGATCCATAACATCATCGCAAGAATTCCAACAATCGTGACGATTGATGTGATAAACTGTGTAATACTTTGTTGTAAAGTACTTCCAATCGTATCGATATCATTTGTCACCCGACTTAATGTATCTCCAACAGGATGCCCATCGTAATATTTTAAAGGAAGTTTCTCCAACTTATGATTTACATCTTCCCGCAAATCATAAACGGTTTTTTGGGCGACAGTCGACATGATGAATTGCTGAATATAACTAAATACGCTACTAATTACATACAAACCGGCTAGAAGGAGCAACAGTTTCGCAATCGTGTCAAAATTAATTGTTGCGTCAGGCACGCCCGTAAATTTTCCGTAGGCCCCTTCAAATAATTCTGTAATTGCGTTCCCCATTATTTTCGGTCCCGCAATCATGAAAACTGTACTCAATATCGCCGCAAAAAACACTGCGATTAGTTGGTTGCGACGTGGCTTTAAATAACCAAGCAAGCGACGTAAGGTCCCTTTAAAGTCTTTTGCTTTCTTGCCTTGCATCATCATATTTCCTCCGCCAAATCCCATTGGGCCCCCGCCTTGAGGTGTGCGCTTTTTATGTTCACTCATGCGATTTCCTCCTCTGAGAGCTGTGATTGGACGATTTCTTGGTACACGCTATTCGTTTCAAGAAGTTCTTTATGTGTACCTATACCAGCAATTTGGCCTCGATCTAATACGATAATTTGATTTGCATCAATGACCGTGCTTACTCGTTGCGCGACGATAACAACTGTTGCGTCCTTTGTTTCATCTTTCAGTGCTGCCCGCAAGTTGGCATCTGTCTTATAATCGAGCGCTGAAAAGCTGTCATCGAAAATATAAATATCGGGTTTCCGGATAAGCGCACGTGCAATCGATAGACGCTGTTTTTGTCCACCCGATACATTCGAACCGCCTTGCGAAATAGTCGATTCATACCCATCTTTCATATCATTAATAAAATCTGCCGCCTGCGCAATGCGAGCCGCATGTTCGATTTCGGCTTGTGTAGCATCTTGTTTACCAAAGCGGATATTTTCCGCGATTGTTCCGGTAAAGAGTAATGCTTTTTGGGGAACAAAGCCTATTTTCGAACGAATCTCTTCTTGAGAAGATTTTTGGGTATCGACCCCGTTCACAAGAATCGTACCTCTAGACACATCATAAAAACGGGGTATTAAGTTAATAAGTGTCGTTTTACCGGCGCCAGTTCCACCGATAATGGCAGTCACTTCTCCTGATTTCGCTTTAAAACTAATATCGGATAACGCAGGTTCTTCAGCTTCTGGATAGTTGAACGAAACATTTTTAAATTCAAGTGTCCCGCGTTCTTTAGTCGCCAGTTCAGTTCCTTCATCTAAAAATGTCGGTTTCATGTCGAGCACTTCGTTAATACGTTTTGCTGAAACAGCAGCCCGCGGAATCATTATGAACATCATTGAAGCCATGACTAGTGAAAACATAATCAACGTGACATATTGAATATAAGCCATTAAATCCCCTATTTGCATGCTACCGCTGTCAATTCGAATTCCACCAAACCAAATGACCCCTACAATAGTTATATTCATAACGAGCATCATAATAGGCATTAAGAAAGCCATTAACTTATTTACTTTAATGGAAACATCCGTCAGTTCTTCATTCGCTTTTCTGAGTCGAACTTGCTCTTCTTTTTCACGATTAAATGAACGGACGACACGAATTCCCGTCAAATTTTCCCGTAATACAAGGTTCAAGCGATCGAGTCGCTTTTGCACCGTTTTGAAAAGAGGAACGCCTTTATAAAGAACAAGTAATATCGCGCCGATTAAAACTGGCATTGCAGCAACGATGACAAGGGATAATTTCGCATCTTTTGATAAGGCCATCACGAGCCCACCGACGAACATAATCGGTGCACTGACAACCATACGAAGCATCATAATAACAACTTGTTGCAGTTGCGTAATATCATTCGTCGTTCTTGTAATAAGCGACGCTGTACCGACCTTGTCAAAGTCTTGCAGTGAAAAGCTTTCTACATGTGTAAATACTTTACGACGGATGTCTCTGCCAAATCCCATCGCCGCTTTTGATGAATAAAAGCTCGCAGCAACGGATGCCAAAGCACTAAATGCAGATACAAGAAGCATCAGTCCACCAATTTTCCAAATATACGGGATATCACCAACGACAACACCTTTGTCGATAATATCTGCCATTAACGTCGGTAAAAACAAATCCGACATGGATTGAATGAATACGAGCCCTAATATTGCAAGAACAATCCATTTATAGACAGTCAAATTTTTTAAAAGTTTAATCATTGTAGAAATTCCTCAATTCTTTAGTTTTTAAAATACAAATGGCATTGGTGAAACGATTAAAAGCGATTTCCTTTCATTATACAGGTGAAAAGCGCACCCGTCATTTCAAGGTGCGCAACGTTTCGTATATAATTAATTGAACGCTTTCTATTGATTGTTCACTTTTTTCTATCTGTATAGGTTGAGTTAAAATATCCAACTAAAAACAAGGAGAGAGTGAACTTCCTCTTTCCCCTTGGCGCTAAGGGAGCCGGTTCAACGATTTTCTTTTTTAGTAAGATTCTCTATTTCAACTTCTCAATCTTATATTTATTTGCAAATAGATTGGCAACAATGGCCCCTACCGTTAAATTGACAACCATATTGGCGACCGCGGGTACCGCCGCTAGTGAGCTAACATGTTCCATGGCCAAAGTCGCAGCAAGAGCTGTGTTACAAATTCCGGTGTGAAACAAAATCGCACGTGAATTTTCTTCGGGTACCTTCATCCATTTTGACATAGAATAACCCGCGAACATTGGAATTGTAACTTGAAAAAATACAGCTAAGAAAATGATTGGAAGAATCGACAAGTTTACTTGCAATGAATATTGGGCACTTGAAATGACCGACAAAACAACAATGAACAAAGCAAGTTGTGAAAGCATCGCGGTATAAGGTTTCACACGCCCTGCTCTCTTCGTCCATTTCCATTGAATGAACAAACCAGTAAGTAGTGGGATAAAAACAATGGAAATAATATTAATAAAAAGAGGCCAAAAAGCAATCGGAATGAGTTTTCCAGCAAAAACTTGAACAAGCGTTGGCGTAAGTATCGGTGAAATGAATGTATCCATCGTAGCCATTGTAATACTTAACGCAACTTCACCACCTGCGATAAATGAATACATATTGGCAGATGTCCCGCTTGGAACTGTTCCCGCCAAAATGATACCCGTTGCCAATTCGGCATTATCCCGAAAAAACAAGTAAGCAATGGCAATTGTTACCGTAACCATGATTGTCCACTTAAAAAGAACACCTAACAGTGCATATTTCGGACTTTTAATAATCGAAAATAAAGCCTCTGTCGAAAGTGACAAACCCATCAACAGAAAAATCGTACCCAGCCCAACACCCGTTAAACCTTGAATTGGTATGAATGCATCTGGAACAAAATAGGCAACGAGTGAGAGTAGTATAATCCAAAACGGTAAAAATCGAGAAATAAGTACAGGTATCGCCTGAAGAATCCTCATCTATTTTCCTCCATACAACAAAACCCGTGATCGAAACAATTCTCACATTGTCCGAAGCAAAAGTTATAGTTTTCATACTTTTTCATACAAAAATGTTCTTCTTTCTCCACTGGTTGATGCGCATTGCATTTGCACTGGCCTGAATAAATCCCCGTTGAAACATATTGTCTCCCCTATTATATAGTAGGAACTCAAAATAAACGAACAGATTATAAGCATGAGATGCTTATAATCTGTTCGTTTTTAGTTGTTTCCAAAAATAGTTGGTTTTTTATCTATCTACTCGTCACCTTCGACAGATTTCATAACGGTATCATGTATGAGTTCTTTAATCCTTTGCCTTGTTTCTCCGGGAGTAAATCCAATTCGCCCTTTCAAGCATTGCTTCGCCAGGAACAGTCGATTCCCAGTTCCTGGCCTTCAACACACCTAAGTTTAGGTAAGCAAATTGACCAGATTCTTTATGGTATTAACGCCTTCATGCGATAAACCAGCATGTGCAATTCTTCCTTTTACATAAACATGGAAATACATAATCCCCGCATGGAAAGTATTTTTATAGGTATTCGACTAGTCATGTTTTTTAGTTTTGTCGATTCTATGATATTCAGATATTTGAATGACACGAACATTCCGCGTATGTAGCTCATGATAAATGCCACGGCTGTCTTGAAATGAAATGTATTGATCACGCTCGCTTTGAATTAGCTTTTCTGCATTATCTTGGGACTCCATATGAATAAATCTTCTAATATAATGCGTTTCATCAAAAAAGTAAGTCACTTTGAATTCTTTCATGCTATTCATCTCCTAAGTCAAGAATGAAAGTATAAATTCTTTCTTATTTCGTTTCTATTATCTCCTCACCCATAACATCATATACCTCTTTGTGACAATCAATTATGATCGCGCTAGATAAGATACTCATTTATGAAATCGTGCACAGCAGATGATTTTTAATTTCCGATAGAATTCTTCCTAGGTCTTTCTGAATTCCCATACCAGTATGCTGCTCCAATGAACATAGCTCCACCGATAATATTCCCGATTGTCACCGGTACTAAATTTGCTACTAACCCTACCAATGAAACAGTTTCAGGATGAGGAATCATCAGTGATATGGAGAGCAAGGTCATGTTAGCGATGCTATGTTCGAAACCTGAAGTAATAAAGCCGAATAGGCACCAAAAAATTATAATTAATTTCGCTGTTTCTTCCTTAAGCTTATAAGCGCACCAAACGGCCAAACAGACGAGAATATTACAAAGAATTCCTCGAGTAAGTAACGCCATAAACGGTGCATTCATCTTGTCGCCTGCCGCCATATTTATATAGTCCGCGGTTCCCTCTGTGGCTAGCCCTGAATAGAAAAAAAGCGCTGCGATGAGAATAGCTCCGGCAAAGTTGCCCATATAGCTAAATATCCAAATTTGCATTGTTTCATACCACGTCGTTTTCTTCGTCAATGTACCAATGGTCATAATCATATTATTACTTGTGAAAAGATCCGCTCCCGCCATTAAAACTAAACTGAGCGCGATTCCAAATGAAACACCCATAATAATTTTAGTTCCGGCGAAGTCAGTAGGTCCGAGCAACCCACCAATCGTAAAAATAAGAATAATTCCAAATCCAACAAAAAATCCCCCCATCATTGTCAATATGAGGTATCTACTTTTACTCGTATGTAATTGATTTACTTTTGATATGGCTGTATCACCTAAAACAGCAATTGTTGCTTTCATCTTTTTTCCCTCCACCAAGAACAAGCATAGTTTACAATAACGTACCTTATATTCAACTATTTTAATAATATCACATGGACATACGCACCTTCACTTTTCCCAAAAATCAATTAGTTTAAGCTTGACAACGACAAAAATACCCGCATAATAAACATTCATGATTGTTTATTATGCAGGCACCTATTACGATTATTGCAACATATCCTTCACTCGCTTCACATACGGTTCTAAATCATACGAATGATACAATTGACTCGAAAGTTTAATAGGATCGCCAAAGAAAAACCGTTCATATAATGTTTCACGTGTACCGAAAGAGCTCATCGTTAAATCCCATGCTAAACGGAAAATTTTGACGCGATCTTCCGCGTTTCTGGATTTAGCCTGCAAATATTGATCCAAATCCTTTCTAATACTTGATCGAAAGGCATTTTCTGTTGGGATTGACATCAATCCACTTGCACTTAAAAGCTGAATGATTTCCGTAAATCTTGGATAGACTTCCGGAAATATATTGATAGCGATTTGCAGCGTCGTTTGATCCGGTCGCATAAATCCCCAGTCATCCAGTTCGGCTTCAACTTCCGACTTGATCACCAAAGCTTTCATCGTTTCTAGTGCAATAATAATTTCGGAGGCCTTCGCCTGAACATGCTGGTATTCCCCAATATTAATCGTGTCGATAATCGATTGAACAACACCCAAAACAAATTCGGTTTTAACAATCTGCCTAGAAATGACTTGATGCAGTGTAAGTGGCAAAAAGGAACTAGCAGCCATGAACCTATTCGAAACCTCTATATTATCATAATAAAACACGCGCTCCCATGGAACCAATACATTGTCGAAAACAACAATTGAATCCATTTCCTCATACCGCGAACTTAATGGATAGTTAAATGTGGAGTCTCCTCCAACAAATGATTCCCTGCACACAAATCGTAGTCCTTTACTATTACTAGGTATCGAAAATGCAAAGCCATTTGCTTTATCATAAACGCCTCCTGCCGAAATAACGACAATTTCATCCGTTATTCCGCCTTGCGTTGCAAGTAAGCGCGCACCCTTTACGACGATTCCTTTTTCATTTTTTTCAATCACTTTAGCAGCAATCGGTTTATTTGACTCTTCGAAATAGAATTGCCCTCGGTTTACTTGTGGGTCAATAAATGTATGTGTCATCGATAAATCATTTTCCCGTGCATGTTCATAGAACGCCCGTATGTTATCCGGAAAACAATTGTCTTTTCCTTTTAAGTACTCCACAGATGATGCCAGTGCGACTAACACAGTATTCATATAGTCGGGACTTCTTCCCATCATGCCATTGTTCGATTTCGCCCATTGTTGGACCATCGTCCGCCTTTTCACTAGATCTTCTTTTGTTTTCGGCTGTAAATAAGACATTCCTACTTGGCTTCCAGTTAGAGGCGACTCATAAGTCATAACATCTATTAAGGACGCATCATGTTGCAGATCGTACAATGCGGCTTGGCTTTTCATGATTCCTTTAAATGCATCGTGTTCGGAAATATTTCCCTTCACAGGATTACCATCTATCCATATATTCGTTCGTAGCTGGTCAATACGGTTCATATACTCATTCCCGGTAATTGCTGGCATACACACACTCCTAAATAGTAATGACCAATTGATTTTATTATATACTATTATTATTTTCCTTCTATTGTTACAGGGGCGTGTGCGCACCATTGCGTATTATTGAAAATCATCAGAATCGTCGCGTTACGAACCACTACCCCACGCTGTAGGTGAATTGCAATTCATTTGGGAATTTTCTTGACCTTTTACTTGCAGTAGTTGTTATCCGCAACGCCATCGCAGTTCTGTTCTTAAGTGGTAAAGTACGTGAAATTAAGAACGATTACTTTACGAATATTTATCCTAAAGCAAAGAAAAAAATAAACAGCGTCAGTAAATCGAAAACAGCTAGTTCACTTAGTCATACAAGTGAACTAGCCTTTTCGATTCAAATCCTTCATTTCTTGCTCATGTAACCCGTTGCCCATATGTCTCGAATTTCTTCTGCATAAGCGACATTTCTTCCTTATCTAAAAGGACGGGTTCACCAATGCTTTTTGTTTGATAGTATAGTTCTGCACAAAACTCAATTTCTTCTGCGATATTAAATGCGTGATTTATATCCATTCCACCTGCCAACAGCCCATGATTTGCAAGTAAAACCGCTCTTCTGTCATGCATTGCTTCAAAAGCATTCACCGCCAATTCCGGTGTTCCGTACGTCGCATACTTCGCACACCGGACGTCTTCCCCCGCAAACGCTACTAAGTAGTGGACAGCCGGTAATCCCCAATTCAAGCAGGAAATCGTGGTGGCATATGTCGAATGTGTGTGTACGACTGCCTCGATGTCATCCCTTTTGTTATAATAAATTAAGTGCATCGCCATTTCACTTGAAGGTGTACGGTTTCCTTCGACGATATTCCCCTCCAAATCGATGATGACAACATCTTCTGGAGTAACATCGAAATAATCCATTCCACTTGGTGAAATTGCAACTAAGTTCTTCTCTCGATTTAGAATACTTAAATTTCCACCAGTTCCCGTAGTCAAGCCATTCTGTATAAGCTTCTGTCCATACTGAACGATGAGATTACATTCTTTATTCAGCAACAAATATTCATCCCCCTTAAATCGTTTTATCAGCTTCCCCGTAGTCAATTATTTCAGGTTCTTGGTATTTTTTTAAGCGTGGTAAATCAAACAGTATTGCCAGTATTCCGAAAGTAAAAATCAAGAATGAATAAAATACAAATGGCACGATACTAAGAGGAGATATCATCGCAATTCCAGCCGCAGCGAGGATTTGTCCTCCATATGGTACAATGCCTTGGAACGCACAGGAGAAAATATCTAGTATACTCGCAGACTTTCTTGGATCGATTTTATATTCTTTTGCAATATCATGTGCAAGAGGTCCAATCATAACGATTGAAATCGTATTATTAGAAGTAGCTATATCTGCCACACTCACAAGCCCCGCAATTCCAAATTCCGCTCCTTTTTTCGTACGAATCCGTTTCGTAATTGCATGGAGCATATAGTCGATTCCACCATTATGTTTAATAACCGCAACCATCCCACCGATTAAGATCGCAATCATCGCTAATGTTTGCATACTTTCAATCCCATCGCCGATAAGTCCAATTAAACCATAAAATCCAAACGATCCGTCAACAATACCGATAATGCCAGCAAATATCGTACCACCAATTAACACAATCAATACGTTGACACCGAGTAACGCAATGATTAGAACGGCCAAATAAGGAAGGATTTTCAGTAGCGTATAAGGTAGATCCCCTCCTATAGATGCTGTATTTCCTGGTGTAACGATGGCTAAAATAATGGCGGTAAGTATCGCCGCAGGTAACACAATGATGAAATTCACTTTGAATTTATCACTCATTTTCGTTCCTTGCGTTCGAACTGCCGCAATTGTTGTATCCGAAATCATCGAAAGATTATCTCCGAACATCGCCCCACCGATGACTGCGCCCATCGCCAATGCGGGTGAGATCCCAACTTGTTCTGCAATTCCAAAACCGATTGGTGCGAGCGCAACTATAGTTCCCATCGACGTTCCCATTGATAATGAAATAAAACAACCGATAACAAAAATTCCAACAAGAAGTAAATTAGCGGGAATCATCGTGAGCCCAAAGTTCACTGTAGATTCGACAGCACCCATCCCTCTTGCAACGGATGCGAACGCCCCAGCCAAAATGAAAATAATCGCCATAAGAATAATGTTTGGATGTCCTCCACCTTTGGAAAATATATCGGCTTTCTTCCCAAACTTTTCTTTTCGATTCATGACTAAGGCAAATGTTCCAGCAATTAGCGTTGCAACAATGACCGGCATTTTTGCAAAGTCATTTGTTATGAAAGCACTCCCAACGAAAAGTAGCAAAAACACAAGTAACGGTAGCAGTGCCCATGGATTCCCTTTATTCATTTTAGTCTCCATCCCATACACCCCTTTTTAGTTTTCAATGCATTGTCATTCCACCTGTTACATTGATACTTTGTCCCGTCATATAATTAGCCAAATCAGATGCTAAAAACAAGACAACATTCGCGACATCGTTCGGTTTCCCCGTTCTTCCAAGCGGTACTTGGGAGTAATCTTCAGCTTCCACCTCATGTGTTTGCATCCCCCGCAATTCGCCTCCCCACACTCGCTCAATTTCCTTCATTTTCGTCTCGATGATTCCGGGGCAGACGGCATTTACTAATATATTTTCTTTCGCAAGCTCCAATGCCATTACCTTCGTAATTCCGAGTACGGCATGTTTTGAAGCAACATAATTCCCCATGCACTTATACCCATTTTTCCCCGCCTGGGAAGCGATATTTATGATTCTACCGCCACCCCCTTGTGCCTTGAAAATATGAATTACTTTCTGGCTGCATAGGAACACACCTTTGGCATTTAAATTCATAACTCGATCCCAGTCTTCTTCTCTTATATCTTCAACAAAATCCATAGTGGAAGACCCTGCATTATTTACTAATAAATCGATTTGACCAAAATGGCTTCTTGTCTCTTCAACCATTCGTTCAATATCTTCCGTGTTTGAAACATCAGCAGCAATTGCAAGGACGGCCCCCGAATCATATTCCTTAGCAACGTCTTGACATGTCTCTATGTCTCTGCCAACAATCGCTACTTTCGCTCCACATTCAATGAACGCATGGACAATCGCTTTCCCAATTCCCCGCGTTCCTCCGGTAACGATTGCCACTTTGTTCGTCAAATCAAGACTATACACGCTCTAACCCCCTAATCGTGTTCCCAAAGAATTTCGCTAACAAATATTGTTGTGTTTTGAGTGCGTCTTGTTCGTAAAGCGCCTGTTCAATTAGCTTGTCATCCAATCCGTCAACGACGTTCGCCATCTGTTTCATCACTTCGATGCAATGTTGGACCACCCCGATTTGGTCTTCTCTTGCAGGTGTAATATCCAAGCTAATCCACCCTTGGTAATTAATCTTTTTCAAGTAATAAAAGAACTCAAGCGTTTCCCAAAAATGATAGGAGCCAACCATATAGTCGTCGTCCCAGTCACGTGTATTGTCATTCATATGAACATGGAATAGCTTGCCGTAACGATTTAAAATCGCCGCAGATTCCGCCGGGTTTTCTTTTACTTGGAGAGCGTGGCCAAAATCGAGCGTCACGCCTAAATTATCTAGCCCAAGATCATGAATAATGAGTAAGGACTTTCCAACCGTACTAATCGATGACCTGCCCCTTGGTTCTCTTCCTTTATATTCGAGGGCGAATTTCTGATTCGGGAACTCTTTTACGACGGTGCCGATTGAGGTGATTAAATTCTCCCATAGCTCTGTGAAATTCACTTGGAATGGATAATCATGTCCTTCCGCTCCTGGCCAGATATTCACCAGTTCAACCCCAAGTTTATGTGCCGCTTCCGCCGCCCCCCTTATGACATCCATTGCTGCCTTACGAATCTCGGCATCCGTGGATGTCAGGGCCCCCTTCCGAAATTTTCGGTCGCCGAATAGTTCGCAATTAATTGCAGCGATTTCTAGACCATATTGGTCAACCATTTCCTTCGTCTCCACAATTGTGTCCTTGTCAAAATCACCATTATAGTGAATTTCTATGCCAGCAAGTTTTTCACATGCCGATGCCGCCTTAAGTTTTTCACGGAAAGACCTTGGCTTCTGATAGCCTTGCTCGCAAAATCGATCGGAAATGGAGCCAAAAGCCCAGACACCTACCGCATATTTATACTTTCCCAAATCACTCCGCCCCTTTTGTCTCAACCTTGGCCAACGCTTGCTCGATGTCGCCGATAATGTCTGTCGCGTTTTCAATTCCAACAGATAATCTGATTAAGCCATCCGTAATTCCGTGTTTTCTTCTCTCTTCAATCGGTACGGACCTATGTGTCATAGAAGCTGGATGCTCAATAAGTGTACCGACATCTCCTAAACTTACAGCCAACTGAATCAATTTGAGATTGTCGCAAAAGACTTGTCCATTTTTTAAGCCTCCCACCACTTCGAATGCAATAAGTCCCCCATATCCGCTCATCTGCTTTTTAACGAGTTCATATTGAGAGAACGATTCCAGTCCAGGATAAGCCAAAGACTTAATTTTAGAATGACCTTCTAAATACCTTGCGATTTCGAGTGCGTTTGCGTTATGTTTTTCCATTCTAAGCGCTAATGTTTGGAGACCTCTTTTTACTAAGAAGCATGTGAATGGGGATATAATTCCGCCGAGTTTAGTTAGTGGATCATGCAGCTCTTCCTTGATGAATCGTTCAGATCCAACGACTACCCCTGCAAGCAAATCGCCGTGACCGCCCATGAATTTCGTGGCACTATGAACGACGATATCCGCCCCAAGTTCCAATGGCTTTTGGAAATAAGGCGTCATAAATGTATTGTCTACAATCAACTGTAAATCGTGTTTTTTACAAACATTCGAAACTTCGGCGATATCAACTACTTTTAATGTTGGATTTGCTGGGGATTCCAAGTAAACAAATTTCGTAGTTGGTCGGATGGCATTCGTTAATTTTTCAATATCGCTCGTATCTATGAAAGAAGCTTCCACATTATATTTCGAAAAAATCTTTTCAAACAAACCGTACGTTCCGCCGTACACGACCGTGTCGCAAATTACATGATCCCCTGATTCTAGCAATGCAGTACATACTGAGGCGATTGCTGCCATACCAGATGCAAATGCGCTACATGCTTCGCCACCTTCAAGTGCTGCAATTTTCCTTTCAAGTTCATGTTGTGTCGGACTTGAAACACGACCGTAAACATATCCGGCTTGTTCTCCGGCGAAGATATTCCCTGCTTCTTCCGTGCTTTTAAACGTGTACGTTGATGTTTGATAGATTGGCGAAACAAGTGCACCCGTTTGCGGACATGGTTCCGAACCTACGTGCACAGCTTTTGTTTCAAAACTCCAGTTTACATGAGTCAATCAAATTCCCCCTAGTCATTTTTTATATTGAAATTCCAAAGGCTCTTTATTCATAAATCTTTTAATCTCTTCAATTATCATTTTCGAATGGTTCGTGATGGCTTCAAATGTGGCACCAGCAATATGTGGCGTCACAAGTACATTGTCAAGTTCGCAAAGGAACGGATGACCTGCTGACAGTGGCTCTGCCGCAAACACATCTAATGCCGCACCTGCAATCGTCCGGTTACGTAACGCTAGAACAAGATCGTCTTCATTAATAATCGCTCCTCGGCTCGTATTGATTAAATAGGCGTTTTTTTTCATTCTTTCAAATGCCGCCTTATTTAGAAGCCCAATCGTATCCGGTACAACAGCCGCGTGAGAAGTAATAAAATCACTGCTTTCTAACAACCTATCGAACCCAACTAACGTAACGTCCTGTGCTTCAGATTCTTGCACATAAGGATCATTTACATAGATTTTCATGCCGAATGCGCGTGCGAGCCCGGCCACCTTCTTTCCAATCTGCCCATAACCGATAATGCCAAGTGTTTTATCTTTTAACTCCGAACCTTTGAATTCGATATATGGGCTACCTATCCCAAGCCCCCATGTAATATCTTCTTTGAGCGCTTCCCTTTGAACTTCTTGGACTTCTTTTTCGATGAGACTGTTTGAATCATGTAACTCTTTATAAGCAAAAGGGATATGCCTCGCAATATTCAACATCATAGCGATTGTATATTCAGCTGCGCTATTTGCGTTTCTACCAGGTGTATAAATAATAGGTATTTTTCTTTCAGTTGCGGCATCAAAGTCAATATTTATAGGATTCGATCTTGTACACGCAATGAGTTTTAGCTGCGGACAATTTTCAATGACGTTCCGAGTCACCTTGTCGTAACTCGTAATGAGTACATCTTTATGTTTCATTTTCCGAATAAGGTCAGACTCACTAAGTAATTCATTCGAGACATACCACCCATCCGTCTCAACGTCCAACATGCAATCCAATTCTGGAACAAGCGACTCATCCATTTCCGCGGTTAATAGCGCTTTCATACTCTTTCCTCCAGTCTGCTGTTGGTCCCTTGCAAAAAGCGATGTCTTAACTCCCAATTCCTAGCATTCATTTTTCGCAAATTTTTGTATAAGTGAAACAGCTCGTTATAACGTCGATGATTTTCCATATTCGGTTGGAAAGACGCCGCAATATGTGTTGTCTTATGGATTGCTTCTTCCAACGAGTTAACGATTCCAGATTGGACCGCTGCAAGCATGAAAACACCTTTAGCCGTCTGTTCTTTGCCCACTAATTTAACGACTTCGACTCCTAGGCAGTCCGCAACGATTTGTGGCAGGATTTCACTGTTTGAAGCGCCACCACTTAAAATAATCCTCTTTTTTTCTATATTTAAATGAAGACAATCTTTAATGGAGAAAGCGATGCCCTCATAAACTGCGCGACTCAAATGTTCTTTTGTCGTTTTTGAATGGATTCCGAAAAATTGTGCGACCGCATATGGATTGTAAAAAGGCGCTCGTTCTCCAGTCATAATATATGGGTGATAAACGACCCCTTTGGCGCCTACCTCAACCGCCTTAATCTCCTTGTCTACTAAAGTAAAGAAGTTCGTTGCCTTTTCTTTATCATGCAAATCAATGCCATATAGTTCACGGGCAAGCCAGTCCATATTGGGTGTCCCTGCCATACTACCGACCATATGAATATATTGATTTTCCGTTGCGCCACAGAGAACACTCCCGACCTGGCTAGCATTTCCCGGTAGCTTGTTCAGGATGACTTGGCTGCTACAAGTTGTCCCTATTGTTACACTTACATCCCCTTCACCAATCGCTCCACACCCGAGTGCATTGGCCACAATATCGAGTACCCCGGTAATGACTGGTGTTCCTTCCACTAACCCTGTTAAAAAAGAAGCTTCCTTGGAAACCAGACCGGCGACTTCGCTTCCATATGATAGTGGCGCAACAAGCGATTGACGATGCTGAATACCTATAAGCTCAAACACTTCCGCAGAAATTTGGGCAGTCTGCAAATCAAGCATGGAAGTCGAAGCATCCGAAAAGTCCGACCTAATAGCTCCTGTCAATTTGTAGCGGAGCCAGTCTTTACAAGAAAGACAATAAGCCGCACGATTTAAGGCCAATGGTTCGTGCATATCAAGCCACTTCAACAAGGCAATTGTTGCCCCCGGTACTAACGACGAAAATGAAATATTTTTGTACGCCTGAAGAACGTCATCCTGAAGGTTCTTCAAGTCACTTGCTGCCCTTTTATCGAGCCAAAGAATCGCATTTCGAACCGGTTGGAAATCCCCATCGACCAACCAACAGCCTTCCCCTTGTCCAGTGATTCCTATTGAAATGACAGAAGCGGGATGAATGTTGGAATGAATCAATAATTCTTTTACTAACGTTTCTAGTTTCTCCCATAAATGATTCATGTCCATTTCAAACCAATCTGCTTCGGGTTGCATATAGTCGACATGTGTTACGGCGGAATCTACTGCACTCCCATTTTCATCAAACAGAATGACTTTCAACTTCGTCGTACCTGCATCAATCGCCAAAATATATCGTGGATCCATTCAATTGACCCCCTTGCTATTTACCGCTTTGCATAAGAGCGAGGCACTAATCGAATCGGTGACTAATACATCGATTACCCCAGTTCGTATCGCACCCAATATAGCCGATACTTTTTCTACGCCACCTGCAACCGCGATGACTTGCGGGATGTTCATCAGTTGGTCTAGGCCCACTCCAATTGAATAGTGATCCATATCTTCCCCTATGAACCTACCTTGTTTGTCGAACATATGAAGGCAAATATCTCCGACTGCTTTCTGATCATGCAAGTAATTCGAATGCGCTTGATCTACATAACTTTGCCCATATATGGTAGAATCACTACCAAGTTCACCAATCCCAACAACAGCCATATGGCATTCATCTATTTTCTCTAGAACGATTCGTATACTTTCTTCTTTTAAAATGGATTCTCTTAGCTTTTTGTTTTTTACAATTGCAGGCGCATGGATATAATGCGGGATCGCCTGAAGACCTGTAGCGAATAAGCGCGTGATTTCATTCGTCATATCTGCAACGATGATTGAATTGACGCCGCCAATTAGTTGTATGACTTCTACATTTTCTTTCCTTTTGTCCGACAGGTAACCCCCAACCCTATGAAGCGTTTTCCCCCATGAAACGCCAACTCGTAAGCCATTCGCCATATTCTCCATTACATACTGCGCTCCAGCTTTTCCGATTTGCTCAATAATCGATTGTTCATTTTCTACATGTGCGATAACGACACGCTTCAAACCCAACAATCGTTCCAAATAATTTTCCATTTCCTCATAAGATCCTTCTATTTTCGCAATCTCTATTGTCACAAGCCCCTCTGCAAGCAACCGCTTTATACATCGATTCACTTTCTGGCGTGAAACCGAAAGTTTTTTGGCAATCTCCTGCTGGGTCAATCCATCCTTGTAATAATAATAGGCGATTTTTAGCAATGTCTTTGTCTCATCCACCATTCAGTCACTTCCTCTACACGTTACATTTGCTCACTACTCAAACATATGTAACGCCGCCGAACTTTAATACTAAGAAACAGAAAAACCTTCCGACCGGCAATCCGATTGAAAGGTTTAATTTTTCATCAACAGCCCTTCTAGCTTTACTGTTTTAGACCGTAAACTTTTTGAGTAGTTACAGATTTTTTGTGACTTAGTCTAATATCTTACTTTAGTTCAGCATTTCCACCTTCTTAATAAGGCATCAAGGAGCGACTAAAAAACATGAAATAGTTATCACGAATTTGGGGATACTAACTTTTGAAGGTTTTTAAAAAGTAAAGGAGGAAATACAATGGCCAACATCACCCCAAAACCGAATGATTCGGCGGACAATGAAGTAAGATTAAAGAAAACAATCAGTAATATGGAAGCGGCGGAAGAAGCAATGAAATTCGCTGAAGGAAAAGAACTTGATGCAATCAAGGAGAAAAATGCACGACGTGAAGATAGTATTGACAGTTTGCGCAAAGAAATAATCGAAGAAGATAAATCACGAATTAACGGGTATTTATGAAATCTCCGTCATAAATTAATTGCGCCAGTGCCTATGGATGAACGATTGATAAGTACTTTACACAAACAAAAAGAACTTAACCAAATTCCCCCTTGGTTGAGTTCTTAACTTTTCATATGAATACGGACACAAATCTAGCGAAGGCATCTGCTGGGGTAGCCGAAACAATAAGACAAGCAGTGGTTTTCTAATTGGCTTATTGCGGGAGGTATCCCCCCAGCGCCAAGCGATTTTAGTTGGAGTTTTTATTTCATCATATATAAGTCGTTTATTTTTCTACGTTCTGATTATCTTTGTTTTTCTTACGTGATACTTCAATGCTGTTTCGATTTAAGAGTTCTGATACCGTTACAAATTCATAGCCTTCCTTTTTCAGTTCTGGCAGAATTTCTTCTAGCGCTTTCACTGTTTGAGAGCGATTTCCTCCTGCATCATGAAATAATACAACATCTCCTGGTTTGGCACCTGAAAGTACTTTTTCTACAATTTTATTTACCCCTGGTCTTTTCCAATCCTCTGTATCCTGATGCCATGACCACAGCACCACTTTGTATCCATTTTTTACAGCTGTATTAATAGTCGGCTCATTATAACTTCCTCCTACTGGCCGGTAAAGCAACGGGTACGTGCCGGTGATTTCAAAAATGATTTCATTTGTCTTTTTTAATTCCATTTCTAAATTTTCGGGTGTGCTTGAATAAGGATGTGAATACGTATGATTCGCCACTTCATGGCCTTCATTTTTTTGTCTGAGGATAAGGTTTGGAAATTTTTCTGCACGCTCACCAAGGACAAAAAACGTTGCTTTTGCATCGTGCGCGGAAAGTAAGTCCAAAATTTCGGCTGTATAAGTCGCATGCGGCCCATCGTCAAATGTAAGAGCTATAACTTTTTCCTCTGTTTGAACATCCCATAAAATATACCCTTTATTTTCATAATAGGCCCTTCCTTTCTCGGTTGCCATTGAAGCATAAGCGATTGAAAAAAACAAAATAATAACAACACCTACAATAAACCCAAAATGCTTCACATAGCATCCCTCCAAGCCTTGCTTTTTAGCAGTGGATTAAATTAAGTTGATGTCCTCCCAGTTATTGTTCGTCAAAGCATTGGAATTATACTAAGCTTTTTACGCGTTGAGTAAATATTTATAATAGTATTATGTAACCTTGTAAGTGTTTTTACCTAGTTTATGTTTTCTTGGCTAAATGGGTATATTTCCAACAATAAAGTTTCAAAAAAGATGCAACTCCTATGTAGTAGGAATTACACCCTTTTTTCTCAATTCAAGCCCATATCCTGTTTTAAATAACGAATGAGTTCTTTTTCTCTTGCGCTATTTACCTCTTCAGAGAACGAAGCATCCCACTTATAATAACCTTCTCCAGTTTTATTCCCAAACTTGCCTTTATTCACAAGCTTGGCCATACTTGGTGTCGATTGTGTAGCAGTCGACAAATGGTTATATAAGTAATTCGAAATGTCCGTATATACATCTAGACCACCCATATCTGCCGATAAAATCGGCCCTGTTACAGGTAATCTTCTTCCAATACTGTAAACTACGGCCGCATCGATATCTTCTTTCGAGGCGATCCCCTCTTCCAAAATATGCTGCGCCTCTCGTAAAAGGGCAAATTGTAGACGATTTCCAACAAAACCAGGCGCTTCTTTTTTTACTTCAATCGGTTTTTTATTCATCTCTACCATCAGCTTCAACGCTCTTTCTACTGTATGATCATTCGTTTGTTCGCCACGAACGACTTCAACAAGAGGAATAAGATGTGCTGGATGCCAAAAATGAGTAATAACGGTTCGCTCTGGATGATTCGTTTCGGAAGCGATTTCCGTTGGACTGAGTGCGGAAGTATTGCTTGCTAAAATAACATCGACCTCACAAAGACTATCTAACTGTTTGAAAATTCGTTTCTTCAATTCGATATTTTCTGGAATCGCCTCAATGATAAATGTTCTATCTTCCACAACCTCCACAATCGAAGTTGTCGTTTGAACACTACTTTGAATTCGTTGCGACTCTACTTCAGCTATCAATCCATTTTGAATGAGCACTTGCAGTTTCCCATGCATGCTTGCCAAACCTCTATCAATATCCGCACTGTCTACTCCTTGCATGATCACATCGTACCCTGCCCAAGCTGCACTAAGTGCAATGGAGTGACCCATAGTTCCGCAACCAATTACGCCGATTTTCTCCATACCATTTCACCCCTTTTCCTTAATGGATCCTACTTTTTTAAACTAATCCAACCATCGCCAGTAAAATAGCAACGATAACCGAAATAATTGGAATTAATACTGCAACGACAAAAATGTCTTTGTAACTTTCTTTATGACTCATTCCTGTAATTGTCAAAAGAGTCAATACCGCACCATTATGCGGCAGCGTATCTAATCCGCCTGAAGCAAGTGATGCAACACGGTGAAATGCTTCTGGACTTATTCCAGTATCAATTGCAAGTTCGTAATACTTGGAACCAAGCGCTTCCAAAGCAATTCCCATTCCCCCAGAAGCGGAACCCGTTGCCCCCGCAAGAATATTTACAGCAACCGCTTCTGATATTAACGGATTTCCCTTGATTCCCATTAGTAACTCGGTAAGCTTCTCAAAACCAGGCACGACTTTTACAACCGTTCCAAATCCAACTGCGGCACTCGTATTAACAATCGCTGTCACTGAGCCAATCGCACCGCCATTTATGGCTTTAATAAATAATTTCATTTTACTTATATTCAATACCATAATTAAAATAATACCTGATAAAAGTGCAGCAATAATATCCCATTTTAACATATTCAACGTAACGAGAACGATAACTAATGGTAATAATGACAAGATAAATGAAGGGATATGACCATCCGGATTGAGCACATTTTCATCCTTTGGTTCAGTAAAAAACTCCCCATCCATCTTCGTTTTTCTCTCGCGGTAACTCAAGTACCAATAACCGCCACCTAGCATAACGAATGCAGCTGCAATCCCCATAATTGGTGCAGCCATTGCCGTCGTCTCAAAATAATTCATAGGAATTAAGTTCTGTATTTGTGGTGTTCCTGGTATCGCTGTCATTGTAAACGTAAAAGCACCTAATGCAACTGTAGGTGGGATTAAACGTCTAGTAATGTTGGCTTCCCTAAATAATGACAGTGCCAGTGGATAAACAGCAAACACAACGACGAACAGACTAACTCCTCCGTACGTTAGAACCGCTGCGGAAATTACAACTCCTAAAATTGCACGTTTCGTACCAAGTAATTTCGTAATGGCAACCGCAACGGATCTTGCCATCCCTGTATCTTCCATTAGCTTGCCGAATATTGCCCCAAGTAAAAACACCGGGAACCATGCTTGTGCAAACGCAACAAACCCACTCATGTATGTATCTTTATAAGCATCTAATAAATCCAAACCGCCCGTAAGTGCGACTACCCCAGCGGCAATAGGCGCGACCCAAATAATGGACCAACCTAAATAGGCGAGCACCATTAAAACAATAAGACCAAGAATAATACCTAACATTATGAGTCCCCCCTTTTTATATCTTGTATTTTACGTTACTTATTGTGCGGTATATCCCCCATCAATAATGATCGATTGACCAGTCATTCCTTTTGCTTTATCACTCGCAATAAATAATGCAAAATCTGCAATTTCTTGTACGGCCAACAATCTCTTTTGTGGCACTAACGGGTAAATAACTTCTTCCAACACTTTCTCGAGCGACACATTACGATTTGCAGCCAAGTCGACAAGTTGATTGCGCACAAGTGGCGTATCACAATAACCCGGACATAAGGCGTTAACGGTAATTCCATATGCTGCACCTTCTAATGCGGCCACTTTTGTCAATCCAATCAATCCGTGCTTTGCGCTATTATAAGCCGCTTTACCCGCAAATCCGATAACCCCATTAATGGACGCCATATTAATGATCCGACCAAATCCTTGCTCTTTCATCATTGGCATCACATATTTAATCGCCATAAACGGTGCGACCAGCATAATCTTCGTCATCAGTTCGAATCTTTCGGTAGGGAAATCTTCTATTAAAGCAACGTGTTGCATACCCGCATTGTTCACCAATACATCGATTCTACCGTATCGCTCAACCGTTTTATCAATTGCTTGTTGAATGTCTTCTTCTTTCGTTACATCGCATTTAACGCCTAAACAATCATACCCTTCAGCAATTAATGCGTTTACTACTTCGTTCAGCTTTTCTTCATTAAGATCAGAAAAAGCGACTTTTGCACCCTCTTTTGCAAACCCAATCCCAATCTCATAACCGATTCCACTTGCTGCACCTGTAATAAAAACTACTTTGTCTTTATTCATTTTTCTACCTCCTAATATAATAGTAACCCATCTAATAGTTTACATAATTCACAGTTATATGCAAACTATTAGGTGGAATAGTATTTTTATTCGGAAAAGTTAAGAGGATGCAACTTCTACACAATAGGGATTGCATCCTTTTTTCATTTTTTTCAATTCAAGCCCACATCGATTTCCAAATTTCTTTCGGTGTGGCATTTTTACCGTACATCATTATACCCATGTTGAAAATCTTCCCAGCCAGTTTCATAAAGAGCCAAATACTGAAAACTAACACG
Source organism: Sporosarcina sp. G11-34 (assembly GCF_026931025.1). Lineage (NCBI taxonomy): Bacteria > Bacillati > Bacillota > Bacilli > Caryophanales > Caryophanaceae > Sporosarcina > Sporosarcina sp. G11-34. Next base: position 8,489 of record NZ_JAHNZW010000004.1, on the reverse strand, counting down.
GCGACTGCGATACCAATTTCCATCCACGGCCACTCATCGAGAATAGATAAGCGAACGAGTAAAACTGCCGGGGCAGTTATTGGGATGAATGACCCGATTTGTGCAATGAGCCCGCTCGGATCCGCAAGTATTGGACCGATGAGGATTACTGGCAGGAACGGAAGCATTATGACTATCCCTTGGAAATTGCTCGTTGCAGTCATGTCTTCCACTGTTGCTCCAATACCAACAAAGATTGCAGCAAACAGCAGATAACCCGCGAATGCTATGAATAATAAAAGAAATAATTCAGGAACGAGTAAGTATTCAAGAAGTGGAAAGTCAAAGCGCCACACAACAGCCGGAATCGCAACGACGAGCCAGACGACTACTTGTGTAATACCAAGAACAAAGTAACCAATAATCTTTCCTTGCATCAATTCCGTTGGTGTTAATGAAGACAAAATGATTTCAGCAACTTTCTCTTTCTTTTCCTGTGAGGCGGATTGGAATATCATCATCCCCGTCATCACAATGGAGAAAAGAATAATTCCAGCGAATGCACCAGGGATCATCCGTTTTAGCGGATCGGCTTCATCCATAGCAATTTCTTCTGTCTCCAATACTTCCGAATCAACTGCAACAATAGATATGTGCTTCGCAACGGCTTTTTTTTGTGCATCCGTTAGACCAAGTCTATCCATTTGTAACTGGCGAAGTGGCTCTTCCAGTATTGTTGCTTCAAATGGAAAATGCTCATCCATATCGTCCGTCATATACATCTTTACTTGGCCTTGTTCAAGTGCTTTTTCTGTCATAGCGAGATAAACGCTCTGCTCCATATCGAGCAAGTCACTTTGCATTTCCACTTCCCCGGTTTCAGCCTTTATTAACGTCCAATTCGATAGGCCTAACTCGTCAACTACCTTTTGTAGTTCATTCCAAACACCCAATTCATCGTACACATAAACATCCACATTCGCATTGTCACCTGAGTCTGATTTGTTGAATAGCATCGGGATAAAAAAGAATGCCAAAAAGATAACCGGTGTACTAAGCAATGAAATGATGAACGATTTATTCGTCATATTACGCTTTATTTCCCATTTCGCCACTTTTAAACTATTCCGCATCATTTCCGCCTCCTTCCCATAAGTGATGTTGGTCTGTCGCAATATCTATGAAAATCTCATGAAGTGAAATTCGGTCAATTGACAATTCCTGAATCGTCAGTTGTTCTGGTAAGTTCTTTAACCATGACGGGACAATGACATCTTGGGTTAAGTAAAGCACCGTTAGATCTCCGTTTTGCTCGATACGTAGCACGTCCGGAATCATTTCCATTAAAGCACGTGTATTTTGACCTTTAATCGTACATTTAAAATTGGCATATTCGTTTTTCACTTCTTCCATCGCACCATAGATGACTTTTTCACCACGATGAATCATAAATAATCGGTCACATAATTCCTCGACAACATTCATCTGGTGAGACGATAAAAGAATCGCTGTCCCGTTGTTTGCAAGTTCACGGATTTCCTGTTTGAACGTTTCCTGACTGACCGGATCCAGCCCCGAAAACGGCTCATCTAAAATGAGCAATTCTGGCTCATGAATAATCGAAGCGATGAATTGTACTTTTTGCCCCATCCCTTTCGATAATTCCTCGACAGAAACTTTGTCCTTACCTTCCAGACCGAATTTCTTTAAATAGGCGAGTGCACGCTCTTTTGCTTTCTTTTTCGGATAATCTTTCAAATCCGCCAAATATAAAATCATATCCATCACTTTGACATTTTTGTACAAACCACGTTCTTCCGGTAAATAGCCGATCTTCCGCCGTGGAATCTCATTTTCCGCATATCCATTAAACTCAATCGTTCCTTCGTCTGGGTACATGATGCCCATAACATTGCGGATTGTCGTTGACTTACCCGCGCCATTTGGACCTAAAATCGCCATGATTTCCCCTTTACGCACGTCAAACGAAATATTTTTGATGATCTGTTTTGATTTGAATGATTTCCCTATACGCTTCACTGTCAATACATTAGTCATCATCTTTTCCCCTTTCATTACACTAATAGCATCGTTATAATTTCATCCAACGCTACGGTTTGCACATTTGTCCAACGTATATTTTCTTGAAGAAGAAAATCTTCTGCTTCTATTGGACACTTTGTCGTAAGTGAATGTTCTTTTCTCTCTACTTCACCAGGTACTGCCGCGCACTCCAACGGTTGTGAAAACCAGTAACGTTTATACATATCCGTTAGTTCTTCTTTTTCAAACTGGCCACGAATCTTGCCACCTTTCAAAACAACGAGATAGTCCGCTAGTTTCTGTATATCCTCGATTTGATGTGTCGCTAGAATGATTGTTCTTTCCCCCTTATCCATCCACTCTATGAGTAAATTATTCAAAATTTGCTTGGACGGTATATCGAGATGTGCGGTTGGTTCATCTAGAATAAGCACTGGGGTATTTCTAGCAAGCACGAGTGCTAAGTTGAGTTGTTGCTGGACGCCCGGTGATAGCTTCTTCATCTTTTTGGAAAGATCAACACCAAATAACGATACGATTTCTTGAAAGTAGTGTTCATCCCAAGATGGGTACCACTGTAAGATTAATTCTTTCATTTCATGGCCCGTAAAAGGAACGGTAAGTGGCAGCTTTTGTGGCAAATAGGCTATGTTCGTTTTCCACGACTCATCCTCTGTCGACACGGACTGGCCGAGTAGCTGAATGTCCCCTTCGTCTGATTTCATTAAATTCATAATCATTTTTATAAGCGTACTTTTTCCAGCCCCATTCTTCCCAATTAGGGCAGATATTGTTCCTCTTTCAATTTCCAAGTTAATCGATTTCAATTGAAAATCATCCACCGTTTTATGTACGTTGCTCATTGTTACTGCATCATTCATTTGCTTATTCTCCTTTCGCTTCATACTGTTTCATTAAATCTGCAAAAATAACCTTCACTTGTTCCGTTGAATAATCGTGACGTAATGCGGTTTCGATTGCGGTTTCAAATACGAGTTGAACAGCTGCCTCTTTTACATCCTTTTTTAATCCTTCTTCTATTTCTGCGACATAGGATCCCTTTCCTTGCGCTGAATGAATAAATCCCTGCTGTTCTAAATTTTGATACACTCGTCTCGTCGTGATGATACTTACTTCCAGGTCTTTCGAAAGCGCGCGAATTGAAGGAAGCATCGCCCCCGCACCCAACTGCCCACTCGCAATCAATGCTTTGATTTGCTCTTCGATTTGAAAGTAAATCGGTTCCCGGGAATCCTTTGATAACTGAATCGGAAGTTCCATCGTACACACTCCCCTCTTTCTAACGATTTAGTTCGAGTAATCAATTCTTTTCATAATTTTATGCGCATAGCGGATCCAATAAATCGTACTTATATAAGTAGCAATTACAGAAAGTATCGAGGCTAAAAGCGGCCACTGTTTTGCAAGGATCATTGACCAATAAATGACTCCATGCCCTGAATATTTGTGTAGTATGACCATCCCAACAACAATTGGTACGAGAAAGAGAAACATATAGACATACGATTTAAATGTACTCTTTTTAGTAGCTTCACCTACATCAGTCACCGCATAGACCGATCCCCAATAAATACCGAAGGAAATCCAGATAAACGAAAAAGCTGCATATTGGGGCAATGTCAACATCGACTGGATTGCATCTGAAAATACATAGATGAGTGTGAAAAACAATGTATTGAAAGGAACAGAATACATATAGTAAATGGCCAATCGATTTTTAATAAGAACCTCTTTCGGTATGGGCAATTGGTGTAATGTCACAAAATAGGGGTTCACCTGTAAACCATTTGCTATCTTTTGCAGTTGAAAGTCTTTTGGTCTTACCCAAACTGGAGTCAATCCAATGACGATTAGAAAAAATGGATCGAATAACACATATCCTTCCCCCAAATAGGCCGATGCCGAATCGGCGATAAAGTACACGTATAGAATTAAAAGTATACCTAGTGTAAGAAGTGCAAACTTTGAGTGCCTTAGTTCAAATTTTGCTAATAAAAATGCTTGCTTCCAATTTTTCAATCAACTCTCTCCTTTGTAAGTGATGGTGTGCATATCGATATACACACCATAAAACATTAACTGAAAATTGTCAACTAACTATTATGAAAAAACGCGTCCAATAGTTCGGACACGTCTTTCGTTTATAAGCTATTAGTCTTAGAGAAGTACGGTACAATTACTAGTAGTCGTTATCTAAGAAGTACTAGAATAGTAGTACATGATAAATAAATTTAAGAAAAGTGAATCGGAAAAGGTTTGGGTTCCGTCAGTAGGATGAAGGTAGGTGAGCTTGTGGCGAATATTAAAGGTATCATTGCCGAGCATGGCGATTATTTATTGCGTGTCGCCTATTTGTATGTGAAAAATAATGCAACCGCGGAAGATATCGTGCAAGACGTGTTCATTGCCTTTTATGAAAAACAGGAGCAGTACAGGGGTGATGCATCACTTAGAACATATTTAGTGAAAATGGTAGTTAATCGAAGCCATGATTATTTACGAAGCTGGAAAAACAGGAGAATTATACTGTTTGAGAAAATTACAGGTAAAAGTACAAATCATACACCTGAGCGTGCAATGCTTAAGAAATCGGAGAAGCAGGAATTAGTGGAGGCCTTATTTACATTATCTATAATTTATCGCGAAGTTCTCATCCTTTATTATTTTGAGGAAATGACAACTGTGGAAATAGCAAAATTATTAACTTGTCCGGAAGCGACGATAAGAACTAGATTACAGCGTGCACGGAAACAATTAAAGAATCGGATAATTGATTATGAATGGGAGGAACTACGCCATGAATCAATTTAAGAAAGATTTAAATCGTGAGTTACAATCTGTATCCTTATCCAAAGAAACAAAACAGCGAATCGCAATGAAGGCAAAAGCGAAAAATTATAGCCAAAAGAGGCGCATCCACTGGCAGTATCGATTTGTGCTTGTGACTTTCACAGTTTTCGCACTCGGCTTCAGTTATTTACTATGGCAACAGGATGATTCCGTAAGTAAATCACAAAGTGCAGCACCTATTGAATCTGGAACAACTCCGATTTGGTCTATACTTCATAATGACGTTTCAAAAACGGTACTCTACATTAGCTTTTTTATTATTTTACGAACCTTGATAAAGAGACGCCTTCAAAAAGGTGGAAAAGGCTTACCCGTTTGTGTGCATTGTGGTGAAGAATGGTCCTATCGAGAAGCTTTCAAGCAAAGCATGAAAAACACAGCATTGACATGTCCTTACTGTGATCAAAAACAGTACCGAACGAAAAAATCATTCTCAAAAGGAGTTATGCTTGGTCTATTTATGCCTTTCATGGTCTTTGTACCTTATCTATTTGATCATTTCCTGCTTGGGATTGTTGTCCATGCCTCTTGTACAACGTATATCATGTGTAATTTAAGTCCTTATTTTATGGACCTTCAGGAGAAAGATTCACTCACTGATCCTTTATGGTGAACTAACTAAAAGTAGAAAACGAAAATAGTCAAAAGGTTGTTATCCCCTTGACTATTTTTAGTTTTGAAGTTTTAAAGAGTTATGAGTCCGATTCTTTCTTACTCTGATCCGGTTCATCACTGCCCCGGTAACGTTTGTATGGTAAAAGGTTCCAAGTTCGATATTCCAAGTCATCCGCACGAAGTGCCTGAGGCATATCCTTAAGAATCTTTTTAGCTACTTCCAACTCCCGCTCAGACTCTTCCTTATCTTGGTACATGAATTCATCGGATGCGACGATTGGTGCTTGTCCTATTTTTTCCTCCAAGTCTTGGATAACCATTGCTTGTTGGTTCCGCGCTGCCTCCCGGGCATCTGTTATCCACTCCGGCTGAAGATTCCGGTTCGTATCACCTATACTACTAAATTCTTCAAATATTTCACGGTAAATACGATCCGCATTGGAACGGACATCTAAATTCGCCGCCTCCAAGTCAAGATTCGTAAGTTCTTCAACTGTTAAAGGCGCGATACGTTTTCGCCCACCAAGTCTCATTCTTTCTAAATAGAACGGGAATATACTTTTGATTGTTTTTCCTACCGGTGAAATGGCTTCATAGTTCTCATCAAGCCCTTTAGGTTGAACTCCCTGCATAGCAATTCTGGCTGATTCCGGACGCACAATTTCTTTCGGTGGCATAATTCCGTGACGAAGCATTTCCCGAATACCTGTACCAGAGATGTTAATTCTAAATTGTTCATCATGCGGACAAGACTGACCAGTCGCCGGGCTATCACAACGTGTACAATAAAAGACTTCATGAAATAGCCGAATATCAATCCCAAGTTCCGCTGGATCAAACTCATCAAATATACTATGACTCGCATACTTGTCGTAATAATCGCCTATTCCCGCATGATCTCGGCCAATTAGCGCATGCGTACAACCATAGTTTTTCATAATTAGCGCATGTAAAACCGTTTCCCGAGGTCCCGCGAAAATATACGTTACCCGGAGAGGAGCTAGAATCGACCTTCCTTTTGGATAATACGTATCTAACACGGTGCGATACGATAGCATACGAAACTCATGACGGGTATATTCGCGTTTAGCCATTTCGACCAAAGGCTGAAGTAACAAACCGTCAATCTCTTCTAAAGCGTTCTTATGAATATATTCGTGCCCCCTATGTAAAGGGTTCGCCCCCGTGATAAATCCAGCCGCAGATCGGAACTTTTTTTCCTCATAAAACTCATGCCACGTATCTTTTGGTTCTAACCTTAGTTTCTCAAACGGTCCCCAATCTACACGTCTTAGCAACTGAATAGGCCCGCCTAAAGCGATATCCCCCATTCGCCTGTATATCGAGTCTACTCCTGGATGATTTCGGTCTGTCGTACCAAAAAGATGTATAGCGCGATACTCTTTATCGTAATGGAAAACATCATTCAAATTAAGTATCGCAACTGGCTTATTACTTTCATCCACAAGCGCTACTTCATCGCCAACGGAAAGTGTCTTAACAATTTCCTGATTTCGCTTACCAGTCGGGGCGAAACTTAACGGAACCGGCCAAATGATTCCGTTATCTAGCCGACCTTTCGTCAGGACAGACTTATAGTCAACTTCATTCATAAACCCTTCGTTTGGAGACAGAACCCCTGTGGCAATCATTTCAAGCGTAATCACTGCTTCCATGTCCACCATAATTTTAGGTAATTGCTCGGCCCTAACTAATGCCTCTTCTAGCTCTTTTCCTGTTATCACCTTATCAATCAATTTTCCACCATGAGGCTGCTGTGGATAATTGGCAAACTTATTCTCATTTGGTGCTACCACTGTTTCTTTTGTCATTCCCTTTTCCTCCCTTTTTAAATTCCCCTTTATTTCTATCTCAACACTGAATGTATCCGTTTTCATTTATTGTGAATCAACCAGCGCAGGGAAATATCTCTATATTCTGAATCTTATCATATATCTGTTCTTAGAAAAAGAGGTAATTCAAGAATAGATCCCTTCTACTTAGAAGTAGCCTTCTTTCTCGTCGTTTTACTTATTAATCTGCCCGTTTTATAGTTCCAAATTCTCATATTGAGGAAACATTACCTTGTGAAGTAGGAAAGGTAATGGTGAAAAAATGGTTCGAATGGTATCAGAACCATTGGTAAAAAAATAAAAAGTTTTTATTAATTTTCGAGAAAGAGGTTTAACTTAAAAATGTCGGGGTATATAGTAAGTACAAGGCGAAATTACGTAAGGTGGAAACTGCTAGACGAGCAGCCTTCAGTGAACTTCTTACGTAGAAATGCACAGCCTTGGCGGAAAATTTGCATTACTGGCGATAAGAAATCTCGTCGAGAACTAAAGCTTCAACGTTTCTCCTAGAACAAGCGACAACTAGTAGTAAAAGGTAATTTTTTGTGTAAGTGCACGTTAAGACCAACTGCGGAAGGAAAATGTTACGAACAGTATTTTGTAACTTCCTTGCCAAAAAGGCTTAAGACGGCAGCTAGGTCCATCAAACTGGAAGACGGGCTTCGAACATCGTCAGAAAGATCAGTTTGTGATTTAAGAACAAAGACAAATTTTCCGAGTACCAATCTGTTTCATAGCAATACGAAAAAAGCATGGTCCTTGTGTAGTGCACCCCAAAAGTTAGAGTTAAAAACTAACTTTTGGGGTGTTTTATTATGGCCAAATATAGTGACGAATTTAAAGTAATAATTGTGCGTGAATATCTAGCGGGACTACTTGGATATAAACGGTTAGCTGAAAAATATAAAATAAAATCCACTACACAGATCAGAAATTGGGTACTAGTATACAAGGAGTATGGTGTAGAAGGATTATTTAGGAAGGAAAGTAACGAAGTTTATTCTGTTCAATTCAAGCTCGATGTACTAAGCTTTATAAAAAGGACAGGCGCTTCGCTGACAGAAACGGCACTTCACTTCGGCCTAACGAATCCACCTATGATTTCTTCATGGAATAAGAAGTTTCTTG